>NZ_JBEZLQ010000013.1:0-340077 GCF_040652235.1 Streptomyces sp. NPDC048277
GGACCTGACGAACCAGCCGCAGCGGGGGGCGCGGCCCCGCGGGGCGGCGGGGGCCGCCCCCCCCCGCGCGGGGGGGCGGGCCGCCCCCCCCCCGCCCCCCCCCCCCCCCCCCCACATCCGCACCCCCCTGCGCCCGCCCCGCGCGGGTCAGCTCTTCACGCCGAACGGTCCCTTCCTTGTCTGCTGCACGCCGCGCGTACGGCCGAACTTCCGGGAAGGGTGCGGCGTTTGCCGTGCACACCTGGACCGGGGCCCGAACTGACGTTTCTTGCCTGTTTTATTCACCGATTGTTCGACAACACGAAGGTCGTGCACACCACTTCCGGGCAGGGTGTGACCAGGTGGGCGTCCACCGAGAGCGGACGGGCCTGCCGAGGTGCGGCTCACGGTGATTAGGCTGGGAGGGGGACGCGACGTCAGGACCGTGAACACGGCGTCGGAGTCCCGAGGGGGAGAGCCGGTGGATCGGACTACCTCAAACGAATACGGATGCTGAGAACGACACGACATGGTCGTCGCGCCGGCACGGCATGAGGGTGCTCGACCACACCAGGAGGAACTGTGAGCAGCGATCGGGACGGGATCCGCGGGGGCTGGGCCACACCCGGCGATGACCAGCCCGACGCGGAGTCCCTCAACGAGATCACGGGCGAGTTCACGATCGACTACGCGCCGCCCGCCTGGTACACGCAGAACGCGGCGGGCGGTCCGGGTGCGGCCGACGGTTCCGAGGATCCCGGCGCCTCGGGGCCCGCGGGTGCGTCCGGTCCGGCGGGCGGGCCGGGGGCGGGCGCCGGTGCCCCGGGCTCCGGTACGACGCCTGCGGCCCAGCCGCGTTCACCGTTCCCGCCGGGTGCGCCGATCCCCGGGCTGACTCCCCCTCCGCACGCCCAGCAGGGGCAGCGGGGCGGAACGGCGGGGCCTGGTGCTCCGTTCACTCCGCCGCCCGTGTCCTCTCCGGGGGCGCCGTTCACACCTCCGCCCGCATCGAATCCCGGAGCGCCGTTCACACCTCCGGCTGCGTCAACTCCCGGCGCACCCTTCACACCTCCGGCTGCGTCAACTCCCGGCGCACCCTTCACACCTCCGGCTGCGTCAACTCCCGGCGCACCCTTCACACCTCCGCCCGCGCCGAGTCCCGGTGCACCGTTCACGCCTCCGGCTGCGGCGACGCCGAGTGCTCCGGCGACGGCTGCGCCCGCTTCGACGCCCGGGGCTCCCTTCACTCCGCCTCCGGCGTCAACTCCCGGAGCACCGTTCACTCCTGCGCCCGCGTCAACACCGGGGGCCCCTTTCCCCCCGCCGCCGACCGCGACGCCCGGAGCGCCCTTCCCGCCGCCGCCCGCCTCGACGCCGGGGGCGCCGTTCACGCCGCCGGCTCCGAGCGCGGACGCGGGGGCGCCGGCCGCTCCACCCGCGCCGCCCACTGCGCCGCCGGCTGCGCCTGCCGCGCCGCCCGTGGGCAGCCCGGGCGCCGTGCCCAAGCTGCCGGTCGGTTTCGAGCCGCAGGGTTCTGCCGCCGAGGAGCAGGCGCCGGAGCCCGAGCCGGAGTTGGAGGCGGACAACGGTGACCTGGAGAGCGGGGCGACGATGCGTTTCTCCGCCGTCGCCATGAAGCGGGAGATGACCGAGGCCGCCGAGCAGGCTGTCGCCGACCGGGGCGAGGCCACGGAGCAGGGCCCCGCTGAAGAAGAGGACACGGATGCCGACGTCGTCGCGCTCCCGGTGACCTCCGAGGTCGAGGAAGCGGCGGAGTCGTCCGCACCGGCCGACGTGGACGACTCGGTCCACGTCTCCATCGACGTGATCGGCTCCGAGGACGACGAGAACGGCGGGGCCGAGGGTCCGCGCGACGAGTCCCGCTCCGCCGAAGCCGACGGTGAGGACGAGCCCGACCAGGAAGCCGCCCCGGTGGACGACACCGAGGAGGACCAGCCCCAGGACACGGTCGCCGGCACCGACACCGACAGCGCGGACGACGAGGCGGGCGCCGAGACCGGCGACGCCCTCGGCGCCGTAGCCGACGAGGACACCGCCGCGCCCGAGGACGCGCCCCCCGCGCCCCAGGACGTCGTACCCTCCGCACCACCCGCCCCGCAGGACGCGCCCCCGGCTCCCGAGGACCTCGTGCCCACCGCCTGGGCGCCCCCGCCGACTCCGCCGGCCGCGGTGCCGCCGTTGCCGCCGTCCTACCAGCCCGCGGCGCCCGCACCGGCCGCCCAGTGGCCGGCCCAGTCCGCGCCGCAGGAGCCGGCGCCCGGTCAGCCGCAGCCGACGCACCCGCAGGGCCCGGCCGGTGTGCCCGGGCAGCAGCCGCCGTTCCAGCCGCAGGCGCCGCAGCCCGCGCCCGCCGCCTGGAACCAGCCCGCGCCCCCGCCGCCCGGCCGGCCGTACGCCCCGCAGCAGCCCCCGGCGCCACAGCCCCCCACGCCCGACGCACAGGGCGGCTACGGCTTCCCGCAGCCCGGCGCGCCGGTCCCGCCGCAGGCACCGGACGGTTACGGCTTCCCGCACCCCGGTGCCCAGCCCCCGGCCCCCGACGTACAGGGCGGTTACGGCTATCCCGGCGCCCCCGTGCCCCAGGCGCCCGCGCCCAGTGGCTACGGCTTCCCGCAGCCCGGTGCGCAGCCCCCGGTGCCCCCGGCCCAGCCCGGTGGCTACGGCTTCCCGCAGCCCGGTGCCGCCGTCCCGCCGCAGGCCCCGCAGCCGCAGGCTCCCCAGGACCCGCGCGCCGCCCAGCCCGCCCAGGCCCCTCAGCCCGAGCAGGCACCGCAGCAGGCGCCGCAGGCCCCCCAGCCCCCGGTCGACCCGCGTGCCGGTGCCGCCTGGCCGCAGCCGATCCAGCACGACCAGCGGCAGATGACCAACCCCGGTGCCGCACCGCTGGGTTACACCGCCGCCGTGGAGCTGTCCTCCGACCGGCTGCTCAACAACAAGAAGCAGAAGGCGAAGAGCGGCCGGCCCGCCGCCGCGTCCTCCCGGTTCAAGATCGGCGGTAAGAAGGAGGAGGCCGAGCGGCAGCGGAAGCTGGAGCTGATCCGCACGCCGGTGCTCTCCTGCTACCGGATAGCGGTGATCAGCCTCAAGGGCGGTGTCGGCAAGACGACCACGACCACCGCGCTCGGCTCCACGCTCGCCACCGAGCGCCAGGACAAGATCCTCGCCATCGACGCCAACCCGGACGCCGGCACGCTCGGCCGCCGGGTGCGCCGGGAGACCGGGGCCACCATCCGTGACCTCGTCCAGGCGATCCCGTACCTCAACTCCTACATGGACATCCGGCGGTTCACGTCCCAGGCGCCCTCCGGCCTGGAGATCATCGCCAACGACGTCGACCCGGCCGTCTCGACCACGTTCAACGACGAGGACTACCGGCGCGCGATCGACGTCCTCGGCAAGCAGTACCCGATCATCCTCACCGACTCCGGCACCGGTCTCCTCTACAGCGCCATGCGCGGGGTGCTCGACCTCGCCGACCAGCTGATCATCATCTCGACGCCGTCGGTGGACGGTGCGAGCAGCGCGAGTACGACGCTGGACTGGCTGTCCGCGCACGGGTACTCCGACCTGGTGTCGCGGTCCATCACCGTGATCTCCGGGGTCCGCGAGACCGGCAAGATGATCAAGGTCGAGGACATCGTGCAGCACTTCGAGACGCGCTGCCGGGGTGTCGTGGTCGTCCCCTTCGACGAGCACCTGTCCGCCGGTGCCGAGGTGGACCTCGACATGATGCGGCCGAAGGTGCGCGAGGCGTACTTCAACCTCGCCGCGATGGTCGCCGAGGACTTCGTACGGCACCAGCAGATGCACGGCCTGTGGACGAGCGACGGCAACCCGCCGCCGGTCGCCGCCCCGCCGATGCCGGGCCAGCCGCTGCCCGGCCCGCAGCCCTACGCGCCCGGACAGCCGCAGCCGTACGCACCCGGGCAGCCGTACCCGCAGCAGCCGTATCCGCCCCAGCAGGGACAGCCCCCGCAGCAGGACCTGTACGGCCACCAGGGTCAGCCGCAGCCCGCCGCCCAACCGCCCTACCCGCCGCAGCCGGGACAGCCGTATCCCGCACAGCCGCAGCCACAGCCGGGCTACGGCTATCCGCAGGCCGACGCCGGCGCGCAGCCCCCCGCCGCTCCCCCGGCCCCGCCCGGCGGCGGCTACGGCTTCCCGCAGGCCCCGCAGCCGCCCCACCCCCAGGCACCGGAGCAGGCACCGGGGCAGGCACCTCAGCAGCCGCAGCCCCCGCAGGGACAGCCACCGCAGCAGTGACCGAAACGCCGAAGGGCGGCCGGTGCCTCACCGCACCGGCCGCCCTTCGGCGTATCAAGCTCTGTGGATCAGGCTTCTTCCGCCGCCACCAGCTCCCGGCAGCGCTTGACGTCCTCGGCCATCTGCTCCAGCAGGGCGTCGAGGGAGTCGAACCTGGCCTGGCCGCGGACGTAGGCCAGGAAGTCGACGGCGACGTGCAGGCCGTACAGGTCGAGGCCGACGCGGTCGATGGCGTATGCCTCCACCGTGCGCTCGGTGCCGTCGAACTGGGGGTTCGTGCCGACGGAGATCGCGGCCGGCATCGTCTCGCCCTGGGCGTGCAGGAAACCGGCGTAGACGCCGTCGGCGGGGATGGCGGTGTGCGGGAGCGTCTCGACGTTGGCTGTCGGGAAGCCGAGTTCGCGGCCGCGCTGGGCGCCGCGGACGACCACGCCCTCCACCCGGTGCGGGCGGCCCAGGATCTCGCGGGCGCCCGCCATGTCGCCCTCGGCGACCAGGCGGCGGGTCAGGGTCGAGGAGAACGGCTCGCCGCCGCCCGCCTCGCCGCGCACGTACAGGTCGACGACCTCGACCTCGAAGTCGTACACCTTGCCCTGCTCGGTGAGGAACTCGACGTTGCCCGCGGCCTTGTGGCCGAAGCGGAAGTTCGGGCCCTCGACGACGGCCTTGGCGTGCAGCTTGTCGACCAGGACCTTCACCACGAAGTCGGCGGCCGACAGCTTCGAGAACTCGGTGGTGAAGGGGAGGATCAGCACCGCGTCCACGCCCAGGTCCGCCATCAGCTCGGCGCGGGTGTGGTGCGGGGCGAGCAGCGGCGGGTGGCTGCCGGGGCGGACGACCTCGCTGGGATGCGGGTCGAAGGTGACGACGACGGCCGGGATGCCCAGCTCACGGGCGCGGTCCACGGCATGCCGGATGATCAGCTGGTGACCGCGGTGCACCCCGTCATAGGAACCGATGGTGACGACGCTGCGCCCCCAGTCCTCGGGGATGTCCTCCAAGCCACGCCAGCGCTGCACTGTGTCCGCTCCTCGAACCCGTGTCGGTTGTCCCTCTTACGCAGGTCTAAGGGTGCCATGTTTGCTGCACTCGGCTCACACCGGCACGGTCGCTGTGACCGGGCGCACGCACCCGCCCCCTCATGCGGGCACCCGGACGCCCGCCAGGTTCCCCAGCATCCGCCGGGTGCTCGGCCCCACCACCGCGGCCCATTCCTCCGGGGTGTCGGTGAGCCAGCGGGCCATCAGGGCGGCGAATCCGGGCACATGCCGGCCGAGATCGACCAGTCCGCGGTCGAAACGGGTCGCGCCGTCCGGGGTGCGGACCAGCAGCAGCCCGGTGCGCCGGACCAGCTCACGCATCCCGTCGCCGTCGTCCTCGCGCTGGACGGCGGCCGCGTGCAGCAGCGCGTCGAGGACGCCCGGGTCCCGTTCATGGGCGAGCAGGAACTCCAGCAGTTCCCGGCGCAGCGGGCGTGAGGCGGGGGTGCCGGCCGCGCCGAGCACGGTCGCCAGGGCCGCCCGCACCGGCTCGGGGCCGTTGTCGAGCAGCCCGGTGACCAGCGGCAGGAGGCCGGCGCGGGCCTCGGCTCCCTGGTCGAGACGGCGCTCGACGAACCCGGCCACCTGCCCGGCGAGCTCGGGCCGCAGTGCGGCGGCCTCCAGGACCAGTGCGGTGACCCGCTGGGCGAGGGTGAACGTGGTGACGTCGGCGAGGCTGCGCAGCACCTGTCCGGCGTCCGGTCCGCGCAGCCGGGCGCGGTAGGCCGCCAGGACCTCCTCGGGGTGGGTGGCCAGGGCGGGGACCAGGGCGGCGGGTGCCAGCTGGGGATCGCCGGTGGTGAAGTGCCGTAGTGCCTGCGGGAGATGGCGGGCGCGGGTCGCCGGGTCCCGGACCAGGAGGGCGAGGGCGCCGCCGTGCAGGCTGCAGTCGGCGGGACGGGCGAGCAGGGCGAGCGCGGCGTAACGGAGCAGTTGGCGGTCGGGCTCGCTGCGGACGTGCGGGGCAGCGCGCAGTCCGTGGGCCACGGCGGCCACCCGGCGGGCCGGGCGGTCGTCGTGCGCCCAGCGGTCGACGGCCCGGCACACCGCGGACGGCTCGTCCTCGGCGAGTACGGCGAGCAGTTCGTCGCCCCGGCGGTGCGCGGAGTCGACCAGCACCTCGGTCAGGTCGTCCAGTGCCCGGTGCCGATGGGTGTGCAGCAGCGCCTGCGCCGCGGTCGCCACGGTGGCGTGCGGCATCGCGGGCAACGGCCGCTCGTCGTCGAACCACCGGGTCAGGTACGGCTGTACGGCGGTGGGGTCGGCGGCGAGCAGCCGGGCGACGGCGTCCAGGTAGCGCGGGAGCGTGCCGTCGGCCTTCTCGGCCCCCGCTGGCGTCGGCCGGGCTCCGAAGCGCCCGGGGCCCGTGGTCTCCGGCAGGGGCTCGTCCGTGAGCACCAACCGCCGCAGCAGGTCGAAGCGTTCGGTCTCGGGCAGGGCGAGGGCGGTCCAGAAGTCCGGCCCGAACTCGGCGGGTGCGGTGCGCCGCCGCCCGACGACCCGGTCGGCGAGCAGTCGCAGCACGTCGGTGTACCGAGTGGCGTCGGGCAGCCGCAGCAGGGTCTGGGCGAGCAGCCGCGCGGCCCACCAGGAACCGGGGTCGAGGTCGAGGGCGTGCGCCAACTCCAGGAGCCGTGGGGCGAGTCGGGCCGGTCCGTGCTGGCGGTCGAGGAGCAGCAGGGCCTGGACGACCGGGCCGATCCTGTGGTGCGGGACGGGCGGGGGGTGGGCACCCCGGGGAACGCGGGGGCGGTGGACGAGGGCGTCCAGTGCCTCGTCCAGGTCCAGGTGCATGCCCTGGATCCAGTCGGCGAGCTCCTCGTGGGCGAAGCGGTAGCCGCTGCCGGCGGGCACCAGCAGGCCCTCGGTGAGTACGGCGGAGGCCCAGCCGGAGCCGGCGCCGAGGTGGGCCGGGACGGAGCCCCAGGGGAACACCGACTCGAACGACTCCCGGTCCAGCTCCCCCTGCCCGGGCCCGAGGCTGCGCCGGGCGGCCTCGTGCACCTGGCCGGAGACGCGGGCGGCGAGCCGTCGTACGGCCGTACCGCGCAGGCCGTTCTCGGCGGCCAGCCGGACCGCGATGCGCAGGCACATCAGGTCGAGGTGGGCGGCGAAGACGTCGTGCCGGTCGATCGGGGGCCCGGCCGGGGTGCCCGGGAGGGCGGCGCGGATCTCGGCGAGCAGGCGCAGGGTGAGGGGGTGGCGGGCGTCGCGGTCGGTGAGGACGCCGTCGGGGATGCCGTGGCGGGAGCGGGCGCGGCGGGCTTCGTCGGGGGTGAGGTCGGTCAGCCGGACGCAGGGCGGTTCGCCGGCCCCGTGGAGCAGGTCGGGCGGGAACTCGGTGCCGGCGTGCTCCCAGTACTCCTCGCGGCAGGCCACGAGGAGGCGGGCGCCGGTGTCGCGGAGCCAGTCCGCGGTGCCCGCGGTCCAGGCCGGCAGTCGGTGGGCGAGGACCGGGGGCATCTCCTCGGGGCCGTCCAGCAGGAGGAGGAGCGGGCGTCCGGCTCGGGCGGCGACGCGGGCCAGCCGTTCGACGGTGAGTTCGCCGAGGTCGCCGGGGAGTTGGGAGCGGGAGGCGGCGACGATCCGCACCGCGCGTTCCAGGGTGCGGCGGGCCGCGTCGGCCACGGAGGCGTCGGCGTCCTTGAGGTCGGCGCCGCGTAGCCAGAGGGTGGGAGCGGGGTTCGCTTCGCGGGTGCGGCGGGCGGCCAGGGCGGCGAGTTCTGTGGTGCGGCCGGTGCCGGGGGTGCCGACGAGGGCCAGGACCGTTCCGGGGGTGTTGTCGGTGCGGGTGCCTTCGGCGAAGGCCGACAGCTCCCTTGAGGTTGCTGCTCGTTCCACGGGTTGCACGGGGTCGGTGTGTTCCGCCGAGAGTGCGGCTGCAGGTGCCACTGGGGCTGCGGGTGCGTTGTGGCTGGTCGCGCAGTTCCCCGCGCCCCTTTGGGGCGCTCCAGTGCGGGGCGTTGACATGCGGCCCGCGTAGCCGACCAGGGCACCCTGGGGGCCGTCCTGGGCTACCGATGTGGCTGTCAGTTCCAGGATGCCTGCCAGGTTGAGGTCGATGCCGTAGGACGGGACCGTTGCCGCGTTGCGGGTCAGCAGGGCGGTCAGGGGGGCGCTGTCGGGGTGGTGGAGGGGGACCGCGAAGCCCGCGTCGCGTTGGCCGGACCGGAGGGCCGTGCCGAGGACGGCCAGGACCGCGCCGGTCTCCGCGTCCAGTACCGGGCCGCCGGCCGCTCCGCCGCCCAGGCGCAGGGCGTCGCGGCCCGCCGTGCCGATCGCCAACTCCAGCGCGTCGTCGATGAGATGGAAGCGGTCGGTGGCGGTGTACGTCACCTGGGTCGCGGCCAGTACCCGGGCCTCGCGCCAGCGGTCGGCGGCGATGCGTACATAGGCGCCGGCCGGGATGCGCTCTCGTACGGTGATCGGGAGCGGGTCCACGCCGAGGCCCTCGGTGCGGATCAGGGCCAGGTCGAGGGCCGGCAGCGGGGTGACCGCGTCCGGGCCGACCACACAGGTACGGTCCCCGGCCGCCTGCAGCACGATCCGGGCCAGGCCGTCGACGGCCTCGTGGCTGGTGATGAGCGTCCCGTGGTGGTCGGCCAGGAAGCCGGTGCCGCGCGGGCGTCCGGCGAGGTCGCGGACCCGGACCAGCCGCTCGTCCGGCTCCGGTCCCGTCTCCTGCCGCGCCTCCCGCGTACCGTCCGCCGTTCGGCGACCGCTCCCGGTCCGCGGGCCCCGTCCCGCCATGTTCGAACCTCCCCGCCCGTGCACCCGTGCCCTGTTGTCGACGGTAGGCGCGAAATGATCAGCGGGACAGAGTGGGCTGCGAACGCGCCCCCTTCCGCTCCCCCGGTTCACTCCGAGCGCCTGCTCGGTCGGGTGAATAGCCCGGAGCGGGTGGATACACCCTAGGGGTGGGGGAACCGAGGGGGGACCGTGGAGCGGCGGCGGCGCCAGACCCCGTGGTCGCCGCTCCACGGGCACACCGTGCGGCTCAGCCGAACACGGCGAGGCTCTTGGCCTTGCCCTTCTGCTCCTCGACGAGCGCGAGGAGGCGTCCCTCGGGGTCGAACACCGCGACGGAACCGGCGCCCGCGTACTCCTCGGGCATCTCCAGGCGTACGCCGTTGAGGAGCAGCCGGGCCCGCTTGGCGTCGACGTCCCAGCGCCGGAAGGCGGCATCGGCCGCCTCGGCGATCGGCATCACGGTCAGTTCCCGCTGGAGCTGGTCGAGGGTGCGCGCGGAGTCCAGCTTGTACGGTCCGACGCGCGTCCGGCGCAGTGCGGTGAGGTGGCCGCCGACGCCCAGGTCCGCGCCCAGGTCGCGGGCGAGGGCGCGGATGTAGGTGCCGGAGGAGCAGACGACCGAGACGACCAGGTCGAGGACGGGGGTGCCGTCCTCGGCGACGGCGTCCCGGACGTCGTACACGGCGAAGGAGGAGACGGTCACCGGGCGGGCCGGGATCTCGAACTCCTCGCCCTCGCGGGCGCGCTTGTACGACCGTACGCCGTCGATCTTGATGGCGCTGACCTTGGACGGCACCTGCATGATGGTGCCGGTCAGTTTGGCGATGCCGGTGTCGATGGCCTCGCGGGTGACCTTGGAGGCGTCGGTGGACGAGGCGATCTCGCCCTCGGCGTCGTCCGTGAGCGTGTTCTGCCCGAGGCGGACGGTCCCCAGGTACTCCTTCTCCGTGAGGGCGAGGTGCCCGAGGAGCTTGGTCGCCCGCTCGATGCCGAGGACGAGGACGCCCGTGGCCATGGGGTCGAGGGTGCCGGCGTGCCCGACGCGCCGGGTGCGGGCGATGCCCCGCATCTTGGCGACGACGTCGTGCGAGGTGAAGCCCGACGGCTTGTCGACGATGACAAGGCCGTCGGGCGGGGTGGGCTTGCTGGTCATTCGGTGGCGTCGTCCGTCTCGTCGGCGGTGTCTTCGCCCGGCTTCTTGTACGGGTCGGCGTCGCCGGCGTAGTCGGCGCCCGCGGAGGCCTCACGGACCTTCGCGTCGGACTGGCGCGCCCGGTCGAGGAGGTCCTCGATGTTCCGGGCGGTGTCCGGGAGGGCGTCCGCGACGAAGGCGAGGGTCGGCGTGAACTTCACGCCGGCGGCCCGGCCGACCTCGGACCGGAGAATGCCCTTGGCGCTCTCCAGACCGGCGGCGGCCGCCTTCCGCTCCTCCTCGTCGCCGTACACCGTGTAGAAGACGGTCGCCTCCCTGAGGTCACCCGTGACCCGGGTGTCCGTGATGGTGACGTGGGTGCCGAGCCGCGGGTCCTTGATCCCGCGCTGCAGCTTCTGGGCCACCACCTCTCGGATGAGGTCCGCCAGCCTTTTCGCCCGCGCGTTGTCGGCCACTGCTCCGTCTCCCGTTCTTTCCTCTTGTCGTTCTCAAGTCTCAGGTCTAGTCGTCGTCGCCGTGGAAGCGCCGTCGGACGGACAGCAGTTCCACCTCGGGGCGGCCGGCGACCAGCCGTTCGCACCGGTCGAGCACGTCCGTCAGGTGCGCGGCGTCGCCGGAGACCATGGCAAGGCCGATACCGGCCCTGCGGTGAAGGTCCAGGTGGTCCACCTCGGCCGCGCTCACGGCGTACTTCCGCTGGAGTTCGGCGACGATCGGGCGGACGACGGAGCGCTTCTCCTTGAGCGAGTGGATGTCGCCGAGGAGGAGGTCGAAGGACAGGGTCCCCACGTACATGTATGTATCCGGTTAACCCGCCGGTACGGGATCGATGGCCTTGCCAAGACCGTACCCCGACCCGGCCGGAGGCTCGACGGGGTTTTACCCCGCCGTGCACCGCGGTGCCTGGCACGGGGCGCCACCCCGGACCCCGCCAGGGGCGGAGCCCATGGCGGTTCCTGTCGGCCGGCGGGAAAAGTGCCGGCCGACGGTACCGAAGTACCGTCGGCCGGCACCCACCGCAGGGCTTACACCCGCGGCTTCTCGCGCATCTCGTACGTCGCGATGACGTCGTCGATCTTGATGTCGTTGAAGTTTCCGAGGTTGATACCACCCTCGTAGCCTTCGCGGATCTCGGTGACGTCGTCCTTGAAGCGGCGCAGGCCCTCGATGTTGAGGTTCTCCGCGATGACCTTGCCGTCGCGGACGAGGCGGGCCTTCGTGTTGCGCTTGACCTCGCCCGAGCGGATGAGGACACCGGCGATGTTGCCCAGCTTGGACGACTTGAAGACCTCGCGGATCTCCGCCGTACCGAGCTCGACCTCCTCGTACTCCGGCTTGAGCATGCCCTTCAGGGCCGCCTCGATCTCCTCGATCGCCTGGTAGATGACCGAGTAGTACCGGACGTCCACACCCTCGCGCTCGGCCATCTGCGCCGCGCGGCCGGCCGCGCGGACGTTGAAGCCGATCACGATGGCGTCGGAGCCCATCGCCAGGTCGATGTCGGACTCCGTGACCGCACCGACGCCGCGGTGCAGGACGCGGATGTCGACCTCTTCGCCGACGTCCAGCTGGAGCAGGGAGGACTCCAGGGCCTCGACGGAACCAGAAGCGTCACCCTTGATGATGAGGTTGAGCTGCTGGATCTCGCCGGCCTTGAGCACCTTGTCCAGGTCCTCCAGGGACACGCGGCGCGTGCGCTTCGCGAAGGCCGCGTTGCGCTCGCGCGCCGCACGCTTCTCCGCGATCTGGCGGGCCGTACGGTCCTCCTCGACCACGAGGAAGTTGTCGCCGGCGCCCGGGACGTTGGTCAGACCCAGGACCTGGACCGGCGTGGAGGGGCCGGCCTCGGCGACGTTGTTGCCGTTGTCGTCGAGCATGGCGCGGACGCGACCGTAGGCGTCGCCCACGACCATCGTGTCGCCGACCCGCAGCGTGCCTCGCTGGACGAGGACCGTCGCCACGGCACCGCGGCCGCGGTCGAGGCGGGACTCGATGGAGATACCCTGCGCGTCCTGGTGCGGGTTGGCCCGCAGGTCGAGCGAGGCGTCCGCGGTGAGGACCACGGCCTCCAGCAGCGAGTCGATGTGCAGACCCTGCTTGGCGGAGATGTCGACGAACATCGTGTCGCCGCCGTACTCCTCGGCCACCAGGCCGTACTCGGTCAGCTGACCGCGCACCTTGGTCGGGTCGGCGCCCTCGACGTCGATCTTGTTGACCGCGACGACGATCGGGACGTCGGCCGCCTTGGCGTGGTTGAGCGCCTCGACCGTCTGCGGCATGACGCCGTCGTTGGCCGCGACGACCAGGATCGCGATGTCCGTCGACCGGGCACCACGGGCACGCATGGCGGTGAACGCCTCGTGACCCGGGGTGTCGATGAAGGTGATCGCGCGGTCCTCGTCGTTGACCTGCGTCGAGACCTGGTAGGCACCGATGTGCTGGGTGATGCCGCCGGCCTCGCCCGCGATGACGTTCGTCTTGCGGATGGCGTCGAGCAGTCGGGTCTTACCGTGGTCGACGTGACCCATGACGGTGACGACCGGCGGGCGGACCACCAGGTCCTCCTCGTCGCCCTCGTCCTCGCCGAACTCGATGTCGAAGGACTCGAGCAGCTCGCGGTCCTCCTCCTCCGGGCTGACGATCTGAACCTGGTAGTTCATCTCGCCGGCGAGGAGCTGGAGCGTCTCGTCGGAGACGGACTGCGTGGCCGTGACCATCTCGCCGAGGTTCATCATGACCGCGACGAGGGACGCCGGGTTGGCGTTGATCTTCTCCGCGAAGTCGGTGAGCGACGCGCCGCGGGAGAGACGGATGGTCTCGCCGCCGCCGCGCGGCAGCATCACGCCGCCGACGCTCGGGGCCTGCATGGCCTCGTACTCCTGGCGACGCTGCCGCTTCGACTTGCGACCGCGACGCGCCGGACCGCCGGGACGGCCGAAGGCGCCCTGCGTGCCACCACGGCCGCCGGGACCGCCGGGACGACCGCCGAAGCCGGGACGACCGCCGCCGCCACCACCGGGACCGCCGCCGAAGCCGCCGCCACCGCCGCCGGGGCCACCGCCACCGGGACGACCGGCGAAGCCGCCGCCACCACCGGGACGGGCGCCGCCACCGGCACCGCCGGGACGACCGGCGAAGCCGCCGCCACCACCGGGACGACCGGCGCCGCCACCGGGACGACCCGCACCGCCGGGACCGCGACCGCCGCCACCGGGGCCGGGACGCGGGCCGGCAGCGGGACGCTGCGGCATCATGCCGGGGTTCGGGCGCGGACCCGCGGAGCCGCCACCGGGACGCGGACCGCCCTGCGGGCGGGGCATGCCGGACGGGCTCGGACGGGAACCGCCGGGAGCCTGGGGACGCGGACCGCCGCCCTGGGCGCCGGGCGCCTGCGGACGGGGACCGGCGCCGGGGGCACCGGGGCCACCCGGGCGCGGACCGCCCTGCGGGCGCGGGGCCTGCGGACGGGCCATGCCGGTGGAGCCACCGGACGTGAAGGGGTTGTTGCCCGGACGCGGACCGGCCGGACGGGCACCGCCCGGACGCTGGCCCTGGCCACCGGGGCGCGGGGCACCCTGACCCGGACGGGCATCACGCTGACCGGGGGCCGGACGGCCACCGGGGCGCGGGGCACCCTGACCCGGACGCGGACCCTGGCCACCGGGACGCGGACCCTGCGCGGCGGCCGGGCTCGGCGCCGCGGCGGCCGGAGGCGCCGGCGGGGCCGTGAACTCGGGCGCGGCCGGAGCCGGACGCGGGGCGGGCCGGGGACCCGGACGCGGGCCGGAGGCGGCCGGCGCGGGGGTGACCGGAGCCGGGGCGGCGGGTGCCGCGGCGGCGGGCGCCACCGGAGCCGCGGGCGCGGCCGGGGCGGCAGGCTGCGGGGCAGCCGGACGAGGGGCACCCGGCTTCGGGGCACCCGGACGGGCCGACTGCGCCGGAGAGGGCGCGCCGGGCTTGGGGGCCGCCTTGCGCGGGGCGGGCTTGCCGCTGCCGCCGCCCTGGAGGGCGTCGGTCAGCTTGCGTACAACGGGCGCTTCGATGGTCGAAGACGCCGAACGGACGAATTCACCGAGTTCCTGGAGCTTGGCCATGACGACCTTGCTCTCAACCCCGAACTCCTTGGCGAGTTCGTATACCCGGACCTTAGCCACTTCGCTCCTTTTAGGTCCGGGTGCGTCCGGACCGTCGCTACTTCATGGGCGTACTCATCGCGTGCTCATCGAGTGCTCATCGCAATCTCGACCTACTTCCAACTCGCGGGGTACCAGAGCCGCACGGACGTTCCGCGCGACGCTTCTTACGGTGTTACTGCTCGACGTACCGGCGCAACGCCTTTACGTCGAGCGGGCCCGGGGCGCGCAGCGCCCGCGGGAGTGCCCGGCGGCGTACCGCCTGGTCCAGACAGACCTGGACGGGGTGTACATATGCACCCCGGCCGGGCAGCGTACCGCGAGGATCGGGGACACATTCGTCCTCGACCGCCACGATCCGCAGCAGTTCGGTCTTGGCCGCTCGCTGCCTGCACCCCACACAGGTGCGCTCAGGGCATGCGCGGGCACGCGTCCGGCCAGACACCGCTAAGTCTACCTCCCCGCACCGACCTCACCCCTTCGGGGCAAAGATCGAACGGCCGTTGTCGTAATCCAAGCGACCTGCGGCTTGGAACTATTCCCCTCGTCCGAGTGAACCCGGGACGAGGAGCGGCGTCATCCGCCCGGTGATCTACTCGGACACCTGTTCGGTGTCCGGTCGGATGTCGATGCGCCAGCCGGTGAGCCGGGCGGCGAGACGGGCGTTCTGTCCCTCTTTGCCGATCGCCAGCGACAGCTGGTAGTCCGGCACGGTCACCCGGGCGGAGCGGGACGCCAGGTCCACGACCTCGACCTTGGAGACGCGGGCCGGGGACAGCGCGTTCGCCACCATCTCGGCCGGGTCGTCCGACCAGTCGACGATGTCGATCTTCTCGCCGTTCAGCTCGCCCATGACGTTGCGGACCCGGCCGCCCATGGGGCCGATACAGGCGCCCTTGGCGTTCAGACCCGAACGGGTGGAGCGGACCGCGATCTTCGTCCGGTGACCGGCCTCGCGGGCGATGGCGGCGATCTCGACCGACCCGTCGGCGATCTCCGGCACCTCCAGCGCGAAGAGCTTCTTCACTAGGTTCGGGTGCGTGCGGGACAGCGTCACGGACGGCCCGCGGACACCCTTCGCCACCCGGACGACGTACGACCGCAGCCGCAGACCGTGCTGGTACGTCTCGCCGGGCACCTGCTCCTGCACCGGCAGGATGGCCTCCAGCTTGCCGATGTCGACGAGCACGTTCTTCGGGTCGCGGCCCTGCTGGACCACACCGGTGACGATGTCGCCCTCGCGCCCGGCGTACTCACCGAGCGTGGCGTCGTCCTCGGCGTCCCGCAGCCGCTGCAGGATCACCTGCTTGGCGGTGGTGGCGGCGATCCGCCCGAAGCCCGACGGGGTGTCGTCGAACTCGCGCGGCTCCTGCCCCTCCTCCAGGTCCTCGGGGTCCTCCTTCGCCCACACGGTCACATGCCCGGTCTCCCGGTTGAGCTCCACGCGCGCGTGTCGGCGGCTTCCCTCGGTGCGGTGGTAGGCGATGAGGAGGGCCGACTCGATCGCCTCGACCAGCAGGTCGAAGGAGATCTCCTTCTCCCGAACCAAGCCCCGCAGGGCACTCATGTCGATGTCCACGGCTACGCCTCCTCTTCCTTCTCGTTCTTGTCCTTGCGGTTGAACTCGACCTGGACGCGCGCCCTGTCGATGTCGGCGAAGGCGAGTCTGCGGGTGGTGGCCTTGCGGCCCTTGACGCCGGGCACCTCCAGGTCGAGGCCCTCGTCGTCGACGTCCAGGATTCTCGCGACCAGTTCCCCGCCCTCGGTCAGCTGGAACCTCACCAGGCGCTCCACGGCCCGCACATAGTGCCGGTGCTCCTTGAGGGGTCGCTCCGCGCCCGGGGTGCCGACCTCGAGGGTGTACTCCGCCTCGCCCATCGCGTCGGTCTCGTCGAGCTTCGCCGAGAGCTCACGGCTCACATCGGCGATCTGGTCCAGGTCCGCTCCGGCGTCGGAGTCGACGACGACGCGCAGCACTCGCTTGCGTCCGACGGAGTCCACGGCGATCTCTTCCAGATCCAGGCCCTGGGAGGTGACGAGCGGTTCCAGGAGCTCTCGCAGCCTCTCGCTCTGGGTGGTGCTCATCCGGGTGACTCCTCGGCCGCGTGTGCTGTTGTGGGATGGGTCGCGTGTCTGGTCAAAGGGTATCGGGTCGTGAGGTGTGTTGCCGTCCACCTGGGTACGGGCGGTGCCGATGAGTGGCGTCGGACAGGTGCGCGGGTACGGTGATCACGGGCGGGTCCGTCCCTGCCCTTTTCCTTGCGCTTTCCCTTTCGTTTTTCTTCGTATCCAGCCCCCCCGAGGACGTCTGCAGTGTCGTTCCCCCCGCCGTCGCGTACCCCCTCGGGAGTACGCAGAAGGAGCCTGATCGTTTCGGCGGCCTCGGTCGCCGTGCTGGCGGGCTGCTCCACCCGCCCCGACTCCGCCGGCAGCGGCGGCAGCCCGTCGGTCTCCGCACGGGCACGCGCGCGTGCGGCCCGGGACAGCCGGGGCCTGCTCCGGCAGTACGACGCCGTCCTCGCCGCCCATCCGACGCTCGCGGAGCGGCTGCGGCCGCTGCGGGCACAGGTGGCGGCGCACGCCGCGGCGTTCGAGGAGGGCGCGGCTTCGCCCACACCGACAGGGTCCGCAACGGGATCGGCGACCGCCTCGCCGTCCGTGTCGGCCTCCTCCCCCGCGGTCCCGGCCGACGAGAAGTCCGCGCTCGCCTCCCTGGCCACCGCCGAGCGGACCCTCGCCGACCAGCGGGCCAAGGCGCTGCTGGACGTACCGGGCGAGCTGGCGCGGCTGCTGGCCGGGGTGGCGGCGGCCGGGGCCGGACACGCGTACCTGCTGACGGAGGGTGGCAAGTGAGCGACAAGGCCGAGGCCGGGGTGCTGACCGCGCTCCAGGCGGCGCTGGCGGCGGAGCACGCGGCGGTGTACGGGTACGGCGTCGTCGGCGGCCGGATCGGTGCGCAGCGGCAGGCCGAGGCACGCTCGGCGTACGACGCGCACCGGGCCCGCCGGGACGCGCTGGTCCGCGAGGTACGGGACCTGGGCGGTCGGCCCGTGGCCGCGAGTGCCGCGTACGCGCTGCCGTTCGCGGTGACCGACTCGGCGACGGCCGTACGGCTCGCCGCCGAGTTGGAGGAGCGGGTGGCCGACGTCTACTCCGACCTGGTCCGGGCGTCCTCCGGCGAGCGGCGCGGGTCGGCGGCCGGGGCGCTGCGGGAGGCCGCGGTGCGGGCGGTGCGGTGGAGCGGGGAGAGCGTAGCCTTCCCTGGGCTCGCCGAACGGGCGGCCGCGACGGCGGGGGCGGGAGTGGCCGGTGGGTCGGCCTCGCCTTCGGCTTCGGCAACTCCCTAGAGCAGGATTCAGAGCAGGAAGGGAACGACTCGCGTATGGCTTTCGAACCGCCGCGGCGCCTGGTGAAGGCGCTCGGTGAGACGGCGCCGGACGGTGACGAGTGGCTGGCGAAGCTGCCGGGAGCGGTGGAACAGGCCGTCGCGCTACGCGAGTTGACCGTGGAGCGGGTTCAGGTGCCGGGCGGCCGCAGCAGTGTCGTCCTGTTGGTACGGCGGGTGGACGGCACACCGGCCGTACTGAAGCTGGCCCCTCGACGGGCCCGGCCGGAGAGCGAGGCCGCCGCACTGGCGCACTGGGGCGGGCTGGGCGCGGTGCAGCTGCTGGAGGCCGACGCGGCCGCCGGGGTGCTGCTGCTGGAGCGGCTGCATCCGGAGGTCTCGGTACGGTCGCTGCCCGAGGCGAAGGCGCTCCTGGAGGCGGCGGGGACGCTGCGACGGCTCTGGGTGGAGCCGCCGCAGGGGCCGGTCTTCGAGACCGTGGCGGAGCGCACGGGCCGGCAGGCGGCGGCGATGGCCCGGGCGGCCGGCGACGCCGACGTGGCGCCGTTGGTGGAGGCGGCGATCGCGGCTCGGGAGGAGTTGCTGGTCTCACCGCCCGAGCGGCGGCTGCTGCACGGCACGTTCCGGCAGAGCAAGGTGCTGGCCGGGGAGCGGCTGCCGTGGCTGGCCGTGGGGCCGGATCCCGTGGTCGGGGAGTGTGCGTTCGATCTGGCGCGGCTCGTACGGGACCGGGTCGAGGATCTGATCGCGTCCCCCTCCGGGGCGTCCATCACGCGGCGGCGGATCAAGCGGCTCGCGGAGTCCCTGGAGGTCGACCAGGAGCGGCTGCGGGGGTGGACGCTGTTCCGTGCGGTCGAGTCGGGTGTGCGGGCGCGGCGTGTGGGGCGGCCGAGGGATGCGGAGCTGTTGCTCGAATTCGCCGGGTGGGTCTGACGGTTTTGGGTGCGGGTGCGTGGGGGCTGGGCGCGCAGTTCCCCGCGCCCCTGAAGGGGCGCTCAGCCCTCCCTCAGTTTCAAGGCCAGGACCGGGCAGTCCGCCGCCGCTCTGCGCGCCCGTTTCCTTGTGCGGGGTGGGATGGGGCGGCCGTCGACCAGTGGGTAGCCCCATTCGTCCAGGGTGATGTGTTCCGGGAGGAGTTCCGCGCACAGGCCGTGGCCCTGGCAGGACGTCCAGTCGATGTCTATGTGCTGTTCCATGTCAGATCCTCTCGGTCGGTACGGGGAGCAGCGGGGTGCGGTCGGTCGCGGTGCAGTGGCCGTGCGCGTGGGCGTCGAGTTCCGTCGTGAACGTCGTGAGGGCGCTGCGGACCAGGCGGATCGTGCCGTCGGGGTGGTGGCAGGCGCCTCTGCCCTCCACCAGGCCCGCCCAGCGGGAGATGTCCGTGCGGGTGGTGCCCTGGGGGCCCGGCGTGGCCAGGGTCTGGAAGGCCGCGGCCATGCGCGGGAGGCCGTTGAGGCAGGGGCCGCACTGGCCCGCCGACTGCAGCGCCAGGTAGCGCAGGACGCGGGCGGTTTCGGTCAGGCCGCAGCGGTCGGCGGGGAGGGCGGCCAGGACGCCCGCTCCCAGGTACGCGGAGGACAGGGGGACCCGGGCGGCCTCCGCGGCCGGGATCCAGGTGCCGTGGTAGCCGCCGATCAGGGCGGCGGACGCGCCCTCCAGCGGGAGGAGCCGGCCGACCGTCATGCCGAACGGGGCTTCCACGACCCGGGCTTCGCGGCCCGGGACATGCAGGGTGCACAGGATGCTGCCGGGTTCGGCGGGGGTACCCGCCGAGCGGAACCACTCCGCGCCGTAGCGGGCTATCAGGGCCAGGTGGGCCAGGGTCTCGACGTTCTGGACCAGGGTGGGGGCGCGGCGCACCCCGCGTTCGCGGACCGGCGGGTTCGGGTGGGTGGGGCGGGCCGGGCCGCCGGAGAGGTACTGGACGAGGGCCGAGGCCTGGCCGGAGAGGAAGCGGGCGGGCAGTCGTACGACCTGCACCCGTACCGGATCACGGCGCTGGGCGATGGCCGACTCCAGGTAGGAGGCGCCGTCCTCGACGGCGAGGTAGGCCTCCTCCGCGCCGATCGCCTCGGCCGCCAACTGCAGCCCGTCCAGGACCAGATGGGGTGAGAGGTGCAGAAGGGTCTTGTCCTTGTGGCTGGCCGGTTCGCTCTCCGCGCCGTTCGCGACGACGACCGGTGCGCGCTCGGTGCGGCGGGCCGCGTCGGCGACCGCGACGAACTTGCGGTACGCCGGGAAGCCCGCCCCGCCCCGTCCGGTGAGGCCGGATTCGGCGAGCGTGCGCAGGAGGGCGGCCGGAGCGCCGTACGCGAGGGGGCCGTAGCGCTGTTCGTGCGTGGCGAGGTCGGCCGGGGTGCCGCCGGGGGCCAGCAGGCGTGGGGACATGTAGACATCCGTGAAGAGCGTGGTCATCAGTGGGCCCCTTCGGTGTGCAGGAGTGCGGCGGGGGTCTGGCGGGAGGTACGGACGGCCTGCGCGGTGCGCAGGGCGAAGGCGGTGATCACCGTCGCCACGCAGGCCACGGTCAGCCAGGTCATCCAGTCGGTGCCGGCGTCCGTGCCGATGCCGATGCCGTGGACGAGGGCGACCGGCCAGGAGGCGTACGCCAGCCAGTGCACGGCCCGCCAGGCGCGGTGGCCGAGTCGGTCGCGCAGGAGGCTGGTGACCAGGACCGCGAGCATCAGGTCGAAGGCGACCGTGCCCAGGCCGAGCCAGAGCGGCTGGTAGTCGGAGACGAAGGGGACGAGGGCGTCGAGGACCGTGATGTTGACGTAGCTGTCGATGACCGCCACCGCGATGTGCAGGGCCAGGAAGGCGGTCGCGGACAGGGAGAGGGTGCGGTGGAGGGTGACCGTGCCGAAGCGGGGCAGACCGGGGAGGCGGGTGCGCAGGCGGACGGCGATGCCGAGCAGGACGACGACCGTGAAGAGGACCAGGCAGACGGCGCCGGTGGCCCGGTTGGCGTACCAGAGGGTCTCGGAGGTCATGCCGCCGCCTCCAGGGCCGCGAGGGGGGCGGGCCAGCCGGGGGTCGTGACGACCGTGCCGTTGTGCGCCACCAGGCGGGCGGGGAGGCCGAGGCGGGTCAGCCAGCGTTCCGCGCCCGCGCCCTTGACCAGGGCCGCCGTGGTCGCCGCGTTGGCGTCGGCGCAGCTCACTGCGGCCACCGAGACCGTGCGCCACGGGGAGCGGACCGGCAGGCCGGTGCGCGGATCGACGATGTGGTGGAGGTCGTAGCCGCCGCGCTGCCAGCGGCGGGCGGTGGTACCGGAGGTGGCGAGGCCGCCGGAGCGCAGCCCGACGGTGTCGTACGACCCCTGCGCGGGCGTCTCCCCGACCGGCCCGGTGATGTCCTGGACGCGGATCTGCCAGCCGCCCGCCGGGGGCTCGCCGGCGACTGCCGTGTCGCCGCCGAGGCTCACCAGCACGCCGCAGCCGGCCGCGTCGGCCAGCATCTTCGCGGCCCGGTCGGCGGCCCAGGCCTTGGCGGTGGCGCCCAGGTCGAGGCGGACGCCCTCGGGGACGGTGACCGTGCCGGTCTCCCGGTCGAGGGTGACCCTGCGCCAGCCGGGGGCGCGGCGGACGCGCAGGGAGACCGGGCGGTCGTCCTCGCGGACGAGGGTGAAGTCGCGGTCGTAGCCGATCGCGTCCATCGCCGAGCCGACCGTGGGGTCCACCGCGCCGTCCGTCGCCTCGGCCGCGCGCAGGGCGACGGCGAGGGCCTCGGCGAGCAGCGGGCTGACCCGGACCGGACGGCCGTGGGCGGTGTCGAGGGCGGCCAGTTCGGAGTCGGCGCGGAACCGGCTGCAGGCCGCGTCCACCTCGGCGAGCTGACGGGCGAGGAGCAGGTTGCACGAGTCCAGCAGGGCGGTGTCGGTGACGACCAGACGGACGGTGGTGCCCAGGGCGCGCCATTCGGTGGCGGCCGTGGTGCGGAGGGCGGTGGTGGTCATGACGCCCCCGAGGTGGAGTCGGAGGAGCCGCTGCCGGAGGTGAGTCCGTCGGAGGAGGACTGGAGGTCCGAGGAGGAGTTCGAGGAACTCGAAGAACTCGACGAACTCGACGAGCTGGAGGAGCTTGTGGAGCTGGACGGGCTGGAGGAGCTGGACGAGTCGGACGACTTGGAGGTCGAGGTCGAGGACGAGGAGCTGTCCGTGCTCGTCGAGCCGGAGCTGTTCCCGGAGGAGCTGGTGCTGCTCGACGTCGTACCGCTGCCGCTCGCCGTCGTCTCGGCGTCCGACTGCATCGTGCCGACCAGGGCGAACACCCCGGCCGCCGCGGCGAGCGTGACCGCCGCCGCCAGGGCCGCTGTGCGCCGGGTGCCCCGGCGGACCGCAGCGGCCGCGCCCCGCTCCCCCTGCCGATCCCCCGGCCGATCTCCTTGCCGCGTGCCCTGCACTCTCTCGGTCATGACCGATCCCCTCCTGCGTGACTCTCTGTCACGCATTACGTTCGGGTATCGGCCTGAGAGAAGTCTGTGAGGCTCCCATATGGATCGGAAGAACTGTCTGAGACGTTCCTGAAAAGACGCGGGGGCCGCCGGTGGGTCACCGGCGGCCCCCGCAGAGGGAGTTGAAATCAGTTGGCGGTCAGGCGGGTGATCGCCTCGTCGACCGTCAGCTCCTCGCGCTCGCCCGACTTGCGGTCCTTGAGCTCCAGGACACCCTCGCCGGAGCGGCGGCCCGCGACCAGGATCTGCGGTACGCCGATGAGCTCCGCGTCCGTGAACTTCACGCCCGGGGAGACCCCGGCCCTGTCGTCGACCAGGACGCGCAGGCCGGCCGCCCGCAGCTTCTCGGAGACCTCCAGGGCGAGTTCGGTCTGCAGGGCCTTGCCCGCGGCGACGACGTGCACATCGGCCGGGGCGACCTCGCGGGGCCAGACCAGGCCGTGCTCGTCGGCGGTCTGCTCGGCGAGGGCGGCGACGGCACGGGAGACGCCGATGCCGTAGGAACCCATGGTGACGCGGACCGGCTTGCCGTTCTGGCCGAGGACGTCGAGCTTGAGGGCGTCGGCGTACTTGCGGCCCAGCTGGAAGATGTGGCCGATCTCGATGGCGCGGTCCAGCTTCAGGCCGGTGCCGCACTTCGGGCACGGGTCGCCGTCCTTCACCACGACGACGTCGACGAACTCGTCGACCTCGAAGTCACGGCCGGACACCACGTTCTTCGCGTGCATGCCCTCCTTGTTGGCGCCGGTGATCCAGGCGGTGCCGGGGGCCACCCGCGGGTCGGCGATGTACTTCAGCTTCTCGCCGAGGCCCTGCGGGCCGACGTAGCCGCGGACCAGGTCGGGACGGCCCGCGAAGTCGGACTCGGTGACCAGCTCGACGGCGGCCGGGGCGAAGTGCGCCTCGACCTTGTCCATGTCGACCTCGCGGTCGCCCGGGACACCGACGGCCACGATCTCGCCGTCGACCTTCACCAGGAGGTTCTTCAGGGTGTCCGAGGCCTGGACACCGAGGTGCGCGGCGAGGGTCTCGATGGTCGGGGTGTCCGGGGTCGGGATCTCCTCGAGCGCGGGCACACCGGTGGCGTCCACCGGCTTCAGCTCGTACGTGATCGCCTCGGTGTTCGCCGCGAAGTCGCAGTTCGGGCAGTCGGCGAAGGTGTCCTCGCCGGCCTCGGCCGGGGCCAGGAACTCCTCCGACTTCGAGCCGCCCATGGCGCCGGCGGTGGCCGCGCAGATGCGGTAGTCGAGGCCGAGGCGCTCGAAGATCCGCTGGTAGGCCTGGCGGTGCAGGGCGTAGGAGTGGGCGAGGCCGTCGTCGTCCAGGTCGAAGGAGTAGGAGTCCTTCATGAGGAACTCGCGGCCGCGCAGGATGCCGGCGCGCGGGCGGGCCTCGTCCCGGTACTTGTTCTGGATCTGGTAGAGGATGACGGGCAGGTCCTTGTACGACGACGCCTGGTCCTTCACCAGCAGGGTGAAGATCTCCTCGTGGGTGGGGCCGAGGAGGTAGTCGCCGCCCTTGCGGTCCTGGAGGCGGAACAGCTCGGCGCCGTACTCCTCCCAGCGGCCGGTCGCCTCGTACGGCTCCCGGGGCAGGATGGCCGGGAGCAGCACCTCCTGGGCGCCGATCGCGTCCATCTCCTCGCGGACGACCCGCTCGATGTTGGACAGCACCTTCAGGCCGAGCGGCAGCCACGACCAGATCCCGGCCGCCGTACGGCGGACGTAGCCCGCGCGGACGAGAAGCTTGTGGCTGAGGACCTCGGCGTCCGCCGGGTCGTCACGCAGCGTCTTCGCCAGCAACTGGGACATGCGTTGGACCGGTGCGTTCGCCATGGTTCTCGTACTCCTGCCGGGAAAGGTTGATGGCTAGGAGGTTAGCCGGGCTTGCTGTGCCGGTGGAAATCCGTTAACGGCGGCCGGATCATCTGCGGCGCAGCGGCAGGGGGGCGCCCATGACGGCGTACGGCTTCGGGGCGCTGGGGAAGTGGACCTGGCGGGCGAGGTCGACGTAGCCGAGGGAGTGGTAGAGGCCGCGGGCCGGGCTGTCGGTGTCGATCGCGGAGAGGATCGAACGGGGCTCGGCGGCGCTGTCGGTGATCAACGTGATCAGGCGGCGGCCGATACCGCGGTTCTGGTAGCGGGGGTGCACATGCAGCTCGGTGATGACGAAGGAACTGTCGAGCCAGTCGGCGTGGCCCTGGGCGCGGAGGTAGGGCTCAACGACGGTGGACCACCAGTGGGTGCGGCTGTTCGGCATGCCGTAGACGAAGCCGACGAGGTGGCCTTCGGCCGTCGCGCCGAGGGCCCTTGCCCCGGGGTACTGCATGTGCCGCAGGACGATCTGACGGCGGACCGCTACCTCGTCGGGGCCCAGGCCGAAGGCGATCGCCTGGACTGCCAGGGCCTCGTCTACATGGGAGGGGAGGTCCAGGGGGCCGATCACGAGGTCCATGAGGGGGAGGGTACAGGGGCTTCCGGTTGTCGTAGCGAACGGTCAGAACAGAACGCTCATGAACGCGCCGACCTCCTGGAAGCCCACCCTCAAGTACGTCCTTCTCGCCGCCGTGTTGAAGTCGTTGACGTAGAGGCTGACCACCGGGGCCACGTCCGCCAGTGCGTAGCGGAGGACCGCTGCCATCCCCGGGGCCGCCAGGCCCCTGCCCCGGTACTCGGGGGCCACCCAGACGCCCTGGATCTGGCAGGCCTCCGCCGTCGCCGCGCCGATCTCCGCCTTGAAGACCACCTTGCCGTTCTCGTCGAGCCGGGCGAACGAGCGCCCGGAGCCTACGAGTTCGGCCACCCTCGCCTGGTAGAGGAGGCCACCGTCGCCGGCCATCGGGGAGACGCCCACCTCCTCCGTGAACATCGCCACGCACGCCGGCATGATCGCTTCCATCTCGTCCTTGCGGATGCGGCGGACGTAGGGATCGGGGGCGATGTCGGCGGGCATGCGCTCGGTGACCATCAGGGGCTGGTGGCCGCGGACCTCTCGGGCCGGGCCCCAGTGCGGTTCCAGGAGGCGCCACAGCTGGGCGGTGGACTCGGAGGGGCCCACGATCGAGGAGCAGCGGCGGCCGGCCCGGCGGGCCCGGTCGGCGAAGGCCCGGATCGCGCGCGGGGTGGCGCAGATCGGAACGAGGTTGGCGCCGGCGTAGCAGAGGGACGTGAGCATGCCGTCCTCGTACCAGCCCCACATCTCGCCGCCGAGGCGCCAGGGGTCGAGGCCGGCCACCTGGACGCGTGAGGTCACGAAGGCGTTCGTGACCGGCTCGCGGTCGAGTACGGCGAGCGCGGCGTCCAGGTCACTCGGTTCGAGCACCCGTGAGGTGGTCTGCGTCAACACGTGCGGGGCCTCACGCTGAGGAGTTCTGCTGATCTCCGCACTGTACCTGCGGAGGCTGAGCCGTGCTGCCTCGTGTGGGTTGCCGCTGGCTTGTAGGTTGCCGTCTGCTGCAGTCCCCTTGCCCCTGGGGGCTGCCGCCCCCAGGCCCCCGCTGTCAAGCGCCCATGAGCTCGGGAGGGGTTGCCCGGTCGCGCGTACCGGTCGTGTGTGGCTGGCCGCGCAGTTCCCCGCGCCCCTTTCGGGGCGCTCGTCCTGGGCGACAGCCGCACATCGAAACAGGCCCGCGGCCCTTGCGGGGTGCTAGCCCCGGCGGGAGCGAAGAGGCTCAGCTTCCTGTCGAAGCGAAGCCGCGGGCCGGATCAGAGGGGTGCAGCCCCTTGGGGATGGGATGGGTAGGGGCGGCGGGGGCGGAAACAACCTTCCCCCGGCGCCCGGGGACTGTGCTCAGCCCGCGACTGCGATCGTCGGCTCGCCCGACGCCACGCCCTCCGCCTCCATCTGTTCGGCCAGCTTCATGGCCTCCTCGATGAGGGTTTCGACGATCTTGGACTCCGGGACCGTCTTGATGACCTCGCCCTTGACGAAGATCTGGCCCTTGCCGTTGCCGGAGGCGACGCCGAGGTCGGCCTCGCGGGCCTCGCCGGGGCCGTTGACGACGCAGCCCATGACCGCGACGCGGAGGGGGACCTCCATGCCGGTGAGGCCGGCCGTGACCTCTTCGGCGAGCTTGTAGACGTCGACCTGGGCGCGGCCGCAGGACGGGCAGGAGACGATCTCCAGGCCGCGCTGCTTGAGGTTGAGGGACTCCAGGATCTGGTTGCCGACCTTGACCTCCTCGACCGGAGGCGCGGAGAGGGAGACGCGGATCGTGTCGCCGATGCCCTGGGACAGGAGCGCGCCGAAGGCGACGGCCGACTTGATCGTGCCCTGGAAGGCCGGGCCCGCCTCCGTGACGCCGAGGTGGAGCGGGTAGTCGCACTGGGCGGCGAGCTGGCGGTACGCCTCGATCATCACGACCGGGTCGTTGTGCTTGACGGAGATCTTGATCTCCCGGAAGTCGTGCTCCTCGAAGAGGGACGCCTCCCACAGGGCCGACTCGACCAGGGCCTCGGGCGTCGCCTTGCCGTACTTCTGGAGCAGCCGGCGGTCCAGGGAGCCGGCGTTCACGCCGATGCGGATCGGGGTGCCGTGGTCCTTCGCGGCCGCCGCGATCTCCTTGACCTTGTCGTCGAACTGCTTGATGTTGCCCGGGTTGACGCGGACGGCGGCGCAGCCCGCCTCGATCGCGGCGAAGACGTACTTCGGCTGGAAGTGGATGTCCGCGATCACCGGGATCTGCGACTTGCGGGCGATGGTCGCGAGGGCGTCCGCGTCGTCCTGGGTCGGGCAGGCGACCCGGACGATCTGGCAGCCGGACGCCGTCAGCTCGGCGATCTGCTGGAGGGTCGCGCCGATGTCGGACGTGCGGGTCGTGGTCATCGACTGGACCGAGACCGGGGCGTCTCCGCCGACCGCCACGGAGCCGACCTGGATCTGCCGGCTCTTCCGGCGCTCGGCGAGCTTGG
Source organism: Streptomyces sp. NPDC048277 (assembly GCF_040652235.1). NCBI lineage: Bacteria > Bacillati > Actinomycetota > Actinomycetes > Kitasatosporales > Streptomycetaceae > Streptomyces > Streptomyces sp. NPDC048277. The sequence continues at coordinate 27,048 of NZ_JBEZLQ010000013.1, forward strand.
TCGGAACGGACGGCATGCCGAGAGAAATCGCAGTCATCTGCTGTGCAACCCCAAGTCGTGGATCTAGGTCCAGGTCCCGTCCGAAGCGGGTTCCAGGCTTCGAGATTACGGCACCGGCACAGGGGCGAGCACATCCCCCACCCGTAAACCCACTCAATGGAAGCGGCCCGGAACAGAGTGTTCCGGGCCGCTTCGAACGTCGTATGGCTACGAGATTTTCACCGGGTTAACCACGTCGGCGATCAGGACGAGGATCGTGAAGCAGACGAACACCCCCGCCACCACATAAGCCACCGGCATCAGCTTCGCCACGTCGAACGGGCCGGGGTCCGGGCGGCGGAGGACCCTTGCCAGGTTGCGGCGCAGGGACTCCCACAGGGCACCGGCGATGTGGCCGCCGTCCAGCGGGAGCAGCGGGAGCATGTTGAAGAGGAACAGGGAGAGGTTGAAGCCCGCCACCAGCATCAGTGCCATGGCCAGCTGCTGGGTGGGCGGGATGTCCAGGGTGAAGATCTCGCCGCCGACGCGGGCCGCGCCGACCACGCCCATCGGGGAGTCCGGCTGGCGGGGGGCGCCGTCGAAGGCCGCGTCCCACAGGGCCGGGATCTTGCCGGGCAGGCCCGCGATGGAGTCGACGGCCTCGCCGAGGCGGTCGCCCATCCAGGTCACCGACTCGCCGAAGTCCTGGTGGACGATGCCGGTCGCGGCGCTGAAGCCGAGGAAGCCGGCGGTGACGTACTGGCCCTGGACGATCTGGCCGCTGGAGTCCTTCTTGGCGACCTGGTTGGTGGCGATCTTCGCGTGCAGGGTGACGTCCTGGCCCTTGCGGTCGACGACGATCGCGACGTCCTTGCCGGGGGTGGCGCGGATCAGGTCGGAGAGCTGGTTCCAGCTGGTGGTGGCCACCCCGTTGAAGGAGAGGATCTTGTCGCCCGCCTTGAGGCCCGCGGCGGCGGCCGGGGAGGCCGCGTCGGTCTTCTTGCAGGTGTCGCGGTTCTGGCTCTGCGCGATCACGCACTGGGAGACCGTGCTGACCGTGGTGGTCTGCTGGCTGATGCCGAAGCCCATCAGGACGGTGAGGAAGAGGGCGACGGCGAGGACCAGGTTCATGAAGGGGCCCGCGAACATCACGATCACGCGCTTCCAGGGAGCGCGCGTGTAGAAGAGGCGGCTCTCGTCGCCCTCCTGGAGTTCCTCGAAGGCGGCCGAGCGGGCGTCCTCGATCATGCTGCGCCAGGGCGAGGTGGAGCGGGCGGTGACCCGGCCGTCCGCGCCGGGCGGGAACATGCCGATCATGCGGATGTAGCCGCCGGCCGGGATGGCCTTGATGCCGTACTCCGTGTCGCCCTTGCGCCGCGACCAGATGGTCGGGCCGAAGCCGACCATGTACTGCGGGACGCGGATGCCGAAGAGCTTGGCGGTGGAGAGGTGGCCCAGCTCGTGCCAGGCGATCGAGACCAGCAGGCCGATCACGAAGACGACTATGCCGAGGATCATCATCAGGGCTGTCATGCACGCGCCTCCGCGGTCGCCTTCTGTGCTGTCAGTTCCCGGGCCCGGGCCCGTGCCCAGGTCTCCGCTTCGAGGACGTCCGACACGGTGAGCGAAGTTCCCGTACGCGGGCTGCCGTGCTCCTCGACCACCCGGGTGACGGTCTCCATGATCCCGTTGAAGGGAAGCAGACCGGTCCGGAAGGCCTCGACGCACTCCTCGTTGGCCGCATTGAACACCGCCGGGGCGGTGCCCGCGAGCTCTCCGACGTGCCGGGCGAGGTTCACGGACGGGAAGGCCTCGTTGTCCAGCGGGAAGAACTCCCAGGTGGACGCCTTGCTCCAGTCGAAGGCGGGCGCCGCGTCCGGGACCCGTTCGGGCCAGCCGAGACCGATGGCGATCGGCCCACGCATGTCGGGGGGCGTCGCCTGCGCGATCGTGGATCCGTCCGTGAACTCAACCATCGAGTGGACATACGACTGCGGGTGTACGACCACCTCAATGCGATCGAAGGGAATGTCGTAGAGGAGGTGCGCCTCGATCACTTCCAGCCCCTTGTTCACCAGGGTCGCGGAGTTGATCGTGATGACCGGTCCCATCGCCCAGGTGGGGTGGGCGAGCGCGTCCTCGACGGTGACGTCGGCCAGCTCGGCCTTCGTACGGCCGCGGAAGGGGCCGCCGGAGGCGGTCACGACCAGTTTCCGGACGTCGGCCCTGGTCCCCGCCGCCAGCGACTGGAAGAGCGCCGCGTGCTCGGAGTCGACCGGGATGATCTGGCCCGGCTTGGCCAGTGCCCTGACCAGCGGGCCGCCGACGATCAGCGACTCCTTGTTGGCGAGCGCGAGGGTGCGGCCCGCCTCCAGGGCGGCGAGGGTCGGCGCGAGGCCGATGGAGCCGGTGATGCCGTTGAGGACGGTGTGGCACTCGGAGGCGGCGACGTGCGTGGCCGCGTCGGGGCCGGCGAGGATCTCGGGGAGCGGTTCACCGGTGCCGTACAGGCCCGTCAGCGCCTCGCGCAGCGCCGGTACGACGTCCTCGCGGGCGACCGCGACGGTCCGCACCCGCAGCCGGTGCGCCTGCTCGGCGAGGAGGGCGACCCGGCCGCCGTTGGCGGACAGGGCGGTGACCCGGAAGCGGTCGGGGTTGCGCAGCACGAGGTCGATGGCCTGGGTGCCGATGGATCCGGTGGAGCCGAGGATCACCACGTCCTTCGGGCCGTCGCCCGGGAGCGGGTCGTAGACGAGGTGCGGGTCCGCGAGGGGTGCCGGACTGGCGGGACTGTCGGTCATCCCCCCATTGTTGCCGCAACCGGCGGCCCGGAGGACAGCGCGTCCCTCGCGCGGGTGCCTTATCAGTTCTTGGCGCCGTATGACGCGGAATTCCCTTTGTGAGGTTCACGTGAAGATCATGTGATAACACTTCTGTCGAGCCGTCGGATGAACGGCTCAATTCGGATCCAGGGGGGATCTCTTCATGCGTACTCCGCGGATACGTGCTGCCCTGCCCGCGCTCGCGGGCGCCGCGCTGCTCACCGGCACCGTGCTCAGCACCCCGGCCCAGGCGGCCGGCGGTGTGACCATCTACCACGTCTGGTTCGACAGCCCGGGCAGCGACAACCGCTCCAACGCCAGCCTCAACGCCGAGTGGGTGCAGATCAAGAACACCGGCGGCTCGGCCGTCTCGCTCAAGGGCTGGATCCTGAAGGACGCCTCCAACCACCGGTACGTCTTCAAGGACGTCAGGATCGGCGCCCGCAAGACGATGAAGGTGCACACGGGCCGGGGCACGGACACCGCGTCGGACAAGTTCCAGAACCGCCGTGCCTACGTGTGGAACAACACCAGTGACACGGCGACGCTGACCAGGGCGAGTGGCGCCAAGGTCGACTCCTGCTCCTGGACGACGCGGGATCCGAGCGACAAGTACTGCTGAAACGCTACTGCGCTGAATCGCTACTTCAGGGGGCGGCGGACGTTGTCCTGCTGCGAGGGTCCGGGGGTCGCGTCGGCGATCCACGGGCCGTCGCCCGACGGGTCGACGACCCCCTGCTCCAGCCACTCGTAGGAGCCGCCGAGGACGCCCTTGACGACCTTGCGGTCCAGGTCGTCGGTGTTCGACCACAGGCGGGTGAACAGCTCGTCGACGCGGATGCGGGCCTGCCGGCAGAACGCGTCGGCGAGCTGGTAGGCCTCGCGGCCGTGCTCGCCCTGGCTGCGCAGCAGCTCGGCACGGACGCAGGCCGCGCTCATCGCGAACAGCTCGGCGCCGATGTCCACGATCCGGCCCAGGAAGCCCTGCTTGGTCTCCATCCGGCCCTGCCAGCGGGACATGGCGTAGAAGGTGGAGCGGGCGAGTTTGCGGGCATGGCGCTCGACGTAGCGCAGATGCGGGGCGAGATCCACGCCGTGTTTGAAGTCGCCGTACGACGTCGGGAGCTGGCCCGGACCCGCGACCAGCTTCGGCAGCCACTTGGCATAGAAGACGCCCGCGTTGGCGCCCGCCTTCGCCTTGTCCTGGAGGGACTTGTCGGGGTCGATGAGGTCGCCGGCGACCGAGAGGTGGGCGTCCACGGCCTCACGGGCGATCAGCAGGTGCATGATCTCCGTGGAGCCCTCGAAGATGCGGTTGATCCGCAGGTCGCGCAGGATCTGCTCGGCCGGGACCGCCCGTTCGCCGCGTGCCTCGAGGGACGCCGCCGTCTCGAAGCCTCGGCCGCCGCGGATCTGGACCAGCTCGTCCGCCATCAGACAGCCCATCTCGCTGCCGTAGAGCTTGGCGAGGGCGGCCTCGATGCGGATGTCGTTGCGGTTCTCGTCGGCCATCTGGGAGGACAGGTCGACGACCGCCTCCAGCGCGAAGGTGGTCGCCGCGATGAAGCTGATCTTGGAGCCGACCGCCTCGTGCAGCGCGACCGGCTTGCCCCACTGCTCACGGGCCGCCGACCACTCCCGGGCGATCTTCAGGCACCACTTGCCGGCGCCCACGCACATCGCGGGCAGGGAGAGCCGGCCGGTGTTGAGGGTGGTGAGCGCGATCTTGAGGCCCGAGCCCTCGGGGCCGATGCGGTTGGCCGCCGGGACCCGGACCCGGTGGAAGCGGGTCACGCCGTTCTCGATGCCGCGCAGGCCCATGAAGGCGTTGCGGTTCTCGACGGTGATGCCCGGCGAGTCCGCCTCGACGACGAAGGCCGTGATACCGCCCTTGCCGTCCTCGGACTTCGGGACCCGGGCCATGACCACGAGCAGGTCGGCGACCACGCCGTTGGTCGTCCACAGCTTCACGCCGTCGAGGACGTAGTCGTCCCCGTCCCGTACGGCGGTGGTGGCGAGGCGCGCCGGGTCCGAGCCGACGTCCGGCTCGGTGAGCAGGAACGCCGAGATGTCGGTGCGGGCGCAGCGGGGCAGGAAGGCGTCCTTCTGCTCCTGGGTGCCGAAGATCTTGAGCGGCTGCGGTACGCCGATGGATTGGTGGGCGGAGAGCAGCGCGCCGACCGCCGGGTTCGCGGAGCCGACCAGGGCGAGGGCCTTGTTGTAGTAGACCTGGGTGAGGCCGAGGCCGCCGTACTTGGGGTCGATCTTCATGCCGAGGGCGCCGATCTCCTTGAGACCGGCGATGACCTCGTCGGGGATGCGCGCGTCGCGCTCGATGACCGCGGAGTCGATCTTCGACTCGCAGAACTCGCGCAGCTTCGCGAGGAACTCCTCGCCGCGCTGTACGTCCTCGTCCGCGGGGAGCGGATGAGGGTGGATGAGGTCGAGCCGGAAGCGCCCGAGGAACAGTTCCTTGGCGAAGCTGGGCTTGCGCCAGTTCTGTTCCCGGGCGGCCTCCGCCACCTGGCGGGCCTCCCGCTCGGTGACGGTGGGTTTCTTGGTGGTGGGGGCGGACATTGAGGCTCACCTCGCCACAAAAGGGGACTTTGAGGACCGTTCGTTACCGACCAGTGCTACTGGATCGTTGGTACCCGAAACGGGCCGCCCCCACCAGTCCTCGCGGTCCGATCGGTGGACGGTCCGACCGTCCCGACGGTCGTCTCTCAGCCGATGTCGACGGAGTACGACTTGGTGTCAAGGCGCCCCGAGCCCTTGAAGACCTCGGTGCCGGCCTCGATGCCGGAGACGTACTTGTCGTTGCTCAGCAGTTTGCGGCGGACCAGGGCCTGGGTGAAGTCGTCCAGGTCGAGCGTGGCGCTGGTGGTGTTGGCGCGGCGGACGAAGGAGTAGACGTTCCAGCCGATGTTGCCCTGGTAGATGTCCCACATCGCGCCGTCGAGGCTGACGCTGCCGTACTTGGTGCCCAGCGGGCCCGCGCCGCCCTGGCGGTTGAGCCAGACCATGATCTCGTCGGTGGGCTGGTCCTGCCAGTCCGCGGTGCTCTTGTTGTGCAGCCAGAGGTCGTAGGCCACGTCCGTGGTCCCCGGGTCGGAACTGAGGGTGAAGCTCCACTTCGCGGTGACCTTCTTGCGGTCGCCGACCCGGACGGGCAGGCCGGTGGCGGCCTTGTCGACCTTCCAGCCCCAGTGCCAGCCGAGGACCGTGCTCGCGTACGACTTCACGTCCGCGTCGGTGCCCTTGCTGTTGTTCGCCCAGGTGTACGACGTCCCCCAGGAGACCGTCGAGCCCGACTGGGAGTTGTCCCAGACGCACTGGGTGCCGGTGCCCTTGTCCTGGCCCCAGAGGTTGTTGTTGACGTAGTACTTGCCGAGCGTGATCGTGTCGAAGGCGGTGCACTTCTTGCTCGACTCGCCGGCCTGCGCCACGCCGACGCCGACGGCGGCCGCGAGGGCGACCGAGGCGGCGAGCAGCGTCTTCGCCTTCTTGGACAGGCGCGGTCTGCGGTGTTGCATCGAGGGGTCCTTCCGGGGGACGGTTCGGAGTACGACCCGTCTGACGGCCGTACGACCTCTTTGTCGCCGCCACCCCTTCGAAAGGTTGCCGACTCCGGGCTCCGAATTGGTTGTCGAAGCGCTTCGACAGCCTATGGACACCCACCCCCACTGGGGCTACTGTCGAACCACCCTCACTCGCCCTTGTCAGCAATGCGCACTGTCGAAGCGCTTCACAAAGCTTGGAGAGCTGGATGGTCACCCTCGCCGAGGTCGCCCAGCACGCCGGAGTCTCGGCGAGCACGGTGAGCTATGTCCTCAGCGGCAAGCGGTCCATCTCCACCACCACCCGGCAACGGGTCGAGCAGAGCATCCGGGAGCTGGGCTACCACCCGAACGCGGGCGCCCGCGCCCTGGCCAGCAGCCGGTCGAACATCATCGCGCTGATGATCCCGCTCCGTACGGACATGTACGTGCCGGTGATGATGGAGATCGCGATCGCGGTGGCCACCACGGCCCGCATCCACGGCTACGACGTCCTGCTGCTCACGGGCGAGGAGGGTCCGGACGCGGTCCGCCGGGTCACCGGCAGCGGACTGGCCGACGCCATGATCCTGATGGACGTGGAGCTGGAGGACGAGCGGCTGCCCCTGCTGCGCCAGACCGACCAGCCCTCCGTGCTCATCGGCCTGCCCGCCTCCACCTCCGGGCTGACCTGCGTCGATCTCGACTTCGGGGCGACCGGGGCGCTGTGTGTGGAACACCTCGGGAAGCTCGGTCACCGTGACATCGCTGTCATCGGCGAGGCCCCCGCGGTCTATGAGCGGCACACCGGATTCGCCGAGCGCACCCTCGACGGACTCCGGTCCCGCGCACGGGAGTTGGGCCTTCGGGTGCTGCACCGGCCGTGCGAGGGCGGGTACGACGCGATGGCCGCCACCCTGGCCCGGATCTTCGACGAGCGCCCGGGCACCACGGGCTTCGTCGTCCAGAACGAGTCCGCGGTGGAGCCGCTGCTCGCGCTGCTGCGCCAGCAGGGCCGGGCCGTGCCCGAGGACGTGTCCGTGGTCGCGATCTGCCCGGACCAGGTCGCCGTCCAGGCCTCGGTGCGGCTGACCTCGGTCGCCATCCCCGCCCAGGAGATGGGCCGGCACGCCGTGGAGCACCTGGTCGCCAAGCTGGACGGCCGGGGCAGTGACGAAGTCGTGCTGATCGCACCCGAGTTGACCGTACGGGCGAGCACGGGACCGGCGCCGGCCGGGTCCTGAACCCTTCTTCTTCCGGCTCATCTGCCCTGCCCTGCCGGGGCACCCCCCTGTCTGCACTCCTTCAGGAGCACGTGACATGAATCAGCCTGCCGAAAACCAGTCCGCGGACGACCAGCCCAAGGTCAGCCTCGCGCAGTCCTCCCCCACCGTCGGCACCTTCCGCGAGCGGGACGGCGCGCTGGAGTGGAGCGGGCGCCAGGAGACGCTGCGGATCGAGCCGTGGGGACCGGACGCGGTCCGGGTGCGTGCCCGGCTCGGCGGTCCGGTCCTCGACGGTCTGCCGGGCGCGCTGCTCGACGAGCGCCCATCCGCCGAGTCGACCGTCAAGATCGGTGACGGGGAAGGGTGGTTGACGGTCGGCGCGCTGACCGTCGAGGTGTCCGCCGAGGGCCTGGTCCGGTTCCTGCGCACCGACGACCTCTCGGAGATCCTCGCCGAGGAACGCGCCCACTTCTGGTGGCCCGGCCCGCGCCTCTACACGGCGGTCGGCAACGGCTACCACCGCCTGGAGCAGCGGTTCGCCGCCTACGAGGGCGAGAAGCTGTTCGGCCTGGGCCAGCACCAGCACGGCCGCCTGGACCAGAAGGGCCTGGTCCTCGACCTGGTCCAGCGCAACGCCGAGGTCTCGATCCCGGTGCTGGTCTCCAGCCGCGGCTACACCCTGCTCTGGAACAACCCGGCGATCGGCCGGGTGGAGCTGGCCGGCAACGGCACCCGCTGGGTGGCCGACTCGGCCCGCCAGCTCGACTACTGGATCACGGCCGGCACTCCGGCGGACGGGCAGCGCAACTACAGTGCGGCGACCGGGCGTTCGCCGATGCTGCCGGAGTGGGCGGCCGGCTTCTGGCAGTGCAAGCTGCGCTACCGCACCCAGGACGAACTCCTCGCCGTGGCCCGGGAGTACAAGCGCCGCGGCCTGCCCATCTCGGCGATCGTCTGCGACTTCTTCCACTGGACCCACCTGGGCGAGTGGAAGTTCGACCCGAAGGAGTGGCCGGACCCGGCCGCCATGGTCCGCGAGCTGGAAGAGCTGGGCATCAAGCTGGTGGTCAGCGTCTGGCCTTCGGTCTCCCCCCTGTCCGAGAACCACCCGGTCATGGAGCAGCGCGGCTACTTCATCGGCACCCAGTACGGCCCGATGGCGCACGCCGACTGGCCGGACAAGGAGGTGGCGTCGACCGTCCAGGTGGCCTTCTACGACGCCACCAACCCGGACGCCCGGGATTTCGTGTGGTCGAAGGTCAAGGAGAACTACCTGGACCCGTACGGCATCACGGCCTTCTGGCTGGACGCCTGCGAGCCCGAGATCAAGCCCGGCTTCCAGGAGAACCTGCGCTACTGGACGGGCCCCGGCCTGGAGGTCGGCAACAGCTACCCCGCCGAGAACTCCCGCACCTTCTACGAGGGCCTGCGCGCGGAGGGCGAGGAGGAGATCGTCACCCTCAACCGCTCGGCGTGGGCGGGCAGTCAGCGCTACGGGGCCGCCGTGTGGTCGGGTGACGTCCCCACCGACTTCGCCTCCCTGCGCCGCCAGATCGCGGCCGGCCTCAACACCGCGCTGTCCGGCATCCCGTGGTGGAACACGGACATCGGCGGCTTCCACGGCGGCGACCCGGACGACCCGGCGTACCGGGAGGTGATGGTCCGCTGGTTCCAGTTCGGCGCGCTGTCCCCGCTGATGCGCCTGCACGGCTTCCGCGACCCGGGCATGCCGCTGGGCCCCGACATGACGGGCGGCCCGAACGAGGTGTGGTCGTACGGCGAGGAGGCCTGCGCGATCCTGGAGAAGTACCTGCGGCTGCGCGAGCGCCTCAGGCCGTACGTCCTGGAGGTCATGCGGGAGGCCCACGAGGAGGGCCTGCCGGTGCTGCGGCCGCTGTTCCTGGAGTTCCCGGAGGACCAGGCGGCCTGGGCGGTCGACGACGCGTACCTGTTCGGCCGGGACCTCCTGGTGGCCCCGGTGCTGACGGCGGGGGCGACGGCGCGGACGACGTATCTGCCCGCGGGTGCCCGGTGGACGGACGCGTGGACGGGTGAGTCGTACGAGGGCGGTACGGCGGTGACGGTGGACGCGCCGCTGGATCGTATTCCGCTGTTCCTGCGGGACGGGGCGGAACTGCCGGTGACGGAGTAGTCCCGGCGGGTGGCGGTTACCAGCCGGTTAATGTCTCAACTCGGCGGTGTGGTGGGGCAGTTGGAGGGGGTAGTAGGTATCCCCTCCCTGTCCCCCCACGAAGGGTTCCGCTGCCGTGTCCTTGGGCCCGCTCTCCCTCACGCTCGCGAATCTGCTCCTCAGACCCTCCTCCCGCTCCCGCCGCACACCGGACCGTGCCTTCGAGCACCTGCTCGACACGGCCGGGCGGACGGAGGGCGACGAGGGGTTCACCGACGACTTCCGTCACCTGCTGCGATGTTGGTCGGGCGCCGAGCGCCTCACCCCGGTCGGCTGGCTGTCCGCGCGCGGCCATGTCGGCCGCCATCTCGTCAACCGGACGCGCATCCGCCGGCTGCTCGCCGAGCACCCCGGCATCGAGCAGGAGCCGATCGAGCGACCGGTGTTCGTGGTGGGCCTGCCCCGCACCGCCACCACCCTCACGCACGGCGTGCTGTCCCTCTCCGAGGACCACCGCTGCCCGCTCCTCTGGGAGTTGCTGACCCCGGACCTCGAACCCGGGCACGGGGACCGGCAGAAGGCGATCGCGGCCGCCCGTCGCCTGGTCGGCGGGATCAACCTGTTCGCCCCGCACTTCCGCCATATCCACGCGCTGCGCCCCGAGGGCCCGGAGGAGTGCACCTTCGCGCTGCCGCACACCGTGATGCCGCTGTCCCAGGCGATGATCCCCGAGTACCTGCCCTGGCACGAGACGCATGACTTCGAGGCCGACTACCGGTACCTCAAGCAGATCTACCAGGTGCTCCAGTACGGCCGCCCGCGCCGCCGTTGGGTGCTGAAGTCGCCGCTGCACCTGGAGAACCTGGACGCGCTGCGCGCGGTCTTCCCGGACGCCACCATCGTGTGGACGCACCGCGATCCGGCCACCGCCGTGGCCTCGTTCTGCAGCCTGGTCGAGCACGGCATGGCGGTGAACACCCGCCCCCTCGACCTGGAGTGGATCGGCGCCACCTGGCTGGAGCTGCTGGCCCGCTCGGCGTCCCGCGGCCTCGCCGCCCGTGCGGCCATTCCGCGCGAGTCCCTCGTCGACGTGCCGTACTCCTGGCTGGGCGCCGACCCGGCGGCCGGCGCCCCGAAGCTCTACGCGGCCGTCGGCGCCCGCTGGACCGAGGCCGACGCGGCCCGTCTCCCGGCGGCCGCCGCCCGCCCCAGGGGCACCCGCGTCCACAGCTACGACCTGGCCCGCTACGGCCTGAGCCGGGCCGACGTCGACGCGGCCTTCGCCGGCTACAACGCGCTGCGCGCGGAGGTCGACCGGGCCTGACCGCGAGGGGGTCGGCCCCGCACCGCACGCGGGGCCGACCCGGTTGCTCAACTGCTGCTGACGCTCTCGCTGTTGACGGTGAAGTCCAGCCCGCCGGACGAGGACGTGATCTCGAAGCCGAACTGGAAGTCACCGATGGTGACGTTCCCGAACCAGCCCTTGGTGTCCTTGATCCACTTCAGGATCGGCAGGACGTTGACGGTGCCGGAGGAGGAGTTCGAGGTGCGCACGAACGAGAAGACGTCGTTCGAGCCGTTGTTGCCCTTGTAGACGGTCCAGGTGTGGCCGCCCAGGGTCAGCGTGCCCTGCGAGGTGCCGAGCGGGCCGACGGCACCGGTGTAGTTCATCCAGAGCATGATCTCGTACTTGTAGCCCGTGTCCCAGATGTCGTACGACGTGTTGTACGCGCCGGACGACGGGACCGTGACGTTGTAGCTGCTGGAGAGCGAGGACAGCGAGGTGATCGACTTGCTGATCACCGCCTTGGCGTTCGGGTAGGACTTGATGCCGCTGGTGTTGGGGTGGTTGGCCCAGACCCCCCAGTTGGTGCCGGAGTTGGCCCAGATGCACTGGCTGCCGGCGCCGGAACCCCAGATGTTGTTGTAGAGGGTGTAGCCGTTCAGCGTGGTGTTGCCCCACTGGTCGCAGGAGCTCCAGACGGCGGCCGAGGCGGGGGCCGAGGCGAGGCCGACGGTGGCACTGAGGGCGAGCGCGGGGGCGATCAGGGCCTTGGCGACCCTGCGGAGCGTGCGTGTTGCCATGCTGTCCCTTCCAGGGGTGGGGGGAATTGCGGTGGCTACCACGTCCCCAGAGTGAGGACGTGGTCTTCTCCGGCGACCAGGTCGAGCGGCTGGGCGCCGGAGGAAGTCCACAGGTCGATACGGAGCGTCCGGTGCGGCTTCAGGACGGCACGCGCACCGTCCGGGGTCCAGGAAAGGTCGAGTTCGGCTCCGAAGCGGGTGCGGATGCCGTGGAGCCGGCCCTGTGCGAGGGCGGCCGGGAGCGCGGGGAGCAGGACCAGGCGGCCCGGGGTCGACTGGACGAGGGCCTCGATCAGCACGGCGGGCAGGGCGTGCGCCGCGTCGGCGTTGTAGACGTCGCGGTCCGGATAGTGGGAGCTCATCAGGGAGGCGTGGAAGAAGTCGCCGTCCAGGACCCGGGCGAGCGCGGCGGCGACCCGTTCGCCGTCCCGCAGCCGGGCCGCGATGAGCGCGTGGTGGAGGTGTCCGTGCGCCGAGTCGTTCTCGGCGCCGCGCAGTTCGAGCGCCCGGTGGGCTGCGGCCGCGAGCTCCGGGGTGTCGTACGGGGTGATCTCGTCGAGCGGCCAGACGCCGTACAGGTGGCTGAGGTGGCGGTGGTCGTAGCTGTCGTCGAGGCCGGGCCAGGCCCATTCGGCGAGGGCCCCGTCGGCGTTGATCCGGTGCGGGGGCAGCCGGTCGGCGAGGGCGCGCCAGCGGTCGGCGTCCGGTCCGGGGTGGTAGTCGGCGGCCGTGCGCAGGGCGTGCCGGGCGGCGGAGAGGTCCATCGCCGCGTTGAGCGCACCCCAACTGGCGCCCGCGGGCCGGTTCTCGGGCGAGTACGAGGGAACGATCACGATCCGGCCGTCCGTGTCGGTCCGGGTGAGGAAGTCCTCGTAGAACGCGGCGACTTCGGCGAGCACCGCCGCCGTACGCGGATCGCGCCCGCCGCGGATCTCGTCGTGGTCGACGAGCGGCTTGAGCAGCCAGTCGGCGCCGGCGGTCCACAGGTGCAGGGGGTACTCACGGCTGAAGTGGTACGACAGCCCGGACTCCCCGTCGCTGTGCGCGGGCGCGACCGCGCCCCGGGCGCCGAACACCGTACGGGCGTTCTCCCGCCAGTCGTGGAGCTGACGCCGCATCAGTTCTGCGCAGGCCTCGGTCACCTCGGGGAGGGCGGCGGCGGGCGCCGAGGCCGTCTGGAGGTTCACATTGGCGTCGTTGGTGAAGGCGCCGGACCAGGCGGTGTCCCAGTCGCCGGTCCACAGACCGGTCAGACGGGGCGGGTTGAGGCCGGAGGCGGAGAGCAGGTGGTAGCGGCCGGCGGCGAAGAGCCGCTCCAGCAGGGCCGCCTGCGACGGCCGCTTGACCAACTCGGAGCCCGGTAGAGCGCGTTCGGCCGGGTCGGCGGCCAGGTCGAGGGTGACGCGGTTGTAGGCGGTGCGGTGCAGGTCGAGGTGGCGGGCGAGGAGGGAGTCGTACGACTGCCCGTCCGCGAGGAGTTCGCGCAGCTCCCGTGTCTCGGCGCTCACGTCGAGTTCGCCGGTGTGGCGGCGGATGCGGGTGAGGAGGAGGACGTCGGTCGCGCCGGTGATCCGGACGCCGGGCGGGGTGAGCTCGGCGGTGCCGCCGGTGACGGCGACGAGGGTGACGCCGGTGTAGGCGCGGTCGCTGTCCGGGTAGCGGGCGCGGAGGGTGAGCAGGGCGCCCTCGGGGGTGCGGAGGGCGCCGTGGCCGACGCCCAGGGTCCGTGGGACGCCGGGGAGTCGGTGATCGAGGGAGATGTCGAGGTCGGCGGTGGTGGTGATCCGCTGGACGATCACGTCGTCCGCGCGGGAGACGAAGAGACGGCTCGTCCAGTCGTCGGTGGTGGCGGTGACCTCGCCGGTGGTGAAGTCGACTTGTCGCTGATAGCCGTCGGCGCCGCCGGGTGATCTGCGTCGTAGCCGGATCTGGAAGGCGGGGTGGAAGGGCTGGACCCACTGGAGGGGGCGGCCGTCGGTGAAGGTCTCGGCGGCTTTGAGGTCCCCGGCGAGCAACCGGTCCTGGACGTCGGCGAGTTCGGCTGCCAGGCGGGGCGGACGGGCGTGTTCGCCGCCGTTCGGGCGGACGAGGGTGTGCTGGGTGACGATGACGCGGTCGGCGTTCGGATCGCCGAACACAAGGGTGCCATGGCGGCCGTTGCCGCTGAGGAAGGCGTCCTCCCAGCGGCCGGCCGGGACTGGCTCCCAGGTGCCGTGGACGGGGCCGGTGGCCGTCGTGGCGGGGCCGGTGGCCGTCATGGCTTGAGCACCGCCACTCCGTACCGGTCGAGAACGACCTCGTCGGTCACGGTGGAACCGGTCAGCAGGTCCCGGTGTGTGCCGGGCACAGGGACCTTCACCGCCTCACGCGCGTGGTTGAACAGGAACAGCAGCTCGCCCCGGCGGACCGCCTCGACCCCCGTGGGCAGCCCGTCGAGCACCGGGCGGACCCCCGCCGCGGCGGCGATCCGGCCGAGCAGTTCGCGGAGTGCCTCCGGTTCCGGGAGGGTGGAGACGTACCAGGCGCGCCCGTTGCGCAGCACGGCGGGCAGTCCGTCGAGTTCGCCGCCCCGGTAGGGCACCGTCTCGGAGACTCCGGGCGCGGCCTCGATCTCCTCCGACCACAGGGTCCCGCGGAAGCCCTCGCACTCGACGGTCTCCCCCGTGTCCAGCGGCCACCACTCGTGCAGGGTGCGGATGCCGAACAGCTCGCGCAGCCGGGCGTCCATGCCGCCGGGGCGGATCCGGTCGTCCTCGTCGGCGATGCCGGTGAGGAAGCCGCTGACGAGGGTGCCGCCGCCGCGGACGTAGCCGAGGAGGTTGTCGACGGCGGTGTCGGTGAGGAGGTAGAGCTGGGGGACGACCACCAGCTTGTAGGAGGACAGGTCGTGTTCGGGGTGGGCGAAGTCGGTGGTGAGGTTGGCCTCCCAGAGGGCGCGGTGCCAGGCGTGCAGCACGTCGGGGAGGTCCACCTCGGTGGAGAGGCGGCCCTCGTGGGCGCCGGCCCACCAGGAGTGCCAGTCGTGGAGAACGGCGATGTCGGCACTGATATGACGGTCGGTCACCTCGGGGCCTATTTTTGCCAGTTCGGCGCCGAGCTGTTTGACCTCCTGGTAGGTACGGCCCTCCTCCCCCGCGTGGCTGACCATCCCGGAGTGGAACTTCTCCGCGCCCTGCCTGGACTGCCGCCACTGGAAGTAGCAGACGGCGTCCGCGCCACGGGCCACGGCCTGGAGGGACCACTGGCGGTTGAGGCCGCGGGGTTTGGGGTGGTTCACCCCGCGCCAGTTGACCGGTCCGGCGGCCTGTTCCATGAGCATCCAGGGGCCGTGGGCCTGGGAGCGGGTGAGGTCGTGGACGAGCGCGCCGTGCTGCGCGCCCAGCGGATCACGCGGATCGGGGTAGAGGTCGACGGAGACGACGTCCTCCTCGGCCGCCCAGCGCCAGGCGTCCTGGCCGATCCACAGCGGCATGAAGTTGGTGGTCACCGGGATGTGCGGGGTGTGCCGGGCGACGATGTCACGTTCGGCCGTGTAGCACTCCAGGAGCATGTCGGAGGTGAAGCGGCGGAAGTCCAGCACCTGGGCGGGGTTCTTCAGATAGTGGGCGTGGCGCGCGGGCAGGATGCCGTCCCAGGTGTCGTAGCCCTGGCTCCAGAAGGCCGTGCCCCAGGCGGAGTTGAGGGCGTCGAGGGTGCCGTAGCGCTCGCGCAGCCAGCGGCGGAAGGCGGCGGCGGCCTCGTCGCCGTGGTCGAAGGTGCAGTACTCGTTGTTGATGTGCCACATGGTGAGGGCGGGGTGGCCGCCGTAGCGGGCGGCGAGGTCCTCGGTGATGGCGGCGGCGTAGCGGCGGTAGGTGGCGCTGGAGTGCGAGAAGTGCTGGCGGCCGCCCCACCACTCGGTGTGGCCGTCGGCGTCCCGGGGCAGGGTGTCCGGGTGCAGCCGGCCCATCCAGGGCGGCGGGGAGGAGGTCGGGGTGGCGAGGACGACCCCGATGCCGTTCTCGTGCATCAGGTCCATGAGCCGGTCCAGCCAGCCGAAGTCCCGCTCCCCCGGCCGGGGTTCGAGCTTCGCCCAGGAGAAGACGCCCATGGTCACGGAGTTGACGCGGGCGGCCTTCATCAGCCGGACGTCCTCGTGCCAGGTCTCCTCGGGCCACTGCTCCGGGTTGTAGTCGCCGCCGAAGAGGATGCGGCCGCGGGTGGCGTCGGAGAGCCCCGGGGGCCTTCTCCCGGCTGTCATCGGACCGGCTCCCCGTACTGGATTCCGCGCCCGTTGGTGGCCAGGTAGACCCGCCCGTACACACGTGGGTCACCGGTGACGGCCTGCCCGATCCAGCCCCACTGGTGCCGGTCGTCGTTGATACGGACCCAGGTCGCGGCCTCGTCGTCGGAGCGGTACACGGCGGTGATGGCCTCGGTGGAGCCGACCAGGTAGACCGCCGGGTAGTCGGCGCCGGGTGCCGCCTTGCCGAAGCCGAGGGTGTAGGCGGCCCAGCAGTTGCCGACCTTGGTGAAGCTCGCACCCCCGTCGACGGACCGGTACAGCCCGTTCCACTTGACGCTCAGCCACAGGTCACCGGACCGGCCCGGGGCCGCGACCAGCTGGAACTGGCTGTCTCCGGCGGGCAGCCCGGTTGCACGCGCCGTGAACGAAAGGCCACTGTCAGTGCTGGCCTGTAGCGTTCCTGTGTCGGTGTCGTACGCGTAGAGGAGCGTCGGGTCGGCCGGGTCGGCGACCGGCGTGGCGCCCTTCGGGAAGGAGGAGATCTCGGTCCAGGTGGCGCCGTTGTCGTCCGACCGGTGGGCGGGGTACTTGGTCCCGTCCCAGTGCACGAAGGACCACAGCAGGGCGCTGCCGTCGGCGTTGGCGGCGATCGGCCCCGGTGCGTCGTGGGCGAGGGAGGGCTGGGCTGCGAAGGGCGCCCAGGTCCGGCCCCCGTCGTTCGAGTACGCGCCGTTGCCGTTGTCGCCCCAGCCGGTGCGTACGACGTACGCCGGCCTTCCCGCGGCCTGTGCGAGTCCCGTCGCCGACCCGAACACGGGGTTCGTGGCCATCCCGCGGGACGGAGACGCGGTCAGCCGCTCGTGGTACATCACGCCGATGTCCCCCGAGCCGCTCAGCAGGTGCGCCTCCCCGACCGGGGGCGACACCAGCCGAACCACGGACGTCTCCTCCAGGCCGCGGATCCGCGGGGCCCAGTGGACGAGGTCGCGGGTGCCGTAGAGGGTGGCGCCGGTGCCGTAGAGGATGTGCTTCGAGTCGTACGGGTCGACGGCGACGGCCTGGATCCACCACCCGAACTTGGGCTGGTCGCCGCCCCACTTCAGAAAGGGGGTCTCTGACACGTCGAAGACGGCGGAGTCCTTGAGGGAAGTCCAGGTGCGGCCGCCGTCGGTGGTCCGGTAGAGGGTGTCGACGGCCGCCCAGCGGTTGTTGGTGGAGACGACGACGGTGCCGGGGCGACGGGCGTCGACGGCGACCCCGCCGTAGCCGAAGGTGTCGCTGCCGGCGGGCGCCGCCGGGGTGACGTCCGTCCACCGGCCGGTGGCGACGGCCAGTTTGTGCACGCTTCCGTCCGCCTGGCCGTTGGGGCCGGGGGCGTCGGCGTACGTCACGTACAGCTCGCGGGCGTGGCAGTCGTAGGCGGCGCGCACCGGGATCTTGGCGGCGGTGCCGGTGGGCTGGTCCGGGACGGCCTCCCAGGCCGCCCCGTCGGTGGTGCGGTACAGGTTGACGGCGGTCGCGCCGCCGTCGCCGTCCGCCCAGCCGGCGTAGACGGCGCGGCCGGCGGCGACGAGGAGGCTGACGCCCTGGCCGGAGGCGGTGGGGGCGGGCGGGAAGCCGGTGGCCGCCGCCCAGGTGGCGCCTCGGTCGGTCGACTTGAGGAGTCCGTCGTGCCGGGTGCCCAGCCACAGGGTGTCGCTGTCCCGCGGGTCGACGAGGAGGCGCTCGCCCATGCCCCGGCCGTCCTCGTTGGCGCCGAGCTTCACGGTGAGGTCGGTGCGGGTCCAGGTGGCGCCGCGGTCCTCCGAGCGCAGGATCGCGCCGTTGCCGGCCCAGGACTGGGCGTAGGTGCCGAGGGCGAGGTAGAGCCGGTCGGGGTGCGCGGGGTCGATGGCGAGGGCCTCGACACCGAGGAGGTTCCAGTCGTCCCAGCCGAGGTGGTCGATGAGGGGGGTCCAGCGGGCGGCGGGGGCGTCCCAGCGGTAGGCGCCGCCGATGTCGGTGCGGGCGTAGGCGAGGTGGGGGGTGGTGGGGTGGAAGAGGACACCGGTGACGAAGCCGGTGCCGCCGATCACTGCGTTGCGCCAGCGGTACGCCTGCGGCTGGGGCTCGGCCGCGTGGGCGTTGCCGCTGAGGGCGGGGAGAGCGGTGAGGGAGGTTGCGGCTGCGGTGGCGGCGAGGACGGTTCTGCGGCTCAGGGTGGGCATGGGGAACCTTCGGTGGGCGTGGGTGGGTTGGTGGTCCGGGGCTGGGGCCGGGCGAGGGTGGGTCCGCTTACCGGCGCTGGCAGGGTGCCTCCCCCAGCCTTCGGCCGGGGGGACCCCCAGCGCCCACCCGTGCCGCCCCAGCGGCACGACTGCCCGCGGCTGGAGAGAAGCGGCTGGGGAACGCCCCTTCAGGGGCGCGGGGAACTGCGCGACCAGCCCCCACGCACCCGCAGTCGCCGACGCTCCCCCGCCGCCCCCTTCGGAACGCGCTGTCGGCTACCCCTTCACCGCTCCCGTCAGCATCCCCTTCTTGAAGTGCTTCTGGACGAACGGCGACAGGACCGCCACCGGCAGCAGCGCCATCACCATCACCGCCATCTGCACCGCCAGCCCCGACAGTTCGCCCGTCTTGATCGCCTGGGCGAGGCCCACCGGAGCCTCCTGCTTCTGGACCAACTGGATCATGACGTTCTGCAGCGGCATCTTGTCCTGGTCGTTGAGGTACAGGGACGCGTTGAACCACGCGCTCCAGTACCCGACCGCGTAGAAGAGCGTGATGACCGCGAGGACCGCACGGGACAGCGGCATGACGATCTGCCACAGGATCCGGAAGTCCCCGGCGCCGTCGATGCGCGCGCTGTCGATCAGTTCCTGCGAGATGCCCATGAAGAACCCGCGCAGGACGAGGATGTTGAAGACGCTCACCGCGCTCGGAAGGATCAGGGCGAGGTAGCTGTCGGTCAGGCCCAGGGACTGGACCAGCAGGTACGTCGGGATCAGGCCCGCGCTGAAGAACATCGTCGCGAGCAGCAGCATCAGGAACCAGCGGTGGCCGAGCGAGCCGATGCGCGAGAGGCCGTAGGCGCACAGGACCGACACGGCCATCGAGAACAGCGTGCCGACGAGGGTGATGAGGATGCTGATGATCGTGGCCCGGGTGACCTGGCCGCCGCTCAGCAGTTCCTTGTAGGCGACGAACGTGATGCCCTTCGGGATCATCACCAGTCCGCCCGCCTCGTCGATCGTCTTGCGTGAGGACAGGCTAGTGACGACCACGATCCAGAGCGGGAAGAGAATGCCCAGGCAGGCCAGGCCGAGGACCAGGCCCTTGCCCGCGAGGCCCGCCTTGCTGGGTTCCTCCTCCCACACCGGGCGGGGCGGAGCGGCCCACCGGGACGTTTCCCGTACGGGCGGCTTGTCGATGACGGCGGTCATTTCTTGTACACCCCCTGCTCGCCCATGAGATGGGCCACCTTGTTCGCGGCGAGGACCAGGCCGAGGCTGACCACGCCCTTGATGAGGCCGGCGGCTGCCGCGTAGCCGAAGTCCTGGTTGCGGACGCCGTTCCACCAGACGAAGGTGTCGAGGACCTCCGCGGCTCCGGGTCCGACGGCGGAGCGTTGGAGGAGGATCTGTTCGAAGCCGACGGTCAGCGCGTCGCCCACCCGCAGCACCAGCAGCAGGGCGATCACCGGGCGCAGGGCGGGGAGCGTGACGTGCCACATGCGGCGCCAGCGGCCCGCTCCGTCCATCGCCGCAGCCTCGTAGAGGTCCGGGCTCACGGACGCCAGCGCCGCCAGGAAGACGATGATGCCCCAGCCCGCGTCCTTCCAGACGCCCTCCGCCGTGACCAGGAACTTGAAGGTCGACGGGTCGGACATGATGTCGAGGCCGTTGTAGCCGTGCTGGCGCAGCAGCTGCGAGAGCAGGCCCGCGCCGCCGAAGATCTGCTGGAAGACGGAGATGACCAGCACCCATGAGAAGAAGTGCGGGAGGTACAGGATCGCCTGCGACAGTGCCCGTACCCGGGGCCGGACCACGCTGTTGATGACCAGCGCGAGGGCGATCGGGATCGGGAAGAACAGCACGAGTTGCAGGAAGAACAGCACCAGGGTGTTCTTCACCGCGTTCCAGAACGCCGAGTCCGCGAAGATCTGCTGGAAGTTCTCCAGGCCCACCCAGGCGCTGTGCAGCATGGAGACGATGCCGTTGTCGCTGACGTAGGGGTCGTAGTCCTGGAAGGCGACGATGTTGCCGAGGATCGGCAGGTAGTTGAAGACCAGGAGCAGCAGGACCGCCGGCAGCGTCATCAGGATCAGTACGCGGTCGCGTCTGAATCTGAGGCGCAGGCTCAGCTTTCCGGCCTTCTCCTTCTTCCCGGTTCCGGTGGTGTCGTCGGACGCCACCGGAGTCCTCCCCGCCTTGTCGTCTGCCTCGGCCCTGCTGCGAGGCACCGTGCTGTGGGACACGGCCGTTCTCCTTGCCTCAGTGCCTGGTCAGCTCGCCGAACCGGTCTCGTCGAGCAGCTTCTTGTACCAGTCGCGCAGCTTGTCGCCGCCCTTGCTCTTCCAGTCGGCGACGGCCTGCTGCATGTCGCTGATCTTCTTGCGGCCGCGGGTGATGTCGTCTTCCAGCTGCTCGAAGTCGTTCATGAGGTTGGTGTAGCGCGACGGCTCGGTGATCATCTGGCCGAAGAAGCTGGACTTCTTGGTGAAGGAGCCCATCCGCTGCTGCCACTCGACCTGGGCCTTGGCGACCTCGGGGAAGTCGGGGTGGGCGATGGTGGAGGCGGGGCTGGCGACCATGACGTAGGCGTTGAGGACCTCGTTGTTGCCCTGGGTGGTCTTGGTGGGCACGCCGTTCTTGACGGTGTAGTCGGTGCCCTCGGGGCCGTACTCGGTGAGCATGTACTCCTTGGTGCCGTACGGCGCGGCGGTGACGTTGGCGACGGCCAGCACGTCGCGGATCACGGACTCCGAGGCCTTCTTGTTGATGAAGGAGAAGATGCCGGCGGGTTGTTCGGCCCAGACCTGCGGGTTGCCGCCGTCGTGGGCGTAGACGTCCATGCCCCAGATCTTGTAGTCCGGGTTCTGGGTGGCCTGTTCGGCGGTGCGGCTCCACCACTGGCTGATGTCCTGGGCGTAGATCAGGAACTCGGCGGCCGCGAACTTGGGGCCCGGGTCGGGGGCGTTCTTGCCCAGCATGGCGTCGGGGTGCACGACCCCGGCGGCGAAGAGCTTGCGGGTCCACTCCAGCGCTTCGAGGTACTCCTGGGTCTCGATGCGGTTGACCATCTTGCCGTCGACGAGGTTCCAGCCGAGCGGCTTCTCGCTGCCGGAGAGCACGCTGAACATCTGCCAGGCGGTCCACTTCATGTCCATGCAGGCCCAGCGCTTGGCCTTGGCGTTGGTGATCTCCTTGGCCAGGGAGAGGAACTCGTCCGCCGAGCGCGGGACTTCGTACCCCTTCTTGTCGAAGATGTCCTTGCGGTAGAGGGGCACGATGTTGGTCACGTACGAGGAGGGCATCGGCAGCCCGCGCAGCTTGCCGCCGAAGATGCAGCGCCGCCAGGCGTCGGTGGGGATGGCGGCCAGGTTCGGGTAGTCCTTGACCTTGTCGCCCGACAGGTAGGGCCCGAGGTCGGCGAACTTGCTGATGATGGCGGTGGGTATCTTGCCGCCCATGTTCCAGTTCGGGATGACCACGACGTCCGGCACGTCGCTGGAGGCGAGGACCGCGCCCAGCTTCTGGTCGTAGGTGTTGCCGTCCTGGTTCTGCCAGACGACGTCTACGCCGATCAGGTCGTTCATCGCCTTGTAGTAGGCGTTGTCCTGCTTCGGCGGGGAGCCCCAGAACGGGGACATGATGGTGACCTTGCCGCCCTTGCCGAGCTTCTTGGGCACCGAGGTCTTCAGGGTGGCCAGGTCCAGCTTGCCGGTGAAGCCGATCGAGGAGCCGTTCTTCGACGGGATGTCCGGGGTCACCACGTTGTTCGCGACGTAGGACGGCAGCAGCTTCTTCGCGTCCTTCCCCGAGGAGGAGCCCCCTCCCGACCCGCTGTCCGACGCCCCGCAGGCGGCGAGCAGCGGCATTCCGCCCGCCACCGCCGCGGTCGCGACTGCCGTGGAGGCGAGGAAAGTTCTCCGGCTCGGCCCGGAGGGGGCGGAAGCGGCGTTCGGCGTCATTGCGTCAACCCTTCATGGCGCACCAGGACACCCGGCGGTGGCCGTCGGCTGCGGTGTCTCGAGTGGAACTGGCTGAGCTGAAGCGGTCCTCCGACCAATGTCCGGTCGATGCGGTGCGTCCCGGGGGCGGACCGGCTAGTCGAAGCGCTTCGATGTTGCTGCGAGGTTAAGTGAACACCCGGGGGTGCACAAGGGTCGCTTCCAAGATTCCTCCGAGGTATCGGGGATGACCTCTTCTTATGCGCCGCTTGAAATTGCGGTGAGCATCCCTTGACACCCACCCCTGCGTCGAATGAGCATCGAAGCGCTTCGAAAGGGCCTCGCCGCTCCATCGCAAGGGGAACCGCACGTGACCGCACAAACGCCGCCTACGCCGCCTTTCCGCGATCCGCACCTGCCGTTCGCGAAGCGCATCGACGACCTGCTGACACGGCTCACCCTGGACGAGAAGGTCTCCTTCCTGCACCAGTTCGCGCCCGCCGTCGACCGTCTGGGCATCGCCGCGTTCCGCACCGGGCAGGAGGCCCTGCACGGGGTCGCCTGGATGGGCCCGGCGACGGTGTTCCCGCAGGCGGTGGGTCTCGGCGCGACCTGGAACACCGATCTCGTACGACGGGTCGGCGAGGCCGTGTCCAAGGAGGTGCGGGCGATGCGCGCCCGCGACGACCGCGTCGGCCTCAACGTCTGGGCCCCGACGGTCAACCTGCTGCGCCACCCCCTCTGGGGCCGTAACGAGGAGGGCTACTCCGAGGACCCGAAGCTGACCTCCGCCATCGCCACCGCCTATACGCACGGCCTGCGCGGCGACCATCCGGTGTACTGGCGCACGGCCCCCGTCCTGAAGCACTGGCTGGCCCACAACAACGAGACGGACCGCGCCACGTCCTCCTCCTCGGTCCGCCCGCGCGTGCTGCACGAGTACGACCTGCGCGCGTTCAAGGAGACCGTGGAGGCGGGCGCGGTGGCCGGGGTGATGCCCGCGTACAACCTGATCAACGGCCGCCCCAACCACGTCTCCCCGTATCTGCGCGAGCACCTGCGCACCTGGACCGACGAGGACCTGCTGGTCTGCTCGGACGCCGGCGCGCCCAGCAACCTGGTCGACCACGAGCACTACTTCGACACGCACGAGGAGGCCACCGCGGCCGCCCTCCTCGCCGGCGTCGACAGTTTCACCGACCACGGCACGGACGGCTCGCAGATCGTCGCGCGGGTCGAGGGAGCCCTGGAGCAGGGCCTGTTGACGGAGGCCGACATCGACACGGCGGTCCGCCGCCAGTTGTCCGTCCGCTTCCGGCTGGGCGAGTTCGACCCGCACGACGATCCCCACGCGGACTCCGCCGAGTTCGACACCCCGGCGCACCGCGCCCTCGCCCAGGAGGCGGCGGAACAGGCCGTCGTACTCCTGAAGAACGACGACGATCTGCTGCCGCTCGCGCCCGACAGCCGGGTGGCCGTGGTCGGGTTGCTCGCCGACGAGTGCAAACTCGACTGGTACAGCGGTACGTTGATCCACCGCTCGACTCCCCTGGAGGGCCTGTACGAGCGGTTCGGGGCGAAGCGTGTGGAGTTCGCGGAGGGTGTGGACCGGGTCCGGCTGAAGCTCGCGGACGGCACCTTCCTGCACGTACCGGCCGCTCCCGAGGCCGGTGACGAGGTGCGCGGCGCGGAAGGCGCCCTGGACCCGGCGCTGCTGGCGGGCCGGACGGACCTTCCCCCGCTCACCGCCGACGCCACCGGCACCGAGTTCGCCCTCGTCGACTGGGGCGAGGGGGTGCTGACGCTGCGCGCCCCGGACGGCCGCTACCTCTCGGTCGCCGACGACGGCTTCGTCCGGGCCGCCGCGGACCAGCCCGGCGGCTGGGTCGTCCAGGAGACGTTCCGCCTGGAACCCCACGAGAACGGTCACCTCCTCCGGCATCTCGGCTCGGGTCGCCATGTCTCGGTCGCCGCCGACGGTGTGAAGGTTGCCGCCGGGAACGCCTCGATCTTCGAACTGATCATCGTCGAGCGGGGTGCGGACGCCGTCGCCAGGGTCGCCGCCGCGGCCGACGTGGTGCTGGTGGTCGCGGGCAACGACCCGCACCTCAACGGCCGCGAGACCGAGGACCGTACGACCCTGGCCCTGCCCCCGCAGCAGGAACGGCTGCTGCGGGCCGCCCGCGCCGCGAACCCGCGCACGGTGCTGGCACTGGTCTCGGCGTACCCCTACGCGGTGGACACGGCCCGACTCCCCGCCGTGCTCTGGACGGCCCACGGCGGCCAGGCGGCCGGCACCGCCCTCGCCCGTGTCCTCGCCGGTGACGTCTCCCCCGCGGGCCGCCTCCCGCAGACCTGGTACGCGGCCGACGCCGACCTTCCCGACCTGCTCGACTACGACATCCTCGGCGCCCGCCAGACGTACCTCTACTTCGAGGGCACCCCGCTCTTCCCGTTCGGCCACGGGCTGTCCTACGCGTCCTTCTCCTACACGGACCTCACGACCGAGGTGACGGACGGAGCCCTCCGTGTCTCCTTCACGGTCGCCAACACCGGCGACGTGACGGCGGACGAGGTGGCCCAGCTCTACACGCGGGCCGTCGAGCCGTCGTCGGTCCGTCCGCGCCGCGAGCTCCTGGCCCACCGCCGTCTCACCCTGGCCCCCGGCGAACGCACCGGGCTGACCTTCGAAGTCCCGCTCTCCGCCTTCGAGTTCTGGGACGTGGCCCGGGGCGGCCGACGCCTGGAGCACGGTCCCTACGACGTGCTGGTCGGCGCGTCCAGCGAGGACATCCGCCTCCGTACGACGCTGGTCCTGGACGGCGAGGTCGCGGCACCCCGGCCTGCCGCCGAACGCGGCCTGGCAGCGGCCGACTTCGACGAGCAGTCGGGCATCGCGATCGTGGACCGCACGAAGACCGAGGGCGACGCGGTCACGCCGAAGGGCGACGGCTCCGGTGAACTCGTCTACCGGGACTGCGACTTCGGCCAGGGAGTGACGGAGGTGTCCGCCCGGTTGTCGGGCGCGGGCACCCTGGAACTCGCCCTGGACGGCGGCCCGTTGCTGGCGGTGCTGACGCTCACGGAACCGACCCGGGACCTGTACACGTACACCTCGCTCACCGCCGGCATCGTCGCCGAGGGCGTCCACGACGTCCGCCTCAGGCTGCGCGGCCCGCTGCGGCTCGCGCACGTCGGCTTCTCCGGTTGAGGGTCCGGAGCGGCCGGCACGGAGAACGGCCGCAGCCCCCGCACAGCGGGCTGCGGCCGTTCTTTCGCTCCCCTACCCGTCCGTGGCAGGTCAGAGGGCGAGGCCGGTGAGGACCAGGACGCGCTCGTAGGTGTAGTCGTCCATCGCGAACTTGACGCCCTCGCGGCCGACGCCGGACTGCTTGGCGCCGCCGTACGGCATCTGGTCGGCGCGGTAGGAGGGGACGTCGCCGACGATCACGCCGCCGACCTCCAGCGCGCGGTGGGCGCGGAAGGCGGCCTGGACGTCGTGGGTGAACACGCCCGCCTGGAGGCCGTACTTGGATTCGTTGACGGCGGCGAAGGCCTCGGCCTCGCCGTTCACCTTCTGCACGGTGAGGACGGGACCGAAGATCTCCTCGCAGGCGACGTCGGTGTCGGCCGGGACGTCGGTGAGGACAGTCGGCGCGAAGGTCGCTCCGTCGCGGTCACCGCCGGTGAGCAGGGTGGCGCCGGCCTCGATGGCCTCCTTCACCCAGACCTCGACGCGCTCGGCGGCGGCCTCGCTGACCAGCGGGCCGACGTCGGTCCTGTCGTCGGCGGGGTCGCCGGTGACCTGGGCCTCGACGGCGGCGACGATGCGCGGGAGCAGGCGGTCGTAGACGGAGGCGTCGGCGATGACCCGCTGCACGGATATGCAGGACTGGCCGCCCTGGTAGTTGGAGAAGGTCGCGATACGGGTCGCGGCCCAGTCCAGGTCGGCGTCGCTCGCGTAGTCGCCGAGGACGACGGCCGCGCCGTTGCCGCCCAGCTCCAGGGTGCAGTGCTTGCGGGGCACCGAGTCCATGATCGAGTAGCCGACCTTCTCGGAACCGGTGAAGGAGATGACCGGGAGGCGCTCGTCCTGGACGAGGGCGGGCATGTGGTCGTTGGCCACCGGGAGGACGGACCAGGAACCGGCCGGGAGGCCCGTCGTCTCGGCGAACAGGTCACCGATGATCAGGCCGGAGAGGGGGGTGGCGGGGGCCGGCTTCAGGATGATCGGCACGCCGGCCGCGATCGCCGGGGCGATCTTGTGGGCGCACAGGTTGAGCGGGAAGTTGAACGGCGCGATGCCGAGGACGACGCCCTTCGGGAAGCGGCGGGTGAGCGCGAGGCGGCCCTGGCCGCCGAGGTCGGTGTCCAGGCGCTGGGCCTCGCCGCTGTTGAAGCGCCGGGCCTCTTCGGCGGCGAACCGGAACACGGACACGGCGCGGCCGACCTCGCCGCGCGCCCACTTGATCGGCTTGCCGTTCTCGGCGGAGATCAGCCGGGCTATCTCCTCGGTGCGCTCGACGAGGCGCCGGCTGACGTGGTCGAGGGCGGCGGCGCGGATGTGGGCCGGGGTGGCGGCGAAGTCGTCCCGTACGGCGTACGCGGCGGCGACGGCTTCCTCGACCTGGGCGTCGGTGGGGACGCCGACCTTGCCGACGATACGGCCGTCCCACGGGTTGGTGACGTCGAAGGTGTCCTCGCCGGTGACCTGGCGGCCGGCGAGCCAGAAGGCGTGCGTGGAGGTCATGAGGATCCCGGCCTTTCCGCGTATGGGATGGGTACTTGGCTTTCGTGGTCCACGGTAGGCGTGGGAGCGGGAAGCGGCGCTTGTCCGGGGTGTAGTGGTGAGCGGCGGGGGTGCGCCGGTTCGGCGCAGTGACTGAGCGGTCTCAGTCCGTCGACGTCGCCTTCAGGGCCAGCCACAGCTCCATCCGTACGTCCGGGTCGTCCAGGGAGCGGCCGAGGATCTCCTCCACCCTGCGCATCCGGTAGCGGAGCGTGTGGCGGTGGACGCCCAGGTCGGCCGCCGCCGCGTCCCACTGGCCGTGCCGGGAGAGCCACGCCCGCAGGGAGGCCACCAGGTCGCCCCGGCCCGTCGCGTCGTGCTCGTGCAGCGCCCGGAGCAGGCCGTCGGCGAACGCCTTCACCGCGTCGTCGGCGAGGAGCGGCAGCACCGACCCCGATGCCAGCTGCTCGTGCTCCACCAGGACGCGGCCCCGCCGCCGGGCCACCGACTGCGCCTGCTCGGCCTGCTTGTACGCGGCCGCCGCCGCGATCGGGCCGGACGGGGCGGAGAGGCCCACGACCAGGTCGTCGTCGTCCCCGGCGCCCTGCTCCGTCGCCGCCCGCGCGGCCTCCCGCGCCGCCGCGTACTCCATGCCCGCCGCCACCGCCGCGCCCCCGTCGGCGGCCAGCGCCACCAGCCGCTCCCCCTCGGGCACCACCAGCACGGCCTCCCCGGCACGCGCCGCGGCCGACTCGACCGCCTCCGTGAGAGCGGCCAGTTGCTCGTCTCCCGCGTCCGCGACGATCATCCGGAACGGCGCGTCGAGCAGCCCGCCGTACAGGTCCCCGGCGACCCCCCTCGCATGGTCCGGCTGCCCGGCGAGCAGCATGCGCAGCACCGCCGCCCCGACCCGCTGCTCGGCCGCGTGGAGAGAACGGGAACGTTCCGTCGTCAGGGTCAGCAGGGCGATGGCCGAGTGGACGGCGTAGCGCTCGGCCGTGCCCAGGGCCGAGGCGGTGCCGACGGCCAGGGCCGCCCTCGGGCGGCGGCCGGTCCCCAGCGAGTGGAGCTCCACCCGGTCCTCGTTGTCCGGGCCGCCCACCACCGACGAGGCCGGCGCCGGGCGCTCCCGCAGGCGTTCCACCTCCGGGGTCAGGCGGGCCGCCCTGCGGCCCGCCCACTCCGGTGCCGTGGCCACCACCGCGCCCGACGCGTCGTACAGCGCCGCCCAGCCGTCCACCTGTGCGGCGAGCGCGGTCAGCAGGCCCTCCGGGCCGGCGTTCAGGGCCTGCCTGGTGAGTTCGCGCTGGGCGGCGAAGCCCGCGGTCACGGCGCGGTACTGGTCGGCCGCGATGGCCGCCGAGACCGCCTTGCTGATGGCGAGGAAGGGAGTGCGGCGCGGTACCTCCAGCAGGGGCAGGCCCTCCTGTTCGGCCGCGTCGACCAGGGCCTTGGGGATCTCGTCGTAGTTGACCCCGACCGCGAAACCGAGGCCCACCACACCCGCTCCCACCAGGCGTTTCACATAGCGCCGCATGGCTTCCGGGTCCTCCGCGTCCAGTTTCAGCGCGGTGATCAGGAGCAGTTCCCCGCCCTCCATGTACGGCACGGGGTCGGCGAGTTCGCTGACATGGGCCCAGCGCACGGGCACGTCGAGGCGGTCCTCGCCCGCGCGCACGGTCAGTTTGAGCGCGGAGTGGTGGACGAGCGAGGCGAGCGTGGGTGGCATGCGGCCGTTCTTCTCTTCGCGGAGATCTGCACGGAGACTTTGGCCGTCTCGTATGAACGGCCTCTATCGATTCTGCCTCACTGTACGGTCGAGTGGACCACCGCGTTCAGACGCGTGCGCCGCCCCTCAGATCCACCAGCAGCGGCGGCGCGTGTTCGCCCTTGACGGTCGTCAGGGAGAGGACCGCATGGCCCGCCGGCACTCCGTGCGCCAGTTCGGAGGCCGACCAGCGCTCCCGCTCCACCTGCCGGACGGTGACCGCGCGGGCCGTGGGCGCCTTGCCGGTGATGACCCGGCGTACGACGTGCAGCGCCTTGCCCGCCGGGGTCTCCGCGATGATCTGGCGGTCGGTGACGTCCCGGGCCTCGGTCCACTCCTTGCCCCAGACCTCGGCGAAGTCCTGGCCGTCCCAGGGGGTGAGGCCGGCGAAGGCCATACGGCAGCCGGTGGCGCCGAGCAGGGGGCCGCGGAGCGGGCGGGGTACGTCGTCCAGCGTACGCAGGGTCAGCGCCACGCCCGCGTTGGCCGAGCGCAGGCGCTGGACCGCGCGTACCGCCTCCGGCGTCACCACACCGGTCGCGTCGTCCAGGAGCAGGCAGGCGAACAGCGAACGGTCGTCCCGTACCGTCACGCTCGCCGTGAACTGGGCGAGCACCAGGCGGGCCAGGATGCGGGAGGCGTCCGCGTGACCGCGTTCGGGCAGGTCGATGCGGACCCGGACCGGGTGGTCGAGGGCCTTGAGGGAGAACGGGCGGGACTGGCCGGAGGTGTCGAAGAAGCCGGCGAAGGCCGGGCGGTCGAGCAGGGCGATGCGGTCGGCCAGGACCGCGCCCACGTCCCCGGGGTGGCCCATCTGCCGTTCCCGCGCGTCGAGTTCCCGGAGCAGGGACTCGTGCCCGGTGACCGTGAGCGCCTTGCGGAGCGCGGCGAGCGGGCCGGCGGCGCCGTCGAGGAGCTGGCGGAGTTCGGGGACGGAGGGGAAGCGGCCGTGGACCGCCTTGAACGGGCCGAGCAGCTGGGCGAGGACGGTGGTGGAGCGGCGGCTGTCGCTGCCGGGGTGCGGGTCGGCGAGGTCGCCGGCGAGGGCCTCGGCGAGTATGGCGGCGGCCTCGTCGGGGTCGGTGGTGCCGCCGTACAGGTCGAGGTCGTAGACGGACTCGGGGTGGGCGATGCGGACGACGACGTCGTAGGAGTCGGCGGGTCCGAGCCCGGCGCCGGCCGCGCCGACGACGACCACGGAGGCGCGTCCGGCGAGCGCGTGCAGGCACAGCGACTCGGCGAGGGGGCGGACGAGCGTGCCGGTCTTGCCGGAGCCGGCCGGGCCGACGGCGAGCAGGGAGGTGCCGAGCAGCTCGGGGCCGAGGGCGAGGCCGGTGCCCCGGTAGTGGTACGGGTTACGGGGGTCGTCGACCGTCGTACCGAGCCGGACCTGGCCCGTGACCAGGTCGTGCGGGGCGTGCCGGGCGGGCAGGTCGCGCTCGCCGGAGGGATGCAGACAGGCGGCGGCGCCGTCCTTGACCACGGCGGCGGTGAAGGTGGCCATGCTGTGCCGGCCGCTGCGCACGCCCTGCCAGGCGCGGGCGATCCGGGCGTGGTCCACGTCCCGCATCAGCCCGGTCCGCGCCTCGGCGGCGAGCCGCCCGGCGGCCTCGGCGGCCCCGGCCTGGCGGAGGTGGGGGAACTCGGCGGGGTCCTGCTCGGGCGCGGGCGGCCGTTCGGCAGCGGGGGCGGCCTGGGCCCAGGCGGGCGGGCCGTAGCGGCGCCAGACCTCGCCCCAGCGGCCGAGGCGGCCGACGACGAGCATGATCGCGAGGGCGATCAGGGTGTAGTAGCCGTACCAGAGGAAGGCGTTGCCGACGGCGTTGTCGCTGTGCCGCCAGGAGTCCGGGGTGAACAGATCCAGCGGCACGACCCACCAGCCGCCCAGGTAACCGTTCCACAGCAGCGACCAGACCAGCCAGCCGACCAGGAACGCGATCAGCGCGCCGCTCAGCAGCTGCCGGGCCGGGATCCGCTCGGGCTCCTGCTCCGGCCGGGCCTTGTACCCGAACCGCCACACCCCCGGCGCGGCCTCCGGCCTGGGCGCCCGCAGCCAGCTCAGAAAGGCCGAGCCGTCCGGCAGCGGAGGCACCGCCGGCGGTGCCGTCGGCCGGGGCGGTACCGCGGGCGCCTCGGTCGGCATCCCGCCCGCATCCTGCGGCCCCGCCGGACGCGGCACAGGATTCGCATGCGTGCCCCGCGCGTCCCGCGTCCCGTCGCTGTCCATCGCTCTCGCTCCCTGACCAGCCGTTCCGTCCACCGTCAGCGGCCAATCTAACGCCCTCACAAGGGGAGTTCACCGCTTACGCGGCCGAGGAGACATCCGGTCCGGTCCCGGCCCCGCCGTCGGCACTATGTCCACCGCGGACAACGTCACTCTCCGACAACGCCCACATGGAGCATGCCCACCTCTCACACCCGGCCCTAGCCTGCGAAGAAAGAAGGAAAGCGTCCGAAAACGCACCACCGGCGCAAGGGCGGGACCGCCCGGCGCGCATCGGTTCGCACCACTCATCAGGGAGCCCCCATGACCGCACTTCCGCAGGAGCGCCGCGTCGTCACCGCCATCCCCGGCCCCAAGTCGCAGGAGCTGCAGACCCGCCGGCTGGCCGCGGTCGCCCAGGGCGTCGGTTCCACGCTGCCGGTGTTCACCGCGCGCGCGGGCGGCGGGATCATCGAGGACGTCGACGGCAACCGTCTGATCGACTTCGGTTCCGGCATCGCCGTGACCTCCGTGGGCGCCTCCGCCGAGGCCGTCGTACGCCGCGCGAGCGCCCAGCTGGCCGACTTCACCCACACCTGTTTCATGGTCACCCCCTACGAGGGCTACGTGGCGGTCGCCGAGGCCCTCGCCGAGCTCACCCCGGGTGACCACGCCAAGAAGTCGGCGCTGTTCAACTCCGGCGCCGAGGCCGTCGAGAACGCCGTCAAGATCGCGCGTGCGTACACCAAGCGGCAGGCCGTGGTCGTCTTCGACCACGGCTACCACGGCCGTACGAACCTCACGATGGCGCTCACCGCGAAGAACATGCCGTACAAGCACGGCTTCGGTCCCTTCGCCCCCGAGGTCTACCGGGTCCCGGTCGCCTACGGCTACCGCTGGCCGACCGGTGCGGAGAACGCCGGTCCGGAGGCCGCCAAGCAGGCCATCGACCAGATGTCCAAGCAGGTCGGCGCGGACAACATCGCCGCGATCATCATCGAGCCGGTGCTCGGCGAGGGCGGCTTCATCGAGCCCGCCAAGGGCTTCCTGCCGGCGATCAGCCAGTTCGCCAAGGACAACGGGATCGTGTTCGTCGCGGACGAGATCCAGTCCGGGTTCTGCCGTACGGGCCAGTGGTTCGCGTGCGAGGACGAGGGCATCGTGCCCGACCTGATCACCACCGCCAAGGGCATCGCGGGCGGTCTGCCGCTCGCCGCCGTCACGGGCCGCGCCGAGATCATGGACGCCGCGCACGCCGGCGGCCTGGGCGGCACCTACGGCGGCAACCCCGTGGCCTGCGCCGGTGCGCTCGGCGCCATCGAGACGATGAAGGAGCTCGACCTCAACGCGAAGGCGAAGGCCATCGAGGCGATCATGAAGCCGCGCCTCACCGCCATGGCGGAGAAGTTCGACGTGATCGGTGACGTCCGCGGCCGCGGCGCGATGATCGCCATCGAGCTGGTCAAGGACCGTACGACGAAGGAGCCCGCCCCGGAGGCGACCGCCGCCCTCGCCAAGGCCTGCCACCAGGAGGGCCTGCTGGTCCTGACCTGTGGCACCTACGGCAACGTGCTGCGGTTCCTGCCCCCGCTGGTCATCGGCGAGGACCTGCTCAACGAGGGCCTCGACATCATCGAGCAGGCCTTCGCCCGGATCTGAGCCACAGGCTTCTCGCAGCCGGCTCAAAAGCTGTCGAACCCCTGTGCCACAGCCGCCCCGACCCTCCCACCTCGCGTGATGTGGGGGGCTGGGGCGGCCCCCGTCAGGCCGTGTGAAGAAGGTGTGCGAGGTGGATGACGGGACGCGATTCTGCCTGTCGCGGCACCGAACCCTGCCGTAGGTTCTAACCAGATGAGAGATACACCCCGCCCACAGGGGACTGTGGGCGTCTTCAGGCCGGGGCCTCCCCAGCTTCGACCTGGTCGTGCCCTCGCGCACACAACCGGGGCCTCTGGCTCCGGATCTCCTCACCGATCGGACGGTCGCTCGCCCCAAACCCCCCGGGGCGCGCGGCGTTCCGATCCGGACGGCCGCCTCGGAACTACCCCCCCTGTTCCGGGGCGGCCGACCTCCTTCCTTCTCTTTCTCCTCGTGGGACTCCTGGGCCTTCCGGCCCTCCTCTTCGCGCTGATCACCTGGCAGGTCGTGACCCACGGCCCCCTGCTCCGCCTGGACGCCCGCCTGAGCAGCGCACTCGTCCATCCGGACCTGTTCTCCTCCGGCCTCTCGGACCTCGGGAACGTGCAGGTCGCCGTCCCGGTCCTGGTGGTCGTCATCGCCTATGTCGCCCGGCGCGGCCGTGCCACCGGTACAGACCACTGGTGGCTGCCACCGACGGCCGCCGCCGTGCTGATGGCCCTGGTCCCCGCGATCATCGTGCCGCTCAAGGACTGGACCGCCCGCCCGGGGACCCCCGTCGTCCCCCCGGCGGTCGGCTACTTCCCCTCCGGCCATACGGCGACCGCGGCGATCGCGTACGGCTCCGCGACCCTGATCCTCCTCCCCTGGCTCGCATCCGTGAGGGCCCGCCGGATCGCCGTCGGGAGCTGCGCGGCGCTGATCCTCGGCGTCTCCTTCGGCCTGGTCCGCCGGGGCTGGCACTGGCCGCTGGACGTGGTGGCCAGCTGGTGCCTGGCCACCGTCATGCTGACGGCGCTGCACCTGCTGCTCACCCGAAGTACGCGTCGAAGTTCTTCTGGAACTCCCAGTTCGAGTACCGGTCCCAGTTGACCGACCAGGTCATCAGGCCGCGCAGGGCCGGCCAGGTGCCGTGCGTGGCGTAGGCCCCGCAGTCCGTCCCCTTCGTCAGGCAGTCCAGGGTCCTGGTGACCTCGGCCGGGGACACATAGCCGTTGCCCGCGTTGGTCGACGCCGGCATGCCGATGGCGATCTGGTCGGGGCGCAGGGGCGGGAAGACGTTGTTCGCGTCGCCCGCCACCGGGAAGCCGGTGAGCAGCATGTCGGTCATCGCGATGTGGAAGTCGGCGCCGCCCATGGAGTGGTACTGGTTGTCGAGGCCCATGATCGGACCCGAGTTGTAGTCCTGGACGTGCAGCAGGGTCAGGTCGTCGCGGAGGGCGTAGACGACCGGGAGGTAGGCCCCGCAGCGCGGATCCTGGCCGCCGAACTTGCCGGTGCCGTAGAACTGGTACCCCATCTGCACGAAGAAGGTCTCGGGCGCCATCGACAGCACGAACGTCGAGCCGTACCTGGCCTTCAGGGTCTTCAGGGCGGAGATCAGGTTCACGATCACCGGGGTCGTCGGGTTCTTGAAGTCGGTGTCGTTCGTGTCCAGGGACAGCGAGTGGCCCTCGAAGTCGATGTCCAGGCCGTCCAGACCGTAGGTGTCGATGATGTTCGAGACCGAGGAGACGAAGGTGTCCCGGGCAGCCGTCGTGGTGAGCTGGACCTGGCCGTTGGCGCCGCCGATGGATATCAGCACCTTCTTGCCGGCCGCCTGCTTGGCCTTGACCGCCGCCTTGAAGTCGGCGTCGCTCTCGACGTTCGGGCACTCGGTGACCGGGCAGCGGTTGAAGCGGATGTCCCCGGAGGTGGCCGAGGTCGGCTCGCCGAAGGCCAGGTCGATGACGTCCCAGCTGTCGGGGACGTCGGCGAGCCGGGTGTAGCCGGAGCCGTTGGCGAAGGAGGCGTGCAGGTAGCCGACCAGGGCATGGGTGGGCAGGCCGGTGGAGCCGCCGGAGGAGCCGGTGGTGGTCGTGGCGGTCACCGCGGCCGATTTCGCGGACTCGCCGGCGCCGTTCACGGCGGTGACCTGGAAGCTGTACGCGGTGGACGGGTTCAGCCCGGTCACGGTCGCCGAAGTCCCGGTCGCCGTCTGGACTTTCACCCCGTCGCGGTAGACCGCGTAGCTCGTGGCGCCGGTGACGGCGGTCCAGGACAGGGCCACGCTGGAGGAGGTGACGGTCCCGGTGCCCAGGCCGGTGGGTACGGCGGGCGGCTGCCCCGCGTCCGCGCCCGGCCCGACCAGCGAGACGTCGTCGGCGTAGTAGGCGCCCGTGCCGTACCAGCCGTGGGTGTAGATCGTGACCTCGGTGGTCGAGGCGCCGGTGGTGAAGGTGGTCGTGAGTTTCTGCCAGTCGGCGGCGGACGGGGTCCAGGTGGAGACGTCGGTGGTACCGGTGCCGCTCGCGCCGAGGTAGACGTAGGAGCCGCGGACGTAGCCGGACAGGGTGTACTGGGCGCCCGGCCGCACGGTCACCGTCTGCGCGCACTGGGCGTTGTCACTGCCGGCCGGGGTCGCCTGCAGCGCGGAACCGCCGCTGTGCACGGGCGAGCCGACCGTCGTACCGCTGCCCGCCGTACAACTCCAGCCGGACAGCCCCGACTCGAAGCCACCGTTGACGGCGAGGTCCGCGTCGGCCGCACGGGCGGCCGACGAGAGCGCGGTGACACCGGGTACGGCCAGCAGCACGGCCGTGAGAAAGGTGAGGACAGGTCTCGCGCGCACCACAAGGACCTCCGGGCATGGGGGATTTGGAGGGTGGGACCGCACTCAACTTGGTCCAGACCAATCGACTTGTCAAGACCACGGCAAGGATCTGACGGACGGTCTCCGCAGCACCCTTTCAGGGGCGCGGGGAACTGCGCGACCAGTCACAGCAAAGCCGCAGCCGACCGACAACCCTGCCGCGAACGGCGTCTAGTCGTCAGCCAACCCCGCAGCCGCTTCATGCATCGCCAGTTCAAGCAGCGCCGGATCCGTCAACGTCCCCGACCCGTCCGGCGCCACCAGCCACCGCACCCCCCGGCTCGCCCGCCCCGGATACGGCACGACGATCCACGTCCCGGCCCCCGCCGTGCGGATCCCCGTTCCGAGCCACCGCGCCGCCGTGCCGGGCGGCACGAAGAAGCCCACCCGGTTGTCCCCGAAGTCGACCAGGACGGGCCCCGGCTGGTCGAGGACGCGGGTGAGCACGTCGAGGGTGGGATAGCCGAGTTCACCCGGCAGGATCAGTACGTCCCAGGCCTTGCCGGCGGGCAGCAGCGCGATCCCCAGCGGGTTGCGCTCCCATTCCCAGCGGCAGGACCCGGGATCCGGTGCGACGGATGCCAGCCACTCGACCGCCGTCTTCGCCCCAGTCATCAGAGGACCTCCCCAGCTCACACGTGGACGCGGGCGTCGCGTCACGGGGAGAGAGGGAGGTCCTCCGGGTGCATTACGCGGGTTTCACCGCCTTGTTGAAGTGACCTGGGTCACATCGAACGGTCAGCTGTCGAAGCCCAGCCCCATCCGGTCCATCGCCCTGAGCCACAGGTTCCGGCGCCCGCCATGCGCGTCCGCGCGGGCCAGCGACCACTTGGTGAGGGCGATGCCCGTCCAGGCGAAGGGCTCGGGCGGGAACGGCAGCGGTTTCCTGCGGACCATCTCCAGCCGGGTGCGCTCGGTGTCCTCCCCCGCCAGCAGGTCCAGCATCACGTCGGCGCCGAACCGGGTGGCTCCCACGCCCAGCCCCGTGTACCCGGCCGCGTACGCCACCCGCCCCTGATGGGCCGTGCCGAAGAACGCCGAGAAGCGGGAGCAGGTGTCGATCGCGCCGCCCCACGCGTGGGTGAAGCGGATGCCCTCCAGCTGCGGGAAGCAGGTGAAGAAGTGCTCGGCGAGCTTGGCGTAGGTCTCCGGGCGGTCGTCGTACTCGCGGCGGACCCGGCCGCCGTAGTGGTGGATCGCGTCGTAACCGCCCCAGAGGATGCGGTTGTCGGCGGAGAGCCGGAAGTAGTGGAACTGGTTGGCGGAGTCCCCGAGGCCCTGCCGGTTCTTCCAGCCGATCGCGCCGAGCTGCCCGGCGGTGAGCGGCTCGGTCATCAGGGCGTAGTCGTAGACCGGGACGGTGTAGGCGCGGACCCGCTTGAGCAGGTTCGGAAAGATGTTGGTGCAGAGCGCGACCCGCCGGGCGCGGACCGAACCGTACGGGGTGCGTACGGCCATCCCGGCGCCGTACGCCTTCAGATCGAGGGCGGGCGTGTGCTCGTACACCCGGACGCCGAGGGCGAGGCACGCCTGCTTGAGGCCCCAGGCGAGCTTGGCCGGGTTGAGCATGGCCACGCCCCGGCGGTCCCACAGGCCGGCCTCGAAGGTGGGCGAGGCGACCTGCTCGCGCACCGCGTCGGCGTCGAGGAAGTCGATGCCGTCCGCGAGGCCCTTCTCCTCCAGTTCCTTGTGCCAGTCGCGCAGTTCCCAGGCCTGGTAGGTCTCGGTGGCGACATCGATCTCACCGGTGCGCTCGAACTCGCAGTCGATGCCGTGCCGTGCGACCGCGGCCTCGATCTCGTCGAGGTTGCGCCGGCCCAGCTCCTGCAGCGTGTGGATCTCGCCGGGCCAGCGGGCGAGGCCGTTGGGCAGCCCGTGGGTGAGGGAGGCGGCGCAGAAGCCGCCGTTGCGGCCCGAGGCGGCCCAGCCCACCTCATGGCCTTCCAGCAGGACCACATCGCGCCCGGGGTCGCGCTCCTTGGCGTTGAGCGCGGTCCACAGTCCGCTGTACCCGCCGCCGACGACCAGCAGGTCGCAGGTGTCGGCGCCGGTCAGCGCGGGCTCGGGGTGGGGCTTGCCGGGGTCTTCCAGCCAGTACGGGACCGGCTGTGCTTCGGAAAGTGACTTGGTCCAATCTGCCTGACGGCTCATGGCGCTTGGGGCCATGATTTCCAACTCCCTACAGAGTCAATTAAGGGCTATGCCTTTTGCCTGTTGCGGCGGTTGTTGATGAGCATCGATACCAGGACGAGCAGTACGGCGACCAGGAACATGGCCGTACCGATGACATTGATCTGAACGGGCGTGCCGCGCTGTGCCGAACCCCAGACGAACATGGGGAAGGTGACGGTGGAGCCCGCGTTGAAATTGGTGATGATGAAATCGTCGAAGGAGAGCGCGAAGGACAGCAGCGCGCCCGCCGCGATTCCGGGGGCCGCGATGGGAAGGGTGACCCGGACGAACGTCTGCACCGGTCCGGCGTAGAGGTCCCGGGCCGCCTCCTCCAGGCGCGGGTCCATCGACATCACACGCGCCTTGACCGCGGTGACGACGAAGCTGAGGCAGAACATGATGTGGGCGATCAGGATGGTGTAGAAGCCCAGCTGGGCGCCCATGTTGAGGAACAGGGTGAGCAGCGAGGCGGCCATGACGACCTCGGGCATCGCCATCGGCAGGAAGATCAGCGAGTTCACGGCGCCGCGGGCGCGGAACCGGTAGCGGACCAGCGCGAAGGCGATCATCGTGCCGAGCACGGTGGCGCCGATCGTCGCCAGGGCGGCGATCCGGAGGCTGATCGAGAGCGAGCCGCACATGTCGGCGACCCCGCACGGCTGCTTCCAGGCGTCGAGCGAGAACTGCTGCCATTCGTAGTTGAAGCGCCCCTTCGGTTTGTTGAAGGAGAACACCGTGACGATGACGTTCGGAAGAAGGAGATATCCGAGGGTCAGGAGTCCCGCGATGACGACGAGATTCTTCTTGAACCAGTTGACGAAGGGCATTTAGACCAGATCCTCCGTCCCGGACCGGCGAATGTAGATCGTGACCATGGCGAGGATCGCTGCCATGAGGATGAATGACAGCGCGGCTGCCGTCGGATAGTCCAGAATCCGCAGGAACTGTGTCTGGATCACGTTTCCGATCATGCGGGTGTCGGTCGAGCCGAGGAGTTCGGCGTTGACGTAGTCACCGGCCGCCGGAATGAAGGTCAGCAGCGTGCCGGAGACCACGCCCGGCATCGACAGCGGGAAGGTGACCTTGCGGAACGTCGTCCACGGCTTGGCGTACAGGTCGCCGGCCGCCTCGTGCAGCCGTCCGTCGATGCGCTCCAGCGAGGTGTAGAGCGGCAGGATCATGAACGGCAGGAAGTTGTACGTCAGACCGCACACCACCGCGAGCGGCGTGGCCAGGACACGGTCGCCGGCGGTCCAGCCGAGGAAGTTGGTGAGGTCCAGGATGTGCAGCGAGTTGAGCGTGTGCACGACCGGGCCGTTGTCGGCGAGGATCGTCTTCCAGGCCAGGGTGCGGATCAGGAAGCTGGTGAAGAACGGCGCGATCACCAGGATCATGATCAGGTTCCGCCAGCGCCCCGCGCGGAAGGCGATGAGATACGCCAGCGGGTAGCCGAGCAGCAGGCACAGGACGGTCGCGGCGGCCGCGTAGAAGACGGACCGAAGGAACTGCGGCCAGTACTCGCTCAGCGCGTCCCAGTAGGTCGCGAAGTGCCAGGTGACCTTGTAGCCCTCTTCCAGGGAACCCGTCTGGACGGACGTGGACGCCTGGTAGATCATCGGCAGCGCGAAGAAGATGATCAGCCAGAGCATGCCGGGCAGCAGCAGCCAGTACGGCGTGAACCGGCCGCGCTTGCGCGGTGGCTTCTTCGTCTCGGTTTCGGCGGGCGCCAGGGGCGGGGGCGCCTCGGAGAGCGTGGCCATCAGGCGGCCTCCTCCTCGGTGCCGGCGTCGATGTCCTGGGCGGCGTCGAGGCCGAAGGTGTGGGCCGGGCTCCAGTGCAGGACGACGTCGGCGCCCGGGACGAGCCGGCCGTCGCGCTCGATGTTCTGCACGTACACCGCGAACTCGGGGCAGACCGCGCTGTCGATGACGTACTGCGTGGAGACACCGATGAAGCTCGCGTCGGCGACCTTGCCGGTGATGCGGTTGCGGCCCTCGGGGATGGAGCCCGCGTCGTCCGCGTGCGTGAGGGAGATCTTCTCCGGCCGGACGCCGACGAGCACCTTGCCGCCCGCCTTGGCGGGCGCGGAACATCGCGCCTCGGGCAGCACCAGCTTCCCGCCGCCGGCCTTGAGGATGATGTCGTCGCCGCTCTTGGTGTCGACCTCGGCCTCGATCAGGTTGGAGGTGCCGAGGAAGTTGGCGACGAAGGTCGTGTTGGGGTTCTCGTAGAGATCGGCCGGTGAGCCGAGCTGCTCCACGCGCCCCGCGTTCATCACGGCGACCGTGTCGGCCATGGTCATGGCCTCCTCCTGGTCGTGCGTGACATGCACGAAGGTGATGCCGACCTCGGTCTGGATGCGCTTGAGCTCCAGCTGCATCTGGCGGCGCAGCTTCAGGTCGAGGGCGCCGAGCGGCTCGTCGAGCAGGAGCACCTTGGGGTGGTTGATCAGCGCCCGTGCCACCGCGACCCGCTGCTGCTGGCCGCCGGAGAGCTGGTGCGGCTTCTTGCGCGCCTGCTCCCCCAGCTGCACCAGGTCGAGCATGTCCTCGACCTGCTTCTTCACGCTCTTGATGCCGCGCCGGCGCAGCCCGAAGGCGACGTTCTCGAAGATGTCGAGGTGCGGGAAGAGGGCGTACGACTGGAAGACCGTGTTCACCGGTCGCTTGTACGGCGGCAGATGGGTCACGTCCTGGTCACCGAGGTGCACGGTGCCGCTGGTCGGCTCCTCGAGCCCCGCGATCATGCGCAGGGTGGTGGTCTTGCCACAGCCCGAGGCGCCGAGGAGGGCGAAGAAGGAGCCCTGCGGCACGGTCAGGTCCATCGGCTGTACGGCGGTGAACCCGTTGTCGTACGTCTTGCCGATGCCGGTGAGGCGGACGTCGCCGCTGCTGTCTGTCGTCATGGTGTCGTCACGCCCCTGTGAGCTTCGCGAACTTCTGCTGGTAGGCCGTCTCTTCCTTCGAGCTCAGCGCACGGAAGGCATGGGACCTGGCCTGCATGGCCTTGTCGGGAACGATCAGCGGGTTGGCGGCCGCCGACTTGTCGATCTTGGCGAGGTACGGCTGGACGTCCGCGACCGGACTGACGTAGTTGACGTACGCGGAGAGTTCGGCGGCCGGTTCGGGCTCGTAGTAGTAGTCGATGAGCCGCTCGGCGTTCGTCTTGTGGCGCGCCTTGTTGGGGATCAGCATGTTGTCGGTGGACGTCATGTAGCCGCTGTCCGGGATGACGTAGGCGACGTCCGGGTTGTCGGCCTGGAGCTGCACGATGTCGCCGCCCCAGGCGACACAGGCCGCCAGATCGCCCTTGCTGAGGTCCGAGGTGTAGTCGTTGCCGGTGAACCGGCGGATCTGGCCCTTGTCCACGGCCTTCTGCAACCGGGCGATCACCGCGTCGTAGTTGTCGTCGGTGAACTTCGCCGGGTCGATCCCCATGTCGAGCATGGTCATGCCGACGGTGTCCCGCATCTCGGTCAGCAGGCCGACCCGGCCCTTGAGCGCGGGGTTGTCGAGCAGGTCGGAGACCGACTTCACCTCGACGCCGTTGAGGGCCTTCTTGTTGAAGGCGACGACCGTCGAGATGCCCTGCCAGGGGTACGAGTAGGCGCGGCCCGGGTCCCAGTCGGGGGCGCGGAACTGGTCCGACAGGTTGGCGAAGGCGTGCGGCAGGTTGGCCGCGTCCAGTTTCTGGACGTAACCGAGCCGGATCATGCGGGCGGCCAGCCAGTCGGTGAGGACGATCAGGTCCCGGCCGGTGTCCTGGCCGGCGGCGAGCTGCGGCTGGACCTTGCCGAAGAACTCGTCGTTGTCGTTGATGTCCTCGGTGTACTTGACCGTGATGCCGGTCCGCTTGCGGAACGCGTCCAGCGTGGGGTGGATCTTGCCGCTGTCGTCGACGTCGATGTACTCGGGCCAGTTGGAGAAGTTGACGACCTTCTCCGTGGCCGAGTGGTCGTCGGCGGAGACCCCGCCCTGGGACTTGCCGGCCGCGGGGATACCGCAGGCGCTCAGCGCCCCGACGCCGCCCACCGCGAGCGCGCCGCCCAGGAACGACCGGCGGGCCAGGGCGGCCCGCCCGTTGCGCAGGCTGCGCCGCATGGCGGCCACTTCGACCGGGGTCGGGCGGTCGGGCTCGTACTGCCTCATACGCTTGCTGCCCTTTCGGGAAGGTGGCCGTGATGACCGGCCGGAGGTGTGACTATCGGTCCCCGAAGATCGTGCGGTGCCAGTCCTTCCGCGCCACCGCCGTATTGTCGAACATTACGTGCTTGACCTGGGTGTACTCCTCGAACGAGTACGCCGACATGTCCTTGCCGAAGCCGGACGCCTTGTAACCGCCGTGGGGCATCTCGCTGATGATCGGAATGTGGTCATTGACCCACACGCACCCCGCCTTGATCTCGCGCGTCGCGCGGCCCGCCCGGTAGACGCTGCCGGTCCACGCGGAGGCGGCCAGACCGTACGGGGTGTCGTTGGCCAGCCGGATGCCCTCATCATCACTGTCGAACGGCAGAACGACCAGCACCGGCCCGAAGATCTCGGACTGGACGATCTCGCTGTCCTGCGGCGCGTCGGCGATCAGGGTGGGCCGGTAGTAGGCACCGCTCTTGAGCTCGTCCTGCGGCGGCTCGCCGCCGGTCACCACGCGCGCGTAGCCGCGCGCCCGCTCGACGAACCCGGCGACCCGGTCCCGCTGGGCGTGCGAGATCAGCGGCCCGAGATCGGTGCCGGGAGCGAACGGGTCCCCCAGCCGCACGGTCTCCATCAGCGCCGCCGTCTGCTCCACGAAGGCGTCGTAGAGCGGCCGCTGCACATACGCGCGCGTGGCGGCGGTGCAGTCCTGCCCGGTGTTGATCAGCGCGCCGGCGACCGCCCCGTGCACGGCGGCCTCCAGATCCGCGTCGTCGAAGACCACGAACGGCGCCTTGCCGCCGAGCTCCAGGTGGAGCCGCTTGACGGTCGCGGTGGCGACCTCCGCCACCCGCTTTCCCACCCCGGTGGAGCCGGTGAAGGAGGTCATGGCCACGTCGGGGTGCCCGACGAGGTGCTCGCCGGCCTCCTTGCCGGTCCCCGTGACGATGTTGATGACACCGTCCGGGATACCGGCGACCGTCGCCGCCTCCGCGAAGAGCAGCGAGGTGAGCGGGGTCAGCTCGGCCGGCTTGAGCACGATGGTGTTGCCGGCGGCGATCGCCGGAAGGATCTTCCAGGCGGCCATCTGGAGCGGATAGTTCCAGGGCGCGATGGAGCCGACGACACCGATGGGTTCGCGGCGGATGTACGACGTGTGGTCGCCGGAGTACTCACCGGCCGCCTGCCCCTGCAGATGCCGGGCGGCGCCCGCGAAGAACGCGGTGTTGTCGATGGTCCCCGGCACGTCGAACTCGCGCGTCAGCTTCAGCGGCTTGCCGCACTGGAGGGACTCGGCACGGGCGAATTCCTCGGCGCGGTCGGCGAGCACGGCGGCGAACCGGTGCAGCGCGTCGGACCGGTCGCCGGGGGTCGTCCCGGCCCAGCCGGGAAAGGCCGCGCGGGCCGCCGCTACGGCCGCGTCGACGTCATCGGTCCCGGCCAGCTCGTACGTGTACACCTCCGCGCCGGTCGACGGGTCGAC
Organism: Streptomyces sp. NPDC048277; assembly: GCF_040652235.1. Lineage (NCBI taxonomy): Bacteria > Bacillati > Actinomycetota > Actinomycetes > Kitasatosporales > Streptomycetaceae > Streptomyces > Streptomyces sp. NPDC048277. Next base: position 70,180 of record NZ_JBEZLQ010000013.1, read on the forward strand.
GACGGCGTGCGTACGGCCGGACGTGCCCTTGGCGAACCGTCCCGCGATGTACTGCGCGCCGCCCGCGAGCCGCTCCTGCGCGGGGAAGGTCTCCGGGGTGGCGCTGCCCGGGTTGTCCATGTCGCTTCTCCTCCGCCGTCACCCCGCCCTGAGAGGCGGGTGGCGTAGCTCCAGCTCGATTTGACTGCCGATCCTGACAGAGCAGAGGGAGTCCAACAAGTGATTCCGTTGTTGCCTTTTGGTTACGCGACGGAATCTGTCGACCAGGTGTCGAGTCGGGGAGGAAAAGGCAGGACGGAGTGTCAGTGGTGCCTGCCAGACTGGCGTGCATGGCGAAGATCGATTCTGTGGAGGCCCTGATCAGGGCGGTCCAGGCGGGGGCCAGGATCAGGTACCTGCACTTCTGGGGACACCACGCGCGACCCGACGGACAGCTCTCCGCGACCTGTCTCAGCCAGTGGTGGCCGTCACGCTTCGTGGTCGACGGTGTGGAGTACGCGACCGCCGAGCACTGGATGATGGCGGCGAAGGCGAGGCTCTTCGGAGACACGGAGGCGGAGCGCCGGGTACTGGCGGCGGAACACCCCGCCGAGGCGAAGAAGGCGGGCCGACTGGTCCGGGACTTCGACGAGGCGACATGGCAGCGGGAGCGCTTCGGCATCGTGACCGAGGGCAGCGTCCACAAGTTCGCGGCGGACGCTCAACTGCGCGAGTTCCTGCTGGGGACCGGAGACCGGGTCCTGGTGGAGGCGAGCCCGGTGGACCGGGTGTGGGGCATCGGCTTGGCGGCGACGGATAAGGGGGCTGAGGATCCGGCGCGCTGGAGGGGGCTGAACCTGTTGGGGTTCGCGCTGATGCAAGCAAGGGCGAACTTGCTGACCGACGGAACTGGTCCCACCTAAAGGGGCGCGGGGAACTGCGCGACCAGCCCCCACCGGCCCGCACCCGAACCACGACCGCGTTCAGTGCCTCGTGGCCAACGCCAGCAGCACGATGAACGCGACGGCAAGGACAAGCCCGGCCGCCCCACAGATGATCCCGGCCAGCGCCTGCCCCCCGTTCGTCGCCTCACCCCGGCCCACCCGGGCCCGCCCGATCGAACCGAAGACGATCGCCAGCACGCCCATGACCAGGGCGACCGGCGACAGACAGAACCCGAGCGCGGAGATGATCCCGGTGACCAGGCTGGCCGTGCCCAGCCCGTTGTTGGGCATCGGCTGCATACCGGGCCAGCCGCCATACCCTCCCGGCCCGGCCGGGTACGAGGGAAGCTGTTGGCCGGGATAGCCGTACGGGACCTGCCCGGGCCCGTCCGGGGCTATCGGCGGCGGCGGCACGGCCGCACTCAGCTGCGGCGCGGGCGGCGCGTACGGGCTGGGCGGCGCGTAAGGGCTGGGCGCCGCGTAGGGATTCGGCGCCGCAAAGGGGTTCGCGGCCGCAGCCGGCACCGCGTCGGACGCCGACGGCGCCCCGTAGGGATTGGCCCAGCCCTGCGGCGGCGCATCCGCGACCGCGTCCGGCACCGACGCCTCCGCCCCGGCCCCCTCCCTCGGGCCGGCCCCCTTCTCCAGCCGTACCTTCGGAGCCTCCGGCACCTCGTCAGCCATCGTGCGATGTCCCCTCTCCTGCGCGCATGCCGCCGTCATGCTACGGCCCGGCCTCCTGCCGGTCCCGGGTGCGGCCTACGATGACCCCGAGTCACCGATCAGCCGATCACCGCACCGGGCCCCACGGCCGTACCCCGCCGTAGGCGGCCCGTGCCGTTCCGGGGAGGAACCCTTGACCGACCGCCGCACCGACCCCGCCGCCCCGCGCGATGTGCACGCCTTCGTCGCCGGGCTGCCCAAGGCCGAACTGCACGTCCACCACGTCGGCTCCGCCTCCCCCCGCATCGTGTCGGAACTGGCCGCCCGGCACCCCGACTCCAAGGTCCCCAGCGACCCCGAGGCGCTGGCCGACTACTTCACGTTCACGGACTTCGCGCACTTCATCGACGTCTATCTGTCGGTCGTCGACCTGATCCGCACGCCCGAGGACGTCCGGCTGCTCACCTACGAGGTGGCCCGCGACCTGGCCCGCCAGCAGGTGCGCTACGCCGAGCTGACGATCACCCCCTTCTCGTCCACCCGGCGCGGGATCGACGCGCGGGCCTTCATGGACGCGATAGAGGACGCGCGGAAGGCGGCGGAGGCCGAGTTCGGCACGGTGCTGCGCTGGTGCTTCGACATCCCCGGCGAGGCGGGCCTGGAGGCCGCCGAGGAGACGGTACGGCTCGCGACCGACGACCGGATCCGCCCGGAGGGCCTCGTCTCCTTCGGTCTCGGCGGCCCCGAGATCGGCGTGCCCCGGCCGCAGTTCAAGCCGTACTTCGACCGGGCGATCGCGGCCGGCCTGCACTCCGTCCCGCACGCCGGTGAGACCACCGGCCCCGGCACGGTCTGGGACGCGCTGACCTACCTGGGCGCCGAGCGCATCGGCCACGGCACCAGCTCCGCGCAGGACCCGAAGCTGCTGGCCCACCTCGCCGAGCACCGCATCCCGCTGGAGGTGTGCCCGACCTCCAACATCGCCACCCGTGCGGTCAGCACCCTCGAAGAGCACCCGATCAGGGACTTCGTGGACGCCGGTGTCCTGGTCACGGTCAACTCCGACGACCCGCCGATGTTCGGCACCGACCTCGACACCGAGTACGCGGTCGCCGCCCGCCTCCTCGGCCTCGACGAGCGCGGTATCGCCGATCTCGCCAAGAACGCGGTGGAGGCGTCGTTCCTGGAGCAGCCGGGCAGGGCGAGGATCTCGGCCGAGATCGACGCGTACACGAAGGCGTGGCTCGCCCGCTGAGAAACCCCTGCCCGCCCCTGAGAACATGGGCTCATGCAGACCGTGACCGCCGTGGCCCACCGCGGCGACCCCTACCGCTTCCGCGAGAACACGCTCGACTCCCTGCGTTCCGCGCTCCAACAGGGCGCGGACGCGGTGGAGATCGACGTACGTCTCACCCGTGACGGCGTCCCCGTCCTGCTGCACGACGACACGCTCAAGCGGTTGTGGGGGCACGACCGCCCGCTGACCGCGCTGTCGGCGGACGAGGTGCGCGGTCTCACGTCGGGCGGCGTCCCGACCCTCGCCGAGGCGCTCGCGGCGACGGAGGGCGGCCGGGTGATGATCGACCTGCCCGGCGACCCGAGCGAGCGGGCGGTGGCCCGGATCGTGGCCGTGGCCCGGGAGTGCGGTGCGACGGACCGCGTGTACTACACGGGAGACTCCCCGGCGATGCTGGCGGTACGCGCGGCCGACGCGAGCGCCGAGATCGCCCTGACCCGCAAGACCCTGGCCCCGGCCCGCCCGGCGCTCCTGGACGCGATCCGCCCGCACTACCTCAACTACCGCTTCAGCCTGCTCGACCACGCCCTGGCCGAACACGTCCACCACAGCGGCTACCTGGTCTCCTGCTGGACCCCGGACACCCGGCGCTCGATGCGCCGGCTGCTGGACATGGGGGTCGACTCGATCACGACGAACAGGGTGGACGTGCTGAACGCGCTGCGCGGCTACACGGCCGACCGCTGAGGCACCGTCGCCGCGTCACCGGGTGTCTTCCGCGTCACGTACTGCGGAACCGGCGCCGAGTCCTTCCCGTCGTCCCGGACCAGTCCGTAGCGAATGGCCCCGTCCGGAGGCCCGTACAGCACGTCCTTCTCCACCGCGTCCCACGACGACGGGAAGACGCTCAACCCGTAGTCGGCGCCCCGCTCGTTCACCGTGAGCGTGACGCTGCCGTCCACGTAGTAGTACTCGTTCTGCCACATCTGCTGGGCGCCGGAGGGCAGCACGGCGTACCCCACCGTCGAGTTGCCCATCCCCGTCGCCGAACTGTCCGTCGTGCTCACCCGGTCGTCCATACGCCGCCCGCCCCCGGACGCCACATGGAAGATCTTCCCCTTGAGCCCGGTCCAGGAGGGCATGACCAGGCTCCCGGCCCGGTACTGCGGTGAGATCTGCCAGCGGACCAGCACATAGCCCTGCCCGCTGAGCGTCACGCTGTCCCCGCGGTGGTTCATGACGGCGTGCGCCCCGCCCGTACTGGTGATCCCGGCCTCCGGCCGGTGCGGCAGGGCGCCCGGCCTGGTGTCCGGGTCCGGTGCCCGGTCGACCGCGTCGACGACCGAGCCGTAGGTCCCCGCGCTCACCGAGGCCGAGGGAGCCGGAGACGGCGAAACGGACGGCGAGGCCGAAGGAGACGGCGTGGCCGTGGCCTGCCCCGGCGCCGCGGGCACCGCGCTCGTGACCACCGCCGTCGGCGACACCGCCGTACGCGGGGCGGGGTCCCCCGGCGTCTGTACGACGACATACGCGCCGCCCGCGACGATCGTGGCCCCCGCGGTCACCGCCACCGCCGGCTTGGTCAGCGCGCCCAGCACCTTCGCCGACCACCCGGCGGACGTCGCGGAGGTGGCCGCCACGGCCGTCTTGCCGCCGAGCGCCAGCGACAGGGTGAACCCCACCGGAACCGGCACCAGCGCGATCCCGACCAGCAGCCGTTCCGCCGGTACGACGGAGTCGCGCGGGTCGCCGCAGTAGCCGCAGCCCCGGACGTGCCGGGCCAGCCGTTTGCGCCAGACGGAGTCGGGCCGCCCGTCCCAGCGGGCGGTCAGCTCGCGCAGTTCGGGGCAGGCCCCCTCCAGCGCGCGCACGATGCCGCGCGAGACCTCCAGCCGTTCCTTCATCCGCTGGACGCGTACGGCGGCGTGCTGCCGGCTGATGCCGACGGCCGCGGCCAGCTCGCGCCGGGTGAGTTCGCCGGAGACCTCCAGCCACCACAGCGACACCAGCTGCCGGTCCTCGGGGTCCAGCCAGCGCACCGCCTCCGCGACCTCCCGCCGCTGGCCCTCCAACTGGAGCCGCAGCACGGTGAGTTCGGCGAAGTCCGCGCCGCCGTCCGGGACGCCCTCGTCCAGTTTCCGCTCCTGCCTGCGGCGGGCCCGGTCCCGGATCTGCCGCATCGCGATGGCCACCAGCCAGGACCGGAAGCTGTCCGGGTCGCGGAGGGTGCCGAGGTTGCCGACGGCACGCAGCATGGTCTCCTGGACGACGTCGTCGACGTCGGCATGGCCGTTGAGGGCACGGCCGACGACGTTGTAGACCAGCGGCAGCCAGCCCTCGACCAGTTCGTCCAGCGCGCGCCGGTCGCCCGCCTGCGCGGCCGCGATGGTGGCGCGCCACTGCCGCGACACGTGCACGTCCGTCCTCATAACCGCACCTTCTCAGCAGGGGCGGCGGCGTTGGCAATGTCGGGGATCACAGTGTGGAGACGGAGTGAGGGGTTCCGGGATAACACTTTTTCGTCCCGGAGTTCTCCGGCGTCGGCGCCCCCTAGGGGCGAACCCCGGACAACTCCCTTACCCTGCAAGCACGTTGATGGGTGACGGCTCCGGGGCGCACGCCCTCCTCACCGACGATCCGGCCGACGGCCGCGCGCCCGGAGGATGGCCGGGTCCCTTCGCCGATCCCCTCCCAGGAGCTCACGCATGCGTGTCCGCACCCGGAGCACCGCCCTCGCCGCCTCCCTCGTCCTGGCCCTCTCGGCCGGCCCCCTGGCCGCCCCCGCCCTCGCCGCGACCACCGCGTCGGCCCCCGCCACCGCGCGGGCCGGCACCGGCCCGGACGCCGTGGCCCTGCGCGCCGCGATCGCCGGGCTGCCCGACGCGGACGCCACCGCCGCGCTGGTCCGGGTGGGCGGCACCGACGGCGTCTGGCGTGGCAGCGCGGGTGTGCACGACCTGGCGAGCGGCCGGGCGGCGGACCCGGACGCCCGCTTCCGGGCCGGTTCGACGACGAAGGTGGTGACGGCCGCGGCCGTACTGAAACTGGCCGCACAGGGGCGGATCGACCTCGACGCCCCCGTCCAGCGGTACCTCCCGGGCCTGTTCACGCATGCCTTCCGGCCCATCGCCGTACGGCAGTTGCTGAACCACACCAGCGGTGTCCGGGCCGGCGACGGCTGGGGCGACTCCTTCGAGGATCAGTACGCGCACCGCTTCGACACGCTCACCCCGGAGCAGGTCGTACGGTCGGCGGTGGCGAAGGGGCCGGAGTTCGCCCCGGGGACGCAGCAGGACTACCTCAACATCAACTACACGGTCCTCGGTCTGCTGATCGAGAAGGTGACCGGGCGGTCGTACGCCGAGGAGGCCACCCGGCTCGTCCTGCGTCCCGCCGGGATGCGGGACACGTACTTCCCCGGCACCGACCCGCGCATCCGCGGCCCGCACAACCACGGCTACCAGAAGGTGACGAAGGCCGACGGGACCACGGAGTTCGTGGACGTCACCGAGTGGAACCAGGCGGACCGGTTCGCGGCCGGGGACATGATCTCCACGACCGCCGATCTGGAACGGCTGCTCACCTCCGTCTTCCGGGGCCGGATCGTGCCGCCGGGACCGCAGCTGGAGGAGATGTTCACGGTCCCGGCGGGCATCGAGGGGGCCACCTACAGCGCCGGGCTGCAGCGGTTCGTGTACGAGGGACGGGTGTACTGGCTCAAGAGCGGCGCCCGGTACGGCTACAGCTCGGTCGTCGCCGGGACCCGCGATCTGAGCCGCACCCTCGTCTACTCCGTCGACTCGACCGACGCGAAGGGCGAGGAGATGAACCCGGTGGCCCAGCGGATCGCGCTCGCCGCGCTCAGGCAGGGGTGAGGGTGAGGGCGCCGGTGTAGGTGGTGCCCGGGGTGAGGGCGGTCACCGTGCCGTCGACCGTGAGCGTGAGCGCCCGGCCCGCCGGCGCGCGCACCGCCGCGTCCGCGTCGACGACCAGCTTCGTCAGGTACGACGTGCCGGTGACCGTCCACACGGAGCCCGCGCCCAGCTTCACGATCACGCCGTTGTTGATCGCCGCCTGCGGGGTGTTGGTGACGTGGTTGATCTGCCGCCACTGGGCCGAGGTGATGGTCGGGACGGCGTGGCGCGACGCCGAGGCGGAGATCACGCCCTCGACCCGGGTGCGCGCGAAGGACGCGACCAGGTTCTTGCCGGTGCGCATGGCGTTGTAGAAGTCGCCCTTGAGCGCGATGTCGGTGAAGGCGGCGGTGGCGTCGGCGGTGTGCTCGGCGGTGGTGTCGAAGGAGGTGTCCTTCGCCGGGTCGCCGGTGGGCTCGGTGTAGGTGCCGGTCATGGAGCCGGGGTCGTCGGTCTCCATGATCTGGACGAGGACGCCGTTGCCGGCGTGCAGCCGGGCGCCCTGGGAGCCGTCCACGGTGATGGTGATCCGCTTGGCCTTGTCGAGGAACATGGTCTCGGCGGTGGTGAACCGCGTGCCGCCGCCGATGGTCACCGAGCCGCCGTCGCCGCTGTGCCACATGACGCCGAAGCCGCGTGAGGCGACGACCGACGGGCGCGGTTCGATCGCCGCCAGCTCCCGGTCGGTGAGGCCGAGATCGAGTTCGGTGTTGAGCGCCGCCACCGCCTCCCGGGTGCTGTCGCCGAAGGTGACCGGGCTGCCGGTGGAGATGGCGGCGAAGGTGGCCACGTCGAAGCGGGTGCCGAGGAAGAGGTCCTGCTGGCTGTTGCCGTCGGCGTAGGTGCCGTAGCCGGAGTCGCCGGTGAGGGTGACGGTGCTGTTGATCGCGGTGAGCCGGGAGTTGCGCACCGAGTCGGTGGAGAGCACGCCCCAGGACTCGGAGGAGACGGCGGTGCCGATGTAGGTGGCCGAGGTGTTCTCGCCGAGGACGTTGGTGGCACGGACGTTGCCGCTGAGGCCCAGCATCCAGGGCACGGTCATCATGTTGGCGCCGAACCCGGGCTGGTAGTCGGCGGGAAGGACGCCCTCGCGGGTGTGGATACGGGAGTTCTTGACGATCACGTTGGCGCCGTCGCGGGCGATGACCCCGGTGCGGACCGCACCCCGGTTGTCGATGTCGGCGCCGTCCACCACCAGCCGGGTGCCGTCGCCCGCGCCGGTGACCGCGGAGCCGTAACTGGCGAAGTCCAGGCGGCCGTTGCCGTCGAACCGGATGCGGGGGTTCGCCAGGAGGTACGAGGCGCCGTCGGCCACGAAGAACCCGTTGAACGCCTCGCCGGTGGAGGTGAGGCCGACGTTCCTGGCACAGGCGTCGGTGAGACGGCCGCCGCGTACGGCGGACAGCACCGAGTCGGCCGGTACGACCCCGGTGGCGCCGACGTAGACGGCCTGGCGGAGGTGGAAGGTGGCGCCGGCGAAGGACTCCAGGTGCTCGGCCGCCGGGGTGACGACGACGTCCCCGCGATAGGTGCCGGCCGCGATCACGGTGGTCCAGCCGTAGGTGCCGTCCAGGGCGGAGCCCGTCTCCACGCCGTTCACGGTCAGGGAGAGGATGGCGCCGTCGGGGGCGGTGAGGACGGCGCCCTCCTCGACGACGAGCTCGTCGAGCCGGGTGATCTCCGTGACCTCCCAGGTCTCCCCCGCCCCGACGGTCCTGCTGCGCCGTCCCGCCGCCCGTGCCGCGGCGGGCGCGAGCAGCGCGGGGGCGGCGGCGACGGCTCCGACGACGAGCAGCGCGCGCACCCGCGCCCGCATGGTCACCCCGCGCCCGGCGCGGTCCTGGTCCTCGGTCCTCAGGGTGTTTCTGGGCATGCGTAACTCCCTTGTGTCCCATGGCTGTTCATGGGTCGATCGACGTCAGGGGGTGTGGGAGGGAGTGAATCAGCGCCCGGGAGACCGAAGAAGGGAGCCGCCCCTGTGAATCGGCCGCCGCGCCATGGCCATGCGAGATATGAACCATTGCCCCGTCGCCGGCCCGAGCCTCACCGTCGGGCCCCCCTCCCGGGGTGGCGGACCCAGGCGTAGGATGTGAACGAAACCGTTTCGTTCACGAACCACGCGAACGAACCACGCGAACGGACCTCGCATGGAAAAGACAGGCATGGTCTCCGTACTCGTCGTCAACGACCAGTCCCTCCAGCGCCTCGCCCTGCGCATGCTCCTCACCGCCGAGCCCGGCCTGACGGTCGTCGGGGAGGCGGCGGACGGGGACGAGGCGATCCGTGCGAGCGCCGCGCTCCGCCCCGACGTCGTCCTCATGGACACCCAGCTGTCCGGGGCGGACGGCATCGAGACCATCCGGCGGATCGCCCGCCCGGCCCGCCCCGCCCGCCGGCCCCCTGCCCCGACCGGCGTCGCCACCGTCACCGGCCTCACCAGTGTCACCGGCCTCACCGGCCTCACCGGTGAGGAGGCGTTCGCCTCCCGGGTCCTGGTGCTGACCGCGGCCGACCAGGAGGCGGACGCCTGGGCCGCCCTGCGCGCGGGCGCCGACGGCTTTCTGCTGAACGACGCCGACCCGGCCGAACTGACCGCGGCCATCCGGGTGGTGGCCGCCGGGGACGCCGTCATCACACCCGGTCTGACCCGGGCGCTCATCGACGCCGTCCGCCGGCAGCGCACGGTCCGCCCGCTCCCCCGCCCCTCGGGGCTCGGCGCCCTCACCGAACGCGAGCGGGACGTCCTCGTCGCCGTCGCCTCCGGCTGGTCCAACGCCGAGATCGCACAGTGGCTGTCCATCGCCCCGACCACCGTGAAGACCCACGTCAGCAACGTCCTCGGAAAGATCGGCGCCCGCGCCCGGGTACAGGCGGTGACCTTCGCCTACGAATCGGGGCTCCTGAGGCCGGCGGCCTAGGGCCTGTCCGGCGGATCAAGTCGGAGGAAAGCAGCGGCGCCTCATCAGCGCACGTGAGCGGGGCCGTGGGGGCACCTCCCGGCCGAAGGCTGGGGGACGTCGGCGAGTGACGACAACGCCGCTGGGGGTCCCCCCACGTCTTTAGGGCAGTGGGGGAGGGCGTGCCAGGCCCCGCGCCTCCGGCATGATCCGCCGGACAGGCCCCAGGACCGGGCCGCGAGCTGTCGGGGATCGGTCCGCCGTCAGGAATCCGTACAACACGCAGGTGGCATGCCACGCATGCGCGGGGTTCATGAATTACTTCTGTTCCAGGCATTGGACGCATGCGTGTCCGGCGGCCGAGGCTGGCAGACATCACGGATCCCCACCCGGAAGCGAGAAGGAACCGATCATGAAGACCCGGTGGAACGCCGACGAGGGACGTATCGAGACGACCGCCCGCGGCCGTGCCGTGCTCTCCCAGCCCCGCCTCAACCGGGGCACCGCCTTCACCCCGGAGGAGCGGCGGATGCTGGGCCTGGTGGGCCTGGTGCCGCCGGGGGTGCTGACCCTGGAGCAGCAGGCCGAGCGGGCGTACCAGCAGTACGCGGCGCAGCCGACCGATCTGGCCAAGAACGTCGATCTCACCGCACTGCACGACCGCAACCAGGTGCTCTTCTACCGCCTGCTCGGCGACCACCTCGACGAGATGCTGCCCATCGTCTACACCCCGACCGTCGGCAGGGCGATCCAGCGCTACAGCTACGAGTACCGGCGCCCGGCCGGCGTGTATCTGTCGGTCGACGCCCCGGAGGAGATCGAGGGCGCGCTCACCGCCTCCGACCTGGGCCCGGACGACGTCGACCTGATCGTGGCCACCGACGGCGAGGCGATCCTCGGCATCGGCGACTGGGGGGTGGGCGGCATCGACATCTCGGTGGGCAAGCTGGCCGTCTACACCGCCGCCGCGGGGATCGACCCGAACCGCACCCTGGCGGTCATGCTGGACGTCGGCACCAACCGCCAGGAACTCCTCGACAGCCCGCTCTACCTCGGCAACCGGCATCCGCGCGTGGACCGGGAGACGTACGACGCCTTCATCGACGCCTACGTCACCACCGCCCGCCGGCTCTTCCCGGACGCGCTGCTGCACTGGGAGGACTTCGGGGCCGCCAACGCCCGCCGCATCCTGGAGCGCTACCGTCCGGACGAGTTCACCTTCAACGACGACGTCCAGGGCACCGGAGCCGTCAACCTCGCCGCCGTGCTCTCCGGTGTGCGGGCCAGCGGGACTCCGCTGCGCGACCACCGGGTGGTGATCCTGGGCGCGGGTACCGCCGGTGCCGGGGTCGCCGACCAGTTGCGCGACGCCATGGTCGCCGACGGGCTGACCGCCGAGGAGGCCACCGCCCGGATCTTCGCCGTCGACCGCTACGGCCTGCTGACCGAGGGCCAGGAGGGCCTGCGCGACTTCCAGGTCCGCTACGCCCGCCCGGCCGCCGAGGTCGCCGACTGGCAGCGGGACGAGAAGGTGGGCGGCATCGCGCTGGCCGAGGTCGTCGGGCGGGTACGGCCGACCGTGCTGATCGGCACCTCGGGACAGGGCGGCGCCTTCACCGAGGACATCGTCCGCACCATGGCCGCCCACACCGAGCGCCCGATCATTTTGCCGATGTCCAACCCCACGGACCTGGCCGAGGCCGTCCCCGCCGACCTGCTGGCCTGGACGGACGGCCGCGCCCTGATCGCCACCGGCAGCCCGTTCCGCCCGGTCGAGCGGGACGGGGTCGTCCACCGGATCGGGCAGGCCAACAACGCGCTGGTCTTCCCGGGGCTCGGACTGGGGGCGATCGTCGCCCGCGCCACCCGGGTCACCGACGGCATGCTGGCCGCCGCAGCGCACGCCGTGGCCGGCCAGACCGACCCGACCGCCCCCGGCGCCCCGATCCTGCCGCTCACCGACCAGTTGCGCGAGACGTCGGTGGCCGTCGCCGTCGCGGTGGCCCGGGCCGCGGCCGCCGACGGGGTGGCCCGCGACACGGTCGACGACGCCATCGAGGACCGCGTCCGGGCGGCCATGTGGCAGCCGGTGTACCCGCCCGTCAAGGCCGTCTGAACCGCACCCGCCCGCGGACCCCGCCATGACGTCCCGCGCCGGCGGCCGGTCACCGTACCGGCCGCCGCCGGGTCGTACCCCCGCGGACGGCCTCAGTCATGCTCTCAGCGCCTGGATACGGGGTGTCCGATGCGAGGGGAGAATAGGATCATGGATCTCCAGGTACTGCGCTCCTTCCAGGCGGTGGCGGAGGGCCTGACGGTCACCGAGGCCGCGGCCGACGCCCACATCACCCAGCCCGCCCTCTCCCGGGCGCTGAACCGGCTGGAGGGCGAGGTCGGCGCGGAACTCTTCCAGCGCGTCGGCCGGGTCCTGCGCCTCACCCCGGCCGGGCGGGTGTTCAAGGAGTACGTCGACACCGTGCTCGACAGCTACGACCGCGGGCGGCGGGCCGTGGCCGAGGTCGTCGATCCCGACGCGGGCGTGGTCTCGCTGGCGTTTCTGCACACCCTGGGCACCTGGCTCGTGCCGAGGCTGGTCACCGGTTTCCGGCAGCGCTTCGCCGCCGTGCGGTTCGAACTGCACCAGGCGGACGAGAACGGCCTCACCCAGCACCTCCTGGACTCCACCGCGGATCTGATCATCACCGGCAAGGACCCCGGCCACCCCCTCATCACCTGGCGGCGGCTGCTGGTCGAGCCGCTCTGGCTCGCCGTACCCGCCCGCCACCGGCTCGCGCAGCGGCGCCGCGTCCGGCTGGCCGAGGTGGCCGACGAGCAGTTCATCGTGCTCAAGCCCGGCTACGGCCTGCGCAGCGTCACCGAGACCCTGTGCCGGCAGGCCGGGTTCGGCCCTCTCGTCGGCTTCGAGGGCGAGGAGGTGGAGACCCTGCGCGGTCTGGTCGCGGCCGGCCTCGGGGTCTCCCTGATCCCGGCGTCGCCGGAGGCCACGACGGCTCCGGAGACCAGTCCCGACCCGCCCATCCGCTACCTCCGGCTCACCGACGTCCGGGCCACCCGGGACATCGGCGTCGCCTGCCTGGCCGCACGCACCCTGCCCCCGGCCGCCCGCCGCTTCGTCGACCACGCCCTGGACACCACGGAGCACGGGGTCCGAGACGGCGAGCGGCAGCTCGGAGGCGGTCGATGACGGTCAGGGCGCGCAGCCCCCGCCGACGCCCGTCACACATCGGACGGCGTTCGCGTACAGCACAGGGACACGGGCCGGTCCGTCCGAGTCGGCTCCGACGGCGCTGATCCGCGGGTTCACCGGCGCAGCCGGGGCGCGAGCACCGTGCGCACGACCCTGGCCACCTTGCTCTCGGCGGATCCTCCCTCGTCCTCGGGCTCCGGTTCCAGTACGCGCTGCATCTGGAGCAGCAGTTGGTTGGTCGACCGCCAGAGCGGGACGAACATGCCGGCGACCGGCCCGACGCCCTGGATCGGGCCCTCGGACAGCTCGGTGACCTTCTTGGCCAGCGTGACCGTCGCCGGGTCCCGCAGGATCAGGTGCACCTCGTCGTCGACCAGCCGGATCTCCATCCTGCGTGCGGCGGCTTCCTCCGGGTTCGCGTCCGTGGTCGTCTCCGGGTCCAGTTCGTCGATCTTGGCGGCGACCGCCTCCGGGTCGACCCCGAGTTCGCGCAGCACCCTGGCCGCCATGCTGTTCTCCGCCCGCAGCATCGCCTCCAGCAGGTGATGGCTGCCGACCGGTGCGCCACCGGCCAGCGCGCCTGCGACGGACACGGTGTCCTCGGTGGCGGGTGTACCGGCTGGCCATGAGCCGGCCACGACGTCCTGCGGTGCCTCCAGCGAGGCCAGTACCGCGGCGCGGATCCTGCTGACCGGACTGATCCGCTCGGCGAGCACCTTGGCGCCGACGCCCTCACCCTCCCTGACCAGGGCGAGCAGGATGTGTTCCGTACCGATGAAGTTGTGGTGCAGCTGCTGCGCCTCGCGCAGGGCGAGGTCCAGCGTCTTCTTCGCGTGCGGCGCGAACGGGATGTGGCCGCTCAGCTCCTGCGTGCCGGGCTCGACGACCGCGGCGACATCGGCCTGCGCCGTCTCCTTGTCGTACCCGAGCCGGTGCAGGACTTTGGCCGCCATGCCGTCCGGCACGTCGAGCAGCCCCAACAGGATGTGCTCCGTGTCGATGTGCTTGTGCTTGAGCAGCCTCGCCTCCTCCTGAGCCGCCACGACCACCTTGCGGGCTTTTCCCGTGAACTTTTCGAATGACATGCTTCTATGGTCCCAACCCTGTCAATACACTGGTATTGACAGGGTCACCGTGGCAAAAGGGAGAGTGTGATGGAGACACCGTCGGACTGGGAGGACCGGCTCGCGCGCTGGCAGAACGAGCTGGAGCTGTTCGAGCAGCTGGACGAGACGCCCTGGGTCACGCTGGCCAAGGCGGAGGCCGAGACCGGCGTCTCCCGCTCGGCCCTGCGGTCCTGGTACCGCAACGGGGAGATCCGGTCCCGGCTGGTGGACGGCCCGAACGGGCCGCAGCGCCTGGTCCAGCTGGACGCGGTGATCGAGCGCGCCGCCGCGTCCCCGCGCATCCAGCGCCGGGCGGAGCGGGAAGTCAGCCTGGAGGCCCAGGTCACCCTGCTACGACACCGGGTCGACCAGCTCGAACTGCGGCTGGCGGCGCTGGAGCGGAAGTGACCGGGACGCGCTGCGGCCGGCGGCCTCGCGGACGGTGGACCGCTCCCGGGGTGCGTTAGGGTCCGGGCCATGGAGACCCCCTGGCTGTCCGCGGACGAGCTGCGTTCCTGGCGCGCCTTCAGCGACCTCACGCTGGTCATGGAGGACACCCTTGATCAGCAGCTCCGCCACGACTCGGGTCTCAGCCATCTGCACTACTCGGTCCTGGTGTTCCTCTCCGAGGCGCCTGAGCACCGGCTACGGATGACCGATCTCGCCGAGAACCTCAAGATCGCCCGCACCCGGCTGTCCTACACCGTCGCCCGCATGGAGGCGGCGGGGTGGGTGCGCCGCGAGGACAGTCCCGGCGACAGGCGCGCCCAGCTCGCGGTCCTCACCGACGAGGGCGTGGCGGCACTCGAGGGCGCGGCGCCCGGCCATGTCGCCCTCGTGCGCTCCACCGTCTTCGACCGGCTCACTCCGGAACAGGCCCGCGCCTTCGGCGAGGCCTGCGAGATCATCCTGTCGGGCCTTACCGGCCCCGAGCGCCCGGCTCTTCCGCTCGACCTCCCCTGGCGCCGCTGAACCACCGGCCGCCTCGACCGGACGACGGCATGTGAAGCGGCACACCCGTGGACCGACCTTGCAGATTTGCAATACCTCGCTAAGCTGGCGGCAGGTTCTTGAACTATCAACGACCTTTTCCTTCCTCCCCCACCCTGAAGGAGCCCTCTGTGAAGGCCACCCGCAAGGCCTGGACCGTAGCCGTCGCGCTCGGCGTGGTAGCAGCGAGCGGAACGACGTACGCCGTCGCCTCCCCGGCCGCCGCCACCCCGCACAAGGCCCGCACCACGAGCGAGGAGGCGCAGCTGCAGAAGCTCTACAAGGCGGCTGTCGCCGAAGGCGGTCGCCTGGTCGTGTACGCGGGCGGCGACAAGCCAGGTCAGGCCGACTACCTCAAGGACGCGTTCGTCAGGAAGTTCCCCAGGATGAAGGTCGACATGGTCGTCGACTTCAGCAAGAACCACGACGCACGCGTCGACAACCAGATCGACGAGCACCATGTGGTCGCCGACGTCGTCCACCTCCAGACGGTCGACGACTTCCCGCGCTGGAAGAAGGAAGGCGTGCTGGAGAAGTACGAGCCGGTCGGCTGGAACAAGGTCGACAGCCGGGTCAAGGACAAGGACGGCTACTACACCGGCCTGTTCTACTTCGCCTTCGCCAACGTCACCGCGACCACGCTGGGCTCCGGCGCTCCCGTCGAGGCCAAGGACTTCCTGAAGCCCGCGTTCAAGAACAAGCTCGTCTTCACCTACCCGAACGACGACGACGCGGTCCTGTACTACTTCAAGGAGCTGACCGACACATACGGCTTCGGCTACCTCAAGAAGCTCCTCGCCCAGAACCCGACGTTCGTGCGCGGCACGCAGGACTCCTCCGATCTGGTCGGCACCGGCGACTACGTGGCCAACTTCGGCAGCGGCGGCAGCGCGAGCGGCCTGTCCCGGGTGACGATCCCGAAGCAGTCCCCCTGGGTCGCCTGGCCGCAGACCGGCGCCATCCTCAAGAACGCCCCGCACCAGGCCGCCGCCAGGCTCTACCTCAGCTGGCTCCTCTCCAAGAACGCCCAGAGCAACGACATCGGCACCTGGAGCACCCGCACCGATGTCGCCCCGCCGGCCGGCCTCAGGAACATCTTCGGCTACCAGAACATGAACCCGCTCGGTCTCGGCGCGTTCCTGAGCGACCGCACCGCCCTCGACCGCTACAAGGCCCGCATCAGCCTGTACGTCGGTGACGTCCAGGGCGTGAACCCCTCCGACCCGAAGGGCGTCCTGGGCCTGTACCCGGTCTCCCAGAACGGCACACAGGGCTGACGGGGGGACCCATACCTGCCGTCGCGGTCACCGCTGCCGGGCTCAGGAGCCGTCGAGGTAGTCCCGCAGCACCTGGGAGCGGGACGGGTGACGGAGTTTGCTCATCGTCTTCGCCTCGATCTGACGGATCCGTTCGCGGGTCACGCCGTAGACGGCTCCGATCTCCTCCAGGGTGCGGGGGCGGCCGTCGGTGAGTCCGTAGCGCAGGGAGACGATGCCTGCCTCGCGGGCGGTCATGCCGGTGAGCAGGCTCCGGATGGTGTCCTGGAGCAGGTGGTGGGTGACGGCCTCCCAGGGGGCGGGTGTGTCGGTGTCCTCGATGAGGTCGCCGAACTCGCCGTCCCCCTCCTCTCCCAGGGTGGCGTGCAGGGAAACGGGTTCCTTGGTGTATCCGTCCAGTTCGAGGAGCCGCTCCGGCGTGACCTCGGCGCGCTCGGCGATCTGCTCCGGCGTCGGCACGGTGCCCGATTCCCGCATCAGCTCCCGGCGGACCCGTGCCACCCGGTTGATGACCTCCACGGTGTGCACCGGGATGCGTATGGTGCGGCTCTGGTCGGACAGCGCACGGGTGACGGCCTGCTTGATCCACCAGGTGGCATAGGTGGAGAACTTGAAACCCTTGGTGTAGTCGAACTTCTCCACCGCGCGGATGAGGCCGGTGTTGCCCTCCTGGACGAGGTCCAGGAGGTCCAGGCCCCGGCCCGTGAAGCGCTTGGCCACGGAGACGACCAGCCTGAGGTTGGCCTCGGTCAGGCGGTCCTTGGCACGCCTGCCGTCCGCGGCGAGCGCGGCCAGTTCGTCCCCGCGGTGGCGGGTGTGCCCCTCCGCCAGCAGCCGCTCGGCGTAGAGGCCGGCCTCGATGCGCCGGGCGAGGTCCACTTCCTCCTCCGCCGTGAGCAGCCGGACCCGGGAGATGAGGCGCAGATAGTCCTTGACCGGGTCGGTGGTGCCGCCCTCGGCCGTCACCCGGGGCTCGGGGCCGTCGGCCTCCTCGCCGTACGGCGGCGGCGCACCCCTGTCCACGGCTGCCCGCAGCACGCTCATACGGCCTCTCCCAGCGACGACTTGAGAAACCTGCCGGTATGCGACTCCGGGCAGGAGGCGATCTGCTCCGGGGTGCCCTCGGCGATCACCTGTCCACCCCGGTGGCCGCCCTCGGGGCCCATGTCGATCAGCCAGTCGGCGGTCTTGATGACGTCGAGGTTGTGCTCGATGACCACCACCGTGTTCCCGCCGTCGACGAGCCGCCGCAGCACCGTCAGCAGCCGTTCCACATCGGAGGAGTGCAGGCCGGTGGTGGGTTCGTCGAGGACGTAGAGGGTGCGTCCACGGGTTCGGCGCTGCAACTCCGCGGCGAGCTTGACGCGTTGGGCCTCGCCGCCGGACAGCGTGGTGGCCGCCTGGCCGAGCTTCACATAGCCGAGTCCGACGTCGTGCAGGGTGCGCAGATGGCGGGCGATGGTCTGATGCCCCTCGAAGAAGTCCAGGCTCTCCGCCACGGTCATGGCGAGGACGTCGGCGATGGACCGGCCCTTGTAACGCACCTCCAGGGTCTCGCGGTTGTACTGGGCGCCCCGGCAGGCCTCGCACGGCACGTACACGTCCGGCAGGAAGTTCATCTCCACTGTGATGGTGCCGTCGCCGAGGCAGTGCTCGCAGCGGCCGCCCTTGATGTTGAAGGAGAAGCGGCCGGGTTGGTAGCCGCGCACCTTGGCCTCGGGGGTCTGCGCGAACAGCTTGCGGAAGTGGTCGAAGACGCCGGTGTAGGTGGCGGGATTGGAGCGCGGACTGCGTCCGATCGGTGCCTGGTCGACTTGGACGACCTTGTCGAGATGTTCGACGCCGCTGAGGGCGCGGTGGCGGCCGGGGGCCTTGTGCGCGCGGTGCAGGCGGCGGGCCAGGGCGGTGTGGAGGATGTCGTTGACGAGGGTGGACTTGCCGGATCCGGAGACACCGGTGACCGCGGTGAACAGCCCCACGGGGAAGGACACCGTCACCTCGCGCAGGTTGTGCTCGGCGGCATCGTGCACGGTGAGCAGGCGGTCCGGCTGCGGTGTACGGCGCCGTTCGGGCACGGGTACGGCGCGTCGGCCGGACAGGTAGGCGCCGGTCACCGAGTCCTGATGCGCGGCGAGTTCGGCCACGGTGCCCGAGTGCACGACGCGGCCGCCCTCCGTCCCGGCGCCCGGCCCGATGTCGACGACCCAGTCGGCGACCCGCAGGGTCTCCTCGTCGTGCTCGACGACGATCACCGTGTTGCCGCGATCGCGCAGCCGCTCCAGCGTCCCGATCAGCCGCTGGTTGTCACGCTGGTGCAGTCCGACGGACGGCTCGTCGAGCACGTACAGCACCCCGGTCAGCCCGGCGCCGATCTGGGTGGCCAGCCGGATCCGCTGGGCCTCGCCGCCGGAGAGGGAGGCCGCCGGGCGGTCCAGGGAGAGGTAGTCGAGACCGACGTCCAGCAGGAAGCGCAGCCGCTCCCCGATCTCGGCGAGCACCGCCCCGGCGATCCGCCGCTCGCTCCCGGTCAGCTCCAACACGCCTATGGCCTCGGCGAGTCGGTCGACCGGAAGAGCGGACGTCTCGGCGATGTTCCGCCCGCCCACCGTCACGGCCAGGACACCGGGAGCCAGCCGGGCACCCCCGCAGGCCGCGCACGGCACCTCGCGCAGATACCCGGTGAACCGGCTCCGGGCGGTGTCGGATCCGGCCGCCTCGGCCTGCCGGCGCTCGATGTGCGGGACGACGCCCTCGAAGCGGTTCAGGTGGGACCGTTCGCGGCCGAAGCGGTTGCGGTACGACAGGTGAAGCCGCCGCTCGGTGCCGTAGAGGATCGTCTTCCTGGCCTCGGACGGCAGTTCACGCCAGGGGGTGGAGGTACTGAACCCGGTCTCGGCGGCGAGGGCTTCGAGCAGGCGGGTGAAGTAGTCGGCGCCGCTGGTGTTCGTCCACGGTGCGATGGCGCCGTCGGCCAGGGACCTGGTGTCGTCCGGGACGACCAGCGACGGGTCGACCTCGGTGCGGGAGCCCAGTCCGGCACAGTCGGGGCAGGCACCCCAGGGGGCGTTGAAGGAGAAGAGCCGGGGTTCGAGCGCGTGCAGGCCGATGTCGTGGGAGCGCGGGCACGCCATCTTCTCGGAGAACGTCAGCTCCCGCTCGCCGTCGCCGGGTTCGCGATCCGTGAACTCCACCCGGACGACTCCGCCGGCCAGGCCCAGGGCGGTCTCGACCGACTCGGTCAGCCGCTGCCGTATCCCCGGCCTGACGGCCAGCCGGTCCACGACGACTTCGACGGAATGGCGTCTGCGCGGGTCCAGGACGGGGGGCGTGGTGAGCGGCAGCACGGTGCCGTCGACCCGGACGCGGCTGAACCCGTCGGCGGTCAACTGCCGGAAGATCTCGGCGTGTTCGCCCTTGCGGTCACGGACGACGGGGGCGAGCAGCTGGAAGCGCGTGCCCTCCGCGGTGTTCAGCAACTCGTCGACGATGTGCTGCGGGGTCCGGCGGCTGACCGGCTCGCCGCACTCGGGGCAGTGGGGGCGGCCGATCCGGGCGTACAGCAGACGCAGATGGTCGTACACCTCGGTGAGGGTGCCGACCGTGGAGCGTGGGTTGTTGCCGGTCGTCTTCTGGTCGATGGCGATCGCCGGGGACAATCCCTCGACGGCGTCGACATCGGGTTTGTCCAGCTGACCCAGGAATTGCCGCGCATACGCGGACAGCGATTCCACATAGCGCCGCTGCCCTTCCGCGAATATGGTGTCGAATGCCAGGCTCGACTTACCGGAACCGGAAACACCCGTGAAGACGACGAGCGAGTTCCTCGGGAATTCCACGGACACGTCACGAAGATTGTGCTGACGGGCGCCTTTGACGACGAGTCGATTGCTCACTCATTCGAGGCTACCACCGTGAAACTGCTGTCCAAGGCCGCCGAGAAGCCACTTTCACATGTGAGGAACATCGCGCTTGACAGGCCTTTTCGGGGTGTGCGCAAAGAATCCCTGCCGAGCAATACCACGGCCGGTCCGTCGCGTCGCGGAGCAGGTCGGGTAATTGCGGCCGGTCGGCCTTTCATGCGTCACGCATTCACGACGGATCCCCGATTCCCCACAGGGCCGCCGCCGCGACGCATCCGAGGAGCGGGACGGCAACGAGCGGCAGGCAGGCCGCCCGCGCACGTCGATCCGCACGCCGGGGCGGAGCTTGTCGTGGACACAGGCCGAGCCGCCACGGCTGTCGGGGGCGCGCAGTACCGCGATGTGCCAGGCGGTGCGGTCGGCGGGGTCGCCGCACAGGGAGTAGGCGCGGGAGAGATCGTCGCCGAGGAGGAGCTCGACATGTGCGCCCGGCTGCCACTCGGGCAGCGGCTCGCCCGTGGGGTGACGAAGTGTCAGGGTGACTGTCTCGTGGGCTGCTTGGGCCCTTTCCGCGATGACGAGGGAGTACTCGTTCGCGGTGGGGGGTGCGCTCAAGGGGGAAGCCCGCTTTCGCTGGAACAGCGCGTCACGCGGGTCACCGTCCTGAAGAACCGACACACACGACGTGACGCAGGATGGTCAGGTCATGGAGCGTGCGACGGAAGGCAGGGCAACGGACGACGTTTCCGATGACGACCCTGGACCCCACTGCAGCCATGGGCCGCCGAATCGTTGTCTCGTACGTACTGCCGACGACGCGTTCCGGCCAGACTTGCCCACCACGTCGGTCACCCCAGCTTGCGC
The DNA here is from genome assembly GCF_040652235.1 of Streptomyces sp. NPDC048277. Taxonomy (NCBI): domain Bacteria; kingdom Bacillati; phylum Actinomycetota; class Actinomycetes; order Kitasatosporales; family Streptomycetaceae; genus Streptomyces; species Streptomyces sp. NPDC048277. Next base: position 91,119 of record NZ_JBEZLQ010000013.1, read on the forward strand.
ACCGACTGGCGGATCACGAGCTGGGTGCTCAGTACGACGTGGTCGTCGCCCGTGATGCCCTCCGCGCCCTCCAGGGCCAGACGCACCGCCGTACGGCCCAGGTCCTCGTACGGGACCCGGATCGAGGTGAGCGACGGGACGAGGTCCGCCGCGAAGGGCACGTCGTCGAAGCCGACCACCGAGACGTCCGAGGGCACGTCGAGGCCGGCGTCACGGAGCGCGGCGAGGGCTCCGAGGGCGACCATGTCGGTGCCGGCGACGACGGCGGTGAAGTCCACCCCCGCCTTCAGCGCGTCCCGCGTGCGCTGGTAGCCGGAGACACGGGTGTAGTCACCGGGCACGTCGAGTTCCTCGGCGTACGGCAGTCCGTGCGCGCGCAGGGCGTGCAGGTAGCCGTCCCGTCGCTGCACGCCGGTGCTCAGCTGGGGGTCGCCGCCGAGGAAGAGCACCCGCCGGTGGCCCTGGACGAGGACGTGGTCGGCGGCCTGGAAGGCGCCGCCGCGGTTGTCGTAGTCCACGACGGTCACAGGGAGGTCCCCGGGCAGGGGCGGGCGGCCCACAAGGACCAGCCGGGACCCGGCGGCGTCCAGGGCGCGCGCGTACTCGGCCATGCGCCGGAAGTAGGCCTCGTCCTGTACCGCCCCGCCCACGAGCACGACCGCGGCAGCGTGCTGCTCACGCATCAGCTGCACCAGGGCGTCCTCACGCTCCGGGTCCCCGTGGGTGGCACAGACCAGGCTCAGCCGGCCGCGCAGTGCCGCCTCCTCCTCGACCCCCGCGGCGACATGGGCCAGCGAGGGCCCGGTGATGTCCCGCAGGACCAGGGCGATGGGGCCCGCGACCTGCCCGGAGAGGGCCTTGGCGTGGACGTTCACCACATAGTGGAGCTCGTCCACCGCGGCCATGACCCGTTCCCGGGTGGCGTTGGAGACCGGGTAGTTGCCGGCCAGTGTCCTGGAAACGGTTGCTACCGAGACACCGGCCCGCTCGGCGACGTCGCGGATGGTGTGGGGTCGGTCCCCGTCCGCGGACTTCCTCCGTCGACGCCTGGCAGTTCTGGGTTCGGAACCCGCACCGGAGTCATTTCCGTTCACTGTCACACCGTGACGTTACTGCATTCGGCACTCTGGTGACCCCTTCGAGGCGATTACTGGTACGGCAATCAAGGTAACCGTTTACCCACTCAGGTGCGGTGGGCTCCACCCGGCCCGTTCAGTCCCGGCCGGCCAGCGGCAGCCAGACCCGCATGGCGCCCGCCCCGCGGTTGGCCCACGCGTAGTACGGCACCGCCGTCAGCGCGACGCGCTCCCCGGACCGCGGTTCCCCGGTCCCGAGCGGCCGGTAGGGCCAGCCGGCGGACTCGCTCGCGACCGGCAGAGTGCCCACGGCACTCACCGTGGTGACGCCGCCGAGCAGCTGGGGCTGCCTGTGCACGGTCAGCGGTGCGCCCGGGTCCAGTGCGAGGTCGTCGGGGTCCGGGCCGCCGGGCTGGTCGGTCTGTTCGAGGCAGTACACCAGGGGCCCGCGTTCGATGGCGGCGCAGCCCCGGACGGCGTCGACCCGCGGGCTCGCGACGGTGAGCCGGGGCGGCATCGCGAGATCGAGCCGGACGGTGTCGCCGGGGGCGAAGGCGCGGGTGACCCGCAGCCAGCCGGACTCCCCCGCCCCGTCCACCGGAGTGCCGTTCACGGTGAGCGTGTACCGCGTGCACCACCCCGGCACGCGCAGCGCGAGGGTCCTGGGCCCGGTGGTGGCTTCCTCGACGGTCACCGTCACCGTGCCGTCCCACGGGTAGTCGGTCGCCACCCGCACGGTGAGGCCGTCGCCGCCGTAGCCGCCGGTGGCGTACTGGTGGAGGTACAGACCGTCGTCGCCGGTCGTGGCGATGTAGTGCGGCAGGCTCGCGAGCAGGCGCATCACGTTGGGCGGGCAGCAGGCGCAGCGGAACCACGGGGTGCGGTGGGCGCTCTGGTCGCCGGGGCGTTCGTGCGCGCGGGCCCGGTGGTGCAGCGGGTTGACGTACAGCCAGGTCCGCCCGTCCAGACCGGCGCCGGCGAGGAAGCCGTTGAACAGGGTGCGTTCGATCAGGTCGGAGTAGTGGGCCTCGCCGGTGAGCAGGGCCATGCGCCAGGAGAAGTGGATGGAGGCGATGGCGGCGCAGGTCTCGGCGTAGGCGCGGTCGGCGGGCAGCTCATGTGCGTCGCCGAAGGCCTCCCAGTCGTGCCGCGAGCCGACGGCCCCGGTGAGGTAGCTCTTGGTGGTCACCATGTCCCGCCACAGCCGCCGCACCGCCGCGCTCAGCTCGGGGTCACCGGTCTCCGCCGCGAGGTCGGCGGCCCCGGCCAGCAGATAGAGCTGGCGTACGGCATGGCCGGTGACCTCGTCGGCCTCGCGCACCGGGGTGTGGTCCTGCCAGTACTCCGGTCCCGGATCGCGGTCGTGGCCCCGGTCGGCGCCGGAGGACAGGCTGCCGTGGCCGCGCCGGTCGACGAAGTAGCGGGCGAGCTCCAGGTGCTGCCGTTCCGAGGTGGTCCGGTAGAGCTCGACGAGCGCGGTCTCCACCTCGGGGTGGCCGCAGACCGTGTCGACCTGCCTGCCGGGGCCGAAGACGGAGTGGATGTGGTCGGCGAGCCGGCGGGCCACGTCGAGCAGCCGGTCGGAGCCGGTGGCCCGGTGGTGGGCGACGGCGGCCTGGATCAGGTGCCCCGCGCAGTACAGCTCATGGCCCCAGCCCAGCTCGGTCCACGGCTCGCCGCCGCCGAGCTGGTAGTACGTCTGCAGATAGCCGTCCTCCCGCTGGGCGGCGGCGATCAGCCCGACCACGGTCTCCACCTCGGCGGCGAGTTCCTCGTCGGGGGTGTCCGCCAGCTGCCAGCAGGCGGCCTCCAGCCACTTGTAGACGTCGGAGTCCTGGAACTGGAAGTCCCCCGTGAAGCCCGGCGGGACGGCGCCGTCCTGGGTACGGAGGAACGCAGCGGCACGGAAGTTGGCGAGGTTCCCGGCCGCCTCCAGCCGCTTCGGGCCCTCGGCCAGGGACACCTCGGCGTTGACCCGGCGGCGCTCGGCCCAGAAGCCGCCTTCGACACGGGCCCGGACGGCGGGACGCAACGGGGACAGGGCACCGGGGGTGGGACGGACCGGCCCGGAGAACACGGTGTTCAGGGGAACCTCCGAGGAAGAGGAAGGGGTAAGGGGAGAGGAAGGGGATATGCGGACAGCGGGAGAAGCGGCGGCGGGCGAGGAGGAAGGCGGGCGGGCGCTCAGGCACTGATGGCGAGCTGGGCCCGGTGCACCGGGTGCGCCAGGGGCAGGCCGGCGCCGATCCGTTCCAGTTCCTGTACGACGGTGCCGCCGAGGCGGGCCAGTTCGTTGCCGAGGGAGCCGGCGATGTGCGGGGTGAGGAAGACGTTGGGGAGGCCGTAGAGCGGGGAGCCGGGGGGCAGCGGTTCCGGGTCGGTGACGTCCAGGACCGCGCTGATCCGCCCGCCGACCAGCTCCTCGGTGAGCGCGGTGTGGTCGACCAGGGCGCCCCGCGAGGTGTTGATGAGCACGCCGCCGTCGGGGATGAGGGCCAGCCGCTCGCGGCTGAGCATGCCCTGCGTCTGCGGGATGTCGGGCGCGTGCACGCTGACGATGTCGCTGGTGCGCAGCAGCTCGTCCAGCGACAGCGGGACCGCGCCGAGCCGCGCCGCCTCCGCCGCGTCGACGTAGGGGTCGTACAGGCTCACCGCCAGGTCGAACGGCCGTAGCAGCTCAAGGACCCGGCGGCCCACCCGGGAGGCGCCGATCAGGCCGACGCGGCGGCCGAGGTTGCCCACCGCCGTGTACTCGGCGGGCGCGGGATACGCCTGCTCGGCGCGGAAGCGCTCGCGCAGCCCGAAGGCGTCCTTGCCCGACAGGAGGATCGCGGCGAGCGTGTACTCCGCCACGGGCAGCGCGTTGGCCTGCACCGCGCTGGACAGGGTGATGCCCCGCTCCCAGAACGGCTCCCCGACCATGTGCCGGACGCTGCCGGCCGCGTGCAGCACCGCCCGCAGCCGGGGCGCCGCGTCCAGGACCTGCGCGCCTATGTGGGGGCAGCCCCAGCCCGTGATGAGCACCTCGGCCCGGCTCAGGGCCGCCGCTGCCGCCGGGTCGGCGAAGTCCTGGACGACGAGCCCCGGATCGACCTCCACCAGCTGCCGGAGCCGGTGCATCAGCCGCGCCGGGAACAGTTCGCGCAGGTGGACGGGGTTCATGACGAAGAGCGCGTAAGGGGGTGCCGATGCCGACATGGTGATGCTCCTGCCCGGGCTCAGGGGTGGCGAGCGAGACGCCGCAAGGTACGTAAACGTATTCCACGCTAGAAGCCGTCCCGCCGCCGGTCAATGCTCGGCCAGGGAGTCGTGTGCACGGACGGAACCTTCGAGCGAGGCCGCAATGACCGAATAGCGCAGGTCAGGCAGGCCAGGAAGTAACGTTCTTGAAAGTTTGGCGAAACAATCCGGCCCTTCCCCCTTGTGGATCCGGCCACTCCGGCCGTACGGTCCACGACAAACGATTACTGCTGATGATGAGCAGTGCCGGTTTCACTCCCCTTTGCGCCGCACGACCGCGCCGCCTTCCCCACGTTGCAGGCGCCGTCTCGTTCCCCTCGTGGAGGACCGATGTCCAAGTCCCGCTTCCGCTTCCGCAGCGGAGCCCTCGTCCCGGTGGCCGCCGCAGCGTCCCTGTCCCTGCTCCTGGCCGCCTGCTCGGACGGCGGCGGCTCCGAGGCCTCGCCGAAGACGAAGGGCAAGGTCACGCTGGAGTTCTGGAGCTGGACCGACGGCATAGAGGCCCAGACCAAGGTCTGGAACAAGCAGCACCCCGAGACGCAGATCAAGTTCGTCAACGCCGCGGGCGAGACGGTCTACCAGAAGCTCCGTGCCGCGGTGAACGCCGGCACGGCCCCCTGTCTGTCCAAGATGGACGGGATGAACCTGGCGAGCTTCGCCGCGGACGGCCTGCTGACCGACATCACCAAGGCCGCCGCCCCGTACCAGAGCGCGTACACGACGGCGGCGTGGAACGCGGTCAGCCCGGGCGGCACCACCTTCGGCATCCCGATGGGCTCCTCGCCGCTGTTCACGGCCTACCGCGCGGACCTGTTCGAGAAGTACGGCATCCAGGCGCCGAAGACCTGGGACGACCTGATCGCGGCCGGCAAGAAGGTCCAGCGGCAGGACAAGAACGTCAAGATCTACAACATGGCCGGCGAGGACCCGAGCACGCTCGTCGACCTCTCCTGGTCCGCGGGTGCCCAGTGGTACAAGGCCGCCGGCGACCACTGGGTCATCGACTTCACCTCGCCCGAGGCGCTCAAGGCCGGTGACGTCGTCCAGCAGCTGGTGGACGACGACCTCGCCTCCAACGCCTCGTACGCCGACCCGGGCGTCTTCAAGACCTGGGACCTCGGCAAGACCATCGCGATGACCACCTCCACCTGGCAGCTGCCCATCTACGACACCAACTTCCCCAAGTCCAAGGGCAAGTGGCAGCTCTCGGACGCCCCGCTCTTCGACACCGCGAAGCCGCAGACCTCCAGCAACTTCGACACCACCGCCGTCCTCAAGGGCTGCAAGTCCCCCGACCGCGCCGCGCAGTTCGCCGCCTGGCTGTCCAGCAGCAAGGAGTCGCTGACCGCGCTCACCGACCCGGCCTCCAAGTCGGGCCTGTTCCCCGCGGTCAAGGACGTCTCCCCGTACGTCGGCAAGATCATCCCGACCGAGATGTTCGACGCTCGGTCGGACAGCGCGAAGGTGATCACCACGGCCGCCTCGCGGGTCGGCGAGCAGTGGCAGTACGGCCCCGACTACGCGGCCATGTACTCCGAGATGCAGAAGCAGTGGGGCAAGGTCATGAAGAAGCAGCTCACCGTCAAGGCCATGCTCACGAACCTGCAGCAGTGGACCCTCGACGACCTCAAGGGCAAGGGCATCAAGGCCGTCGCCGGCAGCTGACCCCCCTGGGCCCAACCGCTTTCCCCTCGCACCGCCGACCGACCCGGCGCCCGTGCCCGTCGGCGCACCTCACCTGGAGATATCCGTGTCCACCCAGACGCGACCGCCCGAGGTCGCCATCGACTCCCCGGTCCGGCGGCCCTCCCCCCGCCGGACCGGGAGACGGGGCGCCCACAAGGGAGTGCTGTTCACGCTGCCGTTCCTCGCGGGCTTCCTGGTCACCTACGTGCTGCCGATCGGCTACGCGTTCGGCCAGAGCCTGTACGAGAAGAAGGGCACCGGCCTCGGCTTCGGGCCGACGCGCACCGTCTACACCGGATTCGACAACTTCGCGTCCGTGCTCGGCAACGACGCGTTCTGGTCGAGCATGCTGCGCACCCTGCTGTTCGGCACGGTCCAGATCACGGTGATGCTCGGCATCTCGCTGCTGCTGGCCCTGCTGCTCGACGGGGTCGCGGCGCGGGCGGTGCGGTTCTTCCGGGCGGCGCTGCTGATCCCGTACGTCGTGCCCGCGGTCGTGTCGACGGTCATGTGGCTGTTCCTCTACAGCCCCACCGGCAGCCCGCTGCTCGACCTGGCGCACCGGGCCGGTACCGACATCGAGTTCTTCGGCGGCCTCAACACCTATCTGTCGCTGGGCAACCTGCTGACCTGGCAGGGCATCGGCTTCAACATGATCCTCATCTCCGCCTCCCTCCAGGCGCTGCCGCGCGAGCTGTACGAGGCGGCCCGGCTGGACGGGGCGAAGGAGTGGCGGATCGCCTGGTCGATCAAGGTCCCGAACATCACCGGGATTCTCGTCCTGACCGGCATGTTCTCCCTGATCGGCCGGCTCCAGCTGTTCACCGAACCGCTGATGCTGCGGCAGGTCGCACCGGAGTCCATCAACACCGACTTCACTCCGATGATGGAGATCTTCGACCAGGCGTTCAAGGCCGGCAACTACCAGTACGCGGCCGCCGAGTCGCTGGTCCTGGCCGTCGTCACCGGCATCCTCGCCTTCGTGTTCCACCGCGTGACGAACAGGAAGATGTCATGAGCAGTGTCGCCACCGGGGGCGGAGCACGCCCCACCCGCCGTGCCGTGGCCCTCACCACCGGCCTGCTGGTCCTCTTCCTGCTGTACTCGCTCGCCCCCACCTGGTTCCTGATCGTCTCCGCGACCAAGAACCAGACCGACCTCTACTCCACCTTCGGCCTGTGGTTCTCCTCCGACCACCTCGGCGACAACCTCCGGCAGATCTGGACCTACCACGACGGCGTGTTCACCCGGTGGATCGGCAACTCGATCCTCTACTCCACGCTCGGCGCGGCCGGCTCCACCCTCATCTCGCTCGCCGCCGGGTACGGGCTGGCGAAGTTCGACTTCCGGGGACGCGGCGCCCTGTTCGCGGTCATCGTCGGCGCCTCGCTGCTGCCCAGCACCCTGCTGGCCTTCCCGCTCTACCTGGTCTTCGCGAAGATCGGGCTCACCAACACCATCTGGTCGATCCTGATCCCGTACTTCATCAACCCGTTCGGGGTCTACCTCGGCAAGGTCTACGCGGACAGCTCGGTACCCACCGAGCTGATGGAGGCGGCCCGTATCGACGGCGCCTCCGAGCTGCGGATCTTCTGGTCGGTCGCGCTGAGGCTGATGCGGACCGGCGGGATCACCATCTTCATGCTCGTCTTCATCGACATCTGGAACAACTTCTTCCTCCCCCTGTTCATGCTCAACGGCGAGCGCACCTTCCCCGTCACCCTGGGCCTCTACTCGTGGCTCCAGCAGGCGCAGACCGCCCGCGACATGAACACCCTCGTCCTCACCGGATCCCTGCTGTCGATCGTTCCGCTCGCGGTGTTCATGTTCGCGCTCCAGAAGTACTGGCGCAGCGGAATCCTCATGGGCAGCCTCAAGTAAAGGACCAGCCGTGCCCAACGCACCCAGAAGACGTGACGTCCTGAAGTACGCCGGCACCACCGGCGCCGCCGCGGCCGGCCTCGGCCTGCTGAGCGCCCAGCCCGCCGCGGCCGCGCCCGCCCCCGCCGCCGAACCCGCCCCGCTCGCGAAGGCCGCCTGCACCCCCCTGGACATCGTTGTCTTCGGCAACACCTCCTCGGAGTCCGCGCACGGCCTCACCGCCACCCTCTCCGACACCGTCACCGGCGGCCTCGGCCAGAAGGCGCGGATCCTCAACCCCTCGGAGCCTACGTCCTATTGGGGCGGCACGCTGAAGTTCGACGTCGCCGTCAGCCCGACCGACACCACTTATGTCACCGTCCGGCTGTGGGGCGACGAGTACGACTCGACCTCCCAGGAGTCGGCGTCCGGCACGAACATGTGGCGGCTGCAGCTGTTCTGCGACGGGCTGCAGGTCGGCCACCAGGACGAGGGCGCCGTCGACAGCCTCGACATCCTCGACACGTCACCGCGGGCCCCGGGCCGTTTCTTCTTCCACACCCTGCCGCTGCCCGAGCGGCTCACCAGGGGCAAGAAGAAGGTGACGCTGGAGATCCGGTCGATGGGCCGCATCTGGTCCTACGGCCAGAACGCCGACCAGCTCTACTACAAGATGACGACGCCCTCCCGGGGCATCTACCGCCTCTACACCCACACCGAGCCCTGCTTCGTGCCGCCCAAGGGCGAGGCGCAGGGCCCGGCTCCGGTCCCCAAGGTGCGCGAGGTCGAGGGCCCGGAGGTCCTGGAGGCGGTCCGCGCGCGTGTCGACAAGGACCAGAAGTACTACCTCAGCGGCGCGAACCCGGCCGGCATGGACGCCTGGGCCTTCCAGTCCCTCGCCGAGGGCTACCTGTGGTCCGGCAGCCCGGCGTACCAGAACCCCGTCGCCCTGGACCGCGTCCTGCGGGCGCTCGACGGCCGCTACATGGCCTGGCAGAACGACGCGACCGTGCTGACCGGCTCCGACCAGCAGTGGCAGGGCTTCGGCCGGGTCGGCCTGGTCCTCGCGCTGCTCTGGGAGCACCTGGGCGACCGCCTGGACCAGAAGGTGACCGGATCGCCGTACGAGATCGCCAACCCCGGCTTCGAGGAGGGCGGCGACACCCCGGAGGGCTGGCAGGTGCCGGGCTGGGGGAAGACCGCCGACGCCTCCTGGACGAGGGACACCACCGTCGCCCGCTCCGGGTCCGCCTCCCTCAAGGTCTCGGCGACCGCGGCCAACGGCTTCATCACCGTCTACTCCTCGCCCAAGACCCGTGTCGGCAAGGGCACCTACACCTACGGCGCGTGGATCAGGACCGACGGCGTGACCGGGACCGGCGCGCACATCGACCCGCTCTTCTTCGACGCGAGCGGCAACCTCGTCGGCAGCGACCACCGCCAGTTCGCCACCACCGGCACCCACGACTGGCAGTACGTCTCCATCGACCTGGCCACCCCCGACGGCGCCTCCCAGATCGAACTGCACCTGCGGCTGGCCGGGCCGGGCACCGCCTGGTTCGACTCCGTCGACCTGATCCGGCCCACCGAGCTGCGCGACCCCGGCTTCGAACTGGGCGACACCACCCCGGCGGGCTGGGCCGTGCCCGGCTGGGGAAAGACCGCCGACGCCTCCTGGGCCCGGGACACCACCGTCGCCCGCTCCGGATCCGCCTCCCTCAAGGTCTCGGCGACCGCGGCCAACGGCTTCATCACCGCGTACAACACGGCGCGGTTCCAGGTCGGCGAGGGCACGTACACCTACAGCGCCTGGATCAGGACCGACGGCGTGACCGGGACCGGCGCGCACATCGACCCGCTCTTCTTCGACGCCAGCGGCAACCTCGTCGGCAGCGACCACCGCCAGTTCGCCACCACCGGCACCCACGACTGGGAGCAGGTCTCGATCGACCTGGCGACCCCGGCCGGGGCGACCCAGGTCGAGTTCCATCTACGGCTGTCCGGTCCCGGCACGGCCTGGTTCGACGACCTCGTGGTCACCGCCCCGGCCGGCACCGGCACGGCCGAGCAGCCGGTGCGGCGCGACGCGTACACCGACATGCTGAAGTCCAGCCGGGACTACTGGCGCCGACACTTCCCGCACTACAGCAACCAGACGCAGATCTGCGCCATCGGCATCTACCAGGCCAACCGCGGCCTCGGCCTGCTCGCACCCGGCCTCGCGCTGTCCGAGGACAAGGCCCGCGGCTACCTGTACCAGTCGCTCGGCATGACCCCCTACCTCGGCCCCGAGGACGCGGACGGCAACCCGACCAAGCCGCTCGGCGAGGGCTACTACCAGGTGACGAAGGCGGGCCTGACCCGCGAACTCGGTTACGTGGGCAGCTACGGCGAGGTCATCGACTGGCTCGTCATGATGTACGAGTCCGTCACCCGCGGATACCAGGCGCAGGACGCGCCCGAACTGCGCAAGCAGATGATCGACATCATCAAGGCGCGCGGCCGGTTCCGGGTGGTCGACGTCGACGAGACCGGCGCCCGGGTCGCCCGTATCGAGACCGTCATCGGCTGGCGCAACGAGGTCTACCCCGGCGAGATCGCGTACGCGTCCCGCACCGTGTGGGACTCCCACCCGGTCATGTCGGCCGTCGTGTTCAAGGACCCCGACATCGTCGGCTGGACCCAGGAGATGATGGCGGACGGCCAGTTCTACCGGCAGCTGGACCTGCTCATCAACCACACCTGGACCCGTGTCGGCCTCGCCGCGCTCCGGCTGGTCTCCCGGGACTGGGACGCCTACCAGGCGCTGCCCAGCCGCCCCGGCCGCATACCCACGGACTGGGACCGGCCCGACTTCGTCTTCACCGACGAGGACAACGGTTGCATCGCCGTCAAGAACGGCCGGGAACTCCTCTTCGCCTCCCTCTACTGGCGCGCCCGCCAGGGCGTGAACGACTACGCCCGCGTCCACCACCTCACCCCGACCGACCAGCGCTCCGCGACCGTCCGCCAGCGCTCCGCCGGCACCACGGACGACACGTTCACCGTCCGCGACTGGATCCTGTGGGACTACGCCATCAACGACCCCGGGGCCGGCGGCATCCCGCCGGGCGGCTTCCCGCCTCCCGGTGACACCCTCCACCAGGCCCTGGCCGGAGACGTGTACCACCTCGCGCCCGTCCCGGCGGACGTCCCCGACCCCGCCCTCGGCGTCCACTTCGACGGCGTGGAGACCATGCTGGTGGGCCGCGCGCCGTTCTACCTGTGCGAGTACGGCGACTACCTCATCGCCATGAACACCAGCGCCGACCGTACCTTCACCCTCCCCGCCCGCCCCGGCTTCGGCCCGGCCCGCGACCTCGCCACCGGCAGGAACGTCGGCGCCGGACAGCGCCCGAAGATCGGCCCGCACAGCACGCTCGTGCTCTACCGGGGTGCCGGCCGCGACAAGTGAGGAAGCCCGCATGAATGAGCCGCAACTTCCCGCCCGTCCCGCGTCCGAGCGCCCCGCCCCCACCAGGCGCCGGTTCCTGAAGATCACGGCCGTCGGCACCGCCGCGGCCGCCACCGGACTGGTGCTCGTCCCCGAGGCCGACGCCCTCACCTCGTTCATCCACCCCGGGGTGCTGCACAAGCTCTCCGACATCCAGCGGATGAAGACCCGGATCGCCGCCGGCACCGAACCCTGGCTCAGCGGCTGGAACGTCTTCAAGGCCGACCAGTACTCGCAGTCGACGTACACGATGCTGGGCCCCTTCGCCTCCGTCGACCGGGGCACGACCGAGCTGTACAACTGGGAGTTCTGGAACGACTGCAACGCGGCCTACCAGAACGCCCTGATGTGGAACCTCACCGGCACCACCGCCCACGCCACCAAGGCCCTCCAGATCATCAAGGCCTGGTCGGCCACCCTCACCTCCATCACCGGCAAGGACGCCCAACTCGCGGCCGCCATCTACGGCTTCAAACTCGCGGCCGCCGCCGAGCTGATGCGCTACACCGCCCCGGCCGGAAGCTGGTCGGCGTCCGAGATCACCCAGACCGAGAATTTCTTCAGAAACGTCTGCATCCCGCTCATCAACACCTTCGGTGACGCCGGCTGGGGCACCAACTGCATCAAGGCGATGATGGCCATGGGGGTGTTCTGCAACGACACCTCCGTCTACAACGCCGCCGTCGACGCCTTCTACCTGCACGACTGCTGCAAGATCAGCCGGGTGATCAGCGACACCGGCCAGTGCGTGGACAGCGGTCGCGACCAGGCCCACACCCAGCTCATCCTCGGCAGCATGGCCGAGGCCTGCGAGATCGCCTGGGTACAGGGCCAGGACCTCTACTCCGCCTCCGCCAACCGGCTGCTCGCCGGCTACGAGTACACCGCGAAGTACAACCTCGGCAACGACGTCCCCTACGCCGTCTGGGGCTCCTGCCAGGCCACCTACAACTCCATCTCCACCGTCGAGCGCGGCAATCTGCGCCCGATCTACGAGCTGGCCTTCAACCACTACGTCAAGCGCCGCAGCCTGCCCACGCCCTGGACCTATGCCGCCGTGGCGAAACTCCAGCCGGAGGGCGCCGCGTTCCAGTGCGACCACGTGGGCTTCGGCACGCTTCTGTTCACCCTCTGACCCACTCTCTGATCCACCCTCCGACCGGAGCATCCGTGAGCCAGCTGATCCAGAACCCCGTCCTGCCCGGTTTCGAACCCGACCCGGCGATCCTGCGGGTCGGCGACGACTTCTACATCGCCACCTCCACCTTCGAGTGGTGTCCGGGCGTCCGGATCCACCACTCCCGGGATCTGGTGAACTGGCGGCCGCTGGGCGGGGTCCTGGACAGCACACGGCTGCTCGACCTCACCGGCGTCCCGGACTCCGGCGGGATCTGGGCGCCCGGACTGTCGTACGCGGACGGCCTGTTCCACCTCGTCTTCACCGTCGTGGACACCTACGCGGAGGGCTGGAAGGACGTCCCCAACTTCGTCACCACCGCGCCCTCGATCGAGGGCCCGTGGTCCGACCCGGTCCCGCTGCACAGCCGCGGCTTCGACGTGTCCCTGTTCCACGACGTCGGCTCCGACGGGGACGGCCGCAGCTGGCTGCTGAACATGCGTTTCGACTGGCGGCCCGGCCACGAGTCCTTCGCCGGCATCGAACTCCAGGAGTACGACCGCAGGACGCGGGCCCTGCTCGGCGAGCCCCGGACGATCTCCGTCGGCACCGCCGCCGGGGTCGCCGAGGGGCCGCATCTGTACCGCCGTGACGGCTGGTACTACCTGGTGCACGCCGAGGGCGGCACCGGCTACGAGCACGGCGCGGCCGTGGCCCGCTCCCGTGACCTGTTCGGACCGTACGAACCGGACCCGGCCGGTCCCCTGCTCACCTCCCGGCACGACCCGACGCCGGACCTGCAGAAGGCCGGGCACTGCTCGCTCGTCGCGACGCCGACGGGCGAGTGGTACGCGGCCCATATCGTCGCCCGCCCGTACGGGGAGCGGGGCCCGTGTGTGCTGGGCCGGGAGACCGCGCTGCAGCCCGTGACCTGGACGGCGGACGGCTGGCCCCGGATCGCCGGGGCCGTCGCGGCCGTCACCGTCCCGGCCCCCGCCCTCCCACCGGCACCCGCGCCCCAACCACCCTCCGCGACCGACCACTTCGACGCACCCGCACTCGGCCCCGACTGGTCCACCCTGCGCCGCCCCGCCACCCCGGACTGGATCGAACCGGTACCCGGCGGACTGCGCGTCCACGGCGGCCAGTCACCGGTGGGCCGCCGCACCCCCAGCCTGCTCGCCCGGCGGGTGACGGCCCGCCGCTGTTCCTTCCGGACCAGCCTGACCTTCGCACCCCGCACCTCCGACCACATGGCCGGACTGACCGCCTACTACAACACCCGCAACTGGCACTACCTGTACGTCACGGCCCAGGACGACGGGTCCCCGGTCCTGCGGACGCTCACCTGCGACGCCGGGCGCCTCGTCGAGCACGGGACCGCGGTACCCCTCGCCCCCGGACACTCGATCGTCCTGCAAGCCGAACTCGCCCTTCCCGTCCTGCGCTTCTCCTACGACACCGGTCAGGGGATGCGCACGCTGCCGCTCGAACTCGACGCCACCGTCCTGTCCGACGAGCACGCCGACGAATTCCACGACGGCCAACTCCGGGTCCTCGGATTCACCGGCGCCATGCTGGGACTGTGGGCCCAGGACCTCGACGGCGCGGGCACCTACGCCGACTTCGCCCACGCCACCTACCTCACCACCCCGGACAGTGCCGCATGACCCTCCTCCCGCTGGGCCGCATCGGCCTCTTCTGCACCGTCCTCGGGCCCGAGGACGGATGCCCGCTCCTCCTGGTGCACGGCTGGGGCGGGGACGGCCGCGAGTGGTCCCCGCACGCCGAGGCCCTCGCCGACCGGTTCCGTGTCGTCGTCCCCGATCTGCGCGGCCACGGCCGTTCCGAGGTGCCCGACCGGGGAAACACCCCCGTGGAGATGGCCGACGACCTCGCCGCGCTGCTCGACCGCCTGGACACCGGGCCGGCGGTCGTCGTGGGCCACTCGATGGGCGGACAGGTCGTCAACCTGCTCGCCGTACGGCACCCGGACCTCGTCCGCTCCGTCATCGCCCTCGACCCGGCACACGGCGCGCACGGCGCGGAGGTGGCACAGATCCCGGTCCGCCTGGCCCGGTACCAGGCACAGGGGGCCGCAGCGGCGGCCGATCTCGTCGCCGGCGCGTTCTCGCCGGGCGCCCCGGTGGGCCTGCGTACCGCGCACCTCCGCACCATGCTCGGCACCCCGGACCACGTCATCGCCCAGTCCTACGCCGGCATGTACACCGACCCGGACGCGGTGGGCGTCCGCCCGCACAGCGAGGCGTATCTGCGGCAGCGGACCCGGCGCGCCCTGACCGTGTGGACCTCCGCGGAGGCCGCCGCCTGGGAACGCGGCACACTGCGTGTCCCCGGCTCGCGCGTCGACCACTGGCCCGACACCGGCCACTACCTGCACGAGGAACACCCCGAACGCACCGTCCGCCTCATCCGGGACTGGGACCGGGACCGGACGGCAGGCGAAGCACGGACCGAGCCAGGCGAGGCCTGAGGAGGCCCGCGGAGACCCGCGGAGGCCTGTCCCCGGACCTACAGCCCCACGATCTTGTTCCACCGTTTGGCGAACTCCACGCGTTCGCTCGACGTGATGTCGCGGGCGATGGCGAGGCGCTTGCGCATCTCCGTGTTCGGGAAGATCAGGGGGTTGTCGGCGAGGGCCGCGGTGTCCTTGTCCTTGGAGTCGGCGAGGACCTGCTGGGCCGCCGGGACGGGGCAGACGTAGTTGACCCAGGCGGCCAGCTCGGCGGCGACCTCGGGCTCGTAGTAGTAGTCGATCAGGCGTTCCGCGTTGGCCTTGTGCGCGGCGCGGTCCGGGATCATCAGGGAGTCGGACCACAGCTCCGCGCCCTCCTCGGGGACGACGAAGCGGATGTCGGGGTTGTCGGCCTGGAGCTGGATGACATCGCCGGAGTAGGCCTGGCAGGCCAGGACATCGCCGCTGACCAGGTCCTTGGTGTAGTCGTTGCCGGTGAAGCGGCGGATCTGGCCGCGGTCGACCTGCTTCTGCACCTCGTCGCAGACGGCGTAGAAGTCGTCGGCCGTCCACTTGGTGATGTCCACGCCGTTGCCCTGCATCAGCAGCGCGAACGCCTCGTCGAGCCCGGAGAGCAGGGTCACCCGCCCCTTGAGGTCGCTCGCCCACAGGTCCTTGACGTGCCGGATCTCGCGGCCCAGCTTCTTCCGGTTGTACGCGATGCCGGTGATGCCCGACTGCCACGGCACCGTGTACAGGCGGCCCGGGTCGAAGGCGGGCGTGCGCAGCAGCGGGTCCAGGTACTTCGCCACGTTCGGCTGGTGGGCGCGGTCCATCTTCTGGACCCAGCCCAGGCGCACGAACCGCGCGCACATCCAGTCGCTGATGACGATGATGTCCCGGCCGGTGGACTGGTGGTTCATCAGCGCCGGGCTGATCTTGCCGAAGAACTCGTCGTTGTCGTTGATCTCCTCGATGTAGTCGACGGAGATCCCGGTGCGCTTCTCGAAGGCGTCGAGGGTGGGCCGCTTGTTCGGGTTCTTGTCGTCCACGTCGATGTACAGCGGCCAGTTCGCGAAGACCAGCCTGTGGTCCCTGGCGGACAGGTCGGTCACGGTGCGGTCGCCGGCCTTGACGTAGGCCGCGGGCACCCCGCAGCCGGCCAGTGCGCCGAGCGCGGCGGTGCCGCCGAGCGCGCGCAGCAGGGAGCGACGGGAGAGCGCGGGCGTCTGGGAAGAGGTCTGGGGCACACCTGAAGGATGTCGCGCCCGCCCGCCACCGGGCAATCGACGCTGCGTCGAGCGACCTGACACGGACCGGACACCTTGTCGATGACCTAGGTCAACACGGCGTTACGTCCCGGCCCCGTCCAGCACAGCGCCCCGGCGAGGGGCGCGGGGAACTGCGCGACCAGCCCCCACGCACCCGCAGCCGAACCACGATCTATGACCTACGCGTCCAGCGACGTCATCACATGCTTGATCCGCGTGTAGTCGTCGAACCCGTACGCGGACAGGTCCTTGCCGTACCCCGACTTCTTGAAGCCGCCGTGGGGCATCTCCGCGACCAGCGGAATGTGCGTGTTGATCCACACGCACCCGAAGTCCAGCCTCTTGGACATCCGCATCGCCCGCCCGTGGTCCTTGGTCCACACGGACGACGCCAGCGCGTACTCCACGCCGTTGGCCCACTCGACGGCCTGGTCCTCGTCGGAGAAGGACTGGACGGTGATGACCGGACCGAAGACCTCGTTCTGGATGATCTCGTCGTCCTGCTTCAGCCCGGACACGACGGTCGGCGCGTAGAAGTAGCCCTTGTCGCCCACCCGCTGCCCGCCGGCCTCGACCTTCGCGTGGGCCGGGAGCCGCTCGATGAACCCGGAGACCTGCTTCAGCTGGTTCGGGTTGTTCAACGGCCCGTACAGCACGTCCTCGTCGTCCGGCTGCCCCGTCTTCGTCTCGGCGGCGGCCTTCGCGAGCGCCGCCACGAACTCGTCGTGGATCGACTCCTGTACGAGGACACGCGTGGCGGCCGTACAGTCCTGGCCCGCGTTGAAGAAGCCGGCGACGGAGATGTCCTCGACGGCCTTGGCGATGTCCGTGTCCTCGAAGACGACGACCGGCGCCTTGCCGCCCAGCTCCAGGTGGACCCGCTTGACGTCCTTGGACGCGGACTCGGCGACCTGCATGCCGGCGCGCACGGAGCCGGTGATGGAGGCCATCGCGGGGGTCGGGTGCTCGACCATCAGCCGGCCGGTGTCGCGGTCGCCGGTGACGACGTTGAAGACGCCCTTCGGCAGGATCCCGCCGAGGATCTCGGCGATGAGGACGGTCGACGCCGGGGTGGTGTCGGACGGCTTCAGCACGACCGTGTTGCCCGCCGCGATCGCCGGGGCGAACTTCCACACGGCCATCATCATCGGGTAGTTCCACGGCGCGACCTGCGCGCAGACGCCGACCGGCTCACGGCGGATGATCGAGGTCATCCCCTCCATGTACTCGCCGGCCGACCGGCCCTCCAGCATCCGGGCCGCGCCCGCGAAGAACCGGATCTGGTCGACCATCGGCGGGATCTCCTCGGAGCGGGTGAGCCCGGTCGGCTTGCCCGTGTTCTCCACCTCCGCCGCGATGAGGTCCTCGGCCCGCTCCTCGAACGCGTCCGCGATCTTCAGCAGGGCCTTCTGGCGCTCGGACGGGGTGGTGTCCCGCCAGCCCGGGAAGGCCGCGGCCGCGGCCGCCATCGCGGCGTCGACGTCGGACTCGCCGGACAGCGGCGCGGTCGCGTACGCCTCGCCGGTCGCGGGGTTGACCACCTCGGTGGTCCGTCCGTCGGCGGCGTCCCGGAACTCACCGTCGATGTAGTTGCGCAGACGACGCAGCTCGGTGCTCACTGCCGGCCCTCCAAGTTCGAGTGGATCCAACGTGTCCATTGACTGAGACACCCACAGTAATCCGAGATCCCACGTTTTCAACACCCCCGCAGCCGCCGAGTCTGCGAAATCCGCAGCCTTGACTCCCGTAAACAACGAATTTCATCGATACGGCCTTGCGGAACCGTCGAGACGTCGTGCACAGTGAGCTCGTGGCCAGTCGAAGCGCAGACCAGAGGGACTCGTCCCGCGAGTCCAGGAACGGCACCCCCCAGTTGGACGCCGTCTCCCTCGCCATCATTCAGCAGCTCCAAGAGGACGGCCGCCGTCCGTACGCCGCGATCGGCAAGGCCGTGGGCCTGTCGGAGGCGGCCGTGCGCCAGCGCGTCCAGAAGCTGCTGGACCAGGGCGTCATGCAGATCGTCGCCGTCACGGACCCGCTCACCGTGGGCTTCCGCAGGCAGGCGATGGTCGGCATCAACGTCGAGGGCGATGTCGAGTCGATCGCGGACGCGCTGAGCGCCATGTCGGAAGTCGAGTACGTGGTGATGACCGCGGGCTCGTTCGACATCCTCGCGGAGATCGTCTGCGAGGACGACGACCACCTGCTGGACGTCATCAACAAACGCATCCGGGCGCTGCCCGGCGTGCGCTCCACCGAAAGCTTCGTTTATCTGAAGCTGAAGAAGCAGACCTACATGTGGGGAACCCGATAACCGTGACCCAGAAGGACCTCAGCCGCACCGCGTACGACCACCTGTGGATGCACTTCACCCGCATGTCCTCGTACGAGAACTCGCCCGTCCCGACCATCGTCCGGGGCGAGGGCACCTACATCTACGACGACAAGGGCAAGCGCTACCTCGACGGTCTCGCCGGTCTGTTCGTGGTCCAGGCCGGTCACGGCCGCACGGAGCTCGCCGAGACCGCCTTCAAGCAGGCCCAGGAGCTGGCGTTCTTCCCGGTGTGGTCGTACGCCCACCCCAAGGCTGTGGAGCTGGCCGAGCGCCTCGCCGACTACGCGCCGGGCGACCTGAACAAGGTCTTCTTCACCACCGGTGGCGGCGAGGCCGTGGAGACCGCCTGGAAGCTGGCCAAGCAGTACTTCAAGCTGCAGGGCAAGCCGACCAAGTACAAGGTCATCTCCCGCGCGGTCGCCTACCACGGCACCCCGCAGGGCGCCCTGTCCATCACCGGCCTGCCGGGCCTGAAGGCCCCCTTCGAGCCGCTGGTCCCCGGCGCCCACAAGGTGCCGAACACCAACATCTACCGCGCCCCGCTCTTCGGCGACGACCCGGAGGCCTTCGGCCGCTGGGCCGCCGACCAGATCGAGCAGGAGATCCTCTTCGAGGGCCCCGACACGGTCGCGGCCGTCTTCCTGGAGCCGGTGCAGAACGCGGGCGGCTGCTTCCCGCCCCCGCCCGGCTACTTCCAGCGGGTCCGCGAGATCTGCGACAAGTACGACGTGCTGCTCGTGTCGGACGAGGTCATCTGTGCCTTCGGCCGCCTGGGCACGATGTTCGCCTGCGACAAGTTCGGCTACGTCCCGGACATGATCACCTGCGCCAAGGGCATGACCTCGGGCTACTCCCCGATCGGCGCCTGCATCATCTCCGACAAGCTCGCCGAGCCGTTCTACAAGGGCGACAACACCTTCCTGCACGGCTACACCTTCGGCGGCCACCCGGTGTCGGCGGCGGTGGGTCTCGCCAACCTCGACCTGTTCGAGCGCGAGAACCTGAACCAGCACGTCCTCGACAACGAGGGCGCCTTCCTCTCCACCCTCCAGAAGCTGCACGACCTGCCGATCGTCGGCGACGTCCGCGGCAACGGCTTCTTCTACGGCATCGAGCTGGTCAAGGACAAGAACACCAAGGAGTCCTTCGACGCCGACGAGACCGAGCGCGTCCTGTACGGCTTCCTCTCCAAGGCCCTGTTCGAGAACGGCCTGTACTGCCGTGCCGACGACCGCGGCGACCCGGTCGTCCAGCTCGCCCCGCCGCTGATCTCCAACCAGGAGACCTTCGACGAGATCGAGCAGATCCTGCGCGCGACCCTGACGGAGGCGTGGACGAAGCTCTGAGCCTCGTGGCTCCGAGCCCCGTACCTCTGATCAGCTGATCAACACCGGCCCCGGTGCCGTCCGTTCGAGTGAGAACGGCGGCCCGGGGCCGTGTGCTGTCCGGGCTCCGCCCGCCGACCTGCCTAGCGTGCACGTGACCGATCGGCCCAGCCTTCGTTCCCCCCGACGTGGGAAGGCACGGCAAAACGGATCAGAACCGAGGTGTACGCCCATGGAGGCCCCGCCGGACAACGACGTGCTGTGGGCACGCTCCCTGCACTTCAGCCACCAGGACGGCTCGCCCGGGATCACCGGTGTCTCGCTCGGCGTCCGGGAGGGCGAGATCCTCGCCGTCGGCGGCCCGCGCGGCAGCGGCAAGACCACTCTGCTGAGGTGCCTGTCCGGTCTGGTCCCGGCGCAGCACGGCGAGGTCTGGTTCAACAGCACGGCCGTGCACCGGATGGGCCCGCTCGCCCGGGAACGGCTGCGCCGCGACCGCTTCGGCTGGATCGACCCGGTCCCCCTGCTCGTCCCCGAGCTGAACGTCTGGGAGAACACGGCCCTGCCCCTCATGCTGCGCGGCACCGGCCGCCGCCGGGCCAAGGTGGCCGCGCTGGAGTGGCTGGAACGCCTCGACGTCGGCGACAAGGCCCGCAGGCACCCGGCCGAACTCCAGCAGGCCGAACGCCAGCGCGTCTGCATCGCCCGTGCCCTCACCCCCTCCCCCGCGGTCCTCTTCGCCGACGAGCCGACGGCCCCGCTGCACCGCGCCGACCGCGCCCACGTCCTGCGCACCCTCACCACGGCGGCCCGCTCGCACGGCATCACGGTGGTCCTCGCCACGCACGACGCGGAGACCGCGGCGCTCGCCGACCGCACGGTCGCGCTCCTGGACGGCCGCCGGGTGACCACGGTCCACCTGCCGCCGGCCCCCGAAGCGGAAGGCCGGGCCGAGTGCTCGCTCTCCGTCTGACCCGCGTCGCCCGCCCGGCCGTCCAGCTGCGGCGCCTCCTGGTGGCCACGGCGGCCGCCGGCACGGGCTTCCTGCTGCTGGCCGCGCTCGGCTACGCGATGTCCCACCCGGAGTACCCGACGGGGGCGCTGCTGCGCCTCACCTGGTGCGCGATCCCGCTCGCCGCCACGGTGTACCTCGCGGTCGCCGTCGCCCGCACCGACCCCGGCGCCAGACCCCGCCCCGGCCTCTCCGCCCTGGGCCTGGGCCCGGCCCGCCTGATGGCCGTCGCCGCCCTGCACACGGCCCTCGCCTGCACCCTGGGCTCCCTGCTGGCCCTCCTGGTCTTCCTCCACCTCCGGGGCGACCTCACGGGCGTGCCCTTCGGCGGCGCGGCAAGCGACTTCCTGGCGGCGGACCAGTCCCTCCCCCTCCCGGCGGCCCTCACCCTCCTGGCCGTACCCCCGGTCCTCGCCTCCACGGCGGCAGCCCTGACCCTCCGCCCACGAGACCTCCCCAACCCGGCGAACCGCACCCGGGGCTACGGCCGCTTCGGCGCATACGTCCGCACCGCGAAACGGGAAACCTTCGGAACATACGGCCGCTTCGGCGCAAGGCGCCCCGCGAACGACGCCCAGCCGCCCCGCCAACCCGCGGACGGCGGCCGGCCACCGCGTCAGCCCGCGGGCAGTCGTGCCGCCGGGGCGGCACGGGTGGGCGCGGCCGGCACCCTGTCAGCGCCGGTAAGCGACACCCCGGCCCCCGCCCCCGCGGACGGCGCGCAGCAGACCCCGGCCCAGGCTCCCGACCTCCCCGCCGCCTCCCCCGCCGGCCTCCCCTGGGGCATCGCCGTCCTCGCCGCGGGCCTCGCCGTCGAGTCGTACGCGAGCGTCACCGAAACCGCCCCCCGCGCCACCCTCCCCGGCGGCCTCGCCATGGGCCCCGTCGGTGTCCTCGCCGGCTGGGCCCTCACCGCCCTCGGTCTGGTGCTCGCCGCCCCCGGCCTCACCCACCTCTGCGGGCGCCTCCTCCAGACCGCCCGCCCCGGCGTCCTCCGTCTCCTCGCCGGCCGGATCCTGATGGCGGAGGCCACCCGCATCGGCCGCCCCCTCGGCGTCGTCTGCGCGGTCGCGTCGGCGGCCTTCGCGACCACCACGCTCCACGACCACGACGCCGGCGCACCCGGCTTCGGCCCGCTCACCGCCCTCGGCGGCCTCGTGGTCGCCGGCTGCACCGTCGCCACCCTCCTCACCGCCGCCGTGGAGGCCCGCCAGTCCCGCGCCGACACCACCGAGGCCCTGCTCCGCATGGGCGCCCGCGCCACGATGCTGCGCAGCGCCGCGGCTCTGCGCGCCGGGGCCCTGCTGGCCCTCTTCGTCCCCCTCACCCTGCTGATCGCCGACCTCGCCGCACTGCCGCTCGCACACTGAAAAGCCGTACGAAAAAAACCGGAACCACCGATGACTTCCGCCGTACCCCCCGGTCTATCCCCACGAACGGCACGACACCCGAGGGAGAGACCCCATGTACCAGCAGATGATCTTCGTGAACCTGGCCACCGACGACGTCGCGGCGTCGCGGAAGTTCTTCACGGAGCTCGGCTACTCGATCAACCCGCAGTTCAGCACCGACGACTGCTCCTGTGTCGTGATCAGCGACACGATCATCGCGATGCTGCTCAGCAAGCAGCGCTACGCCGACTTCACGAAGAAGGAGATCGCCGACTCCACGAAGACCAGCGAGGTGCTGCTCTGTCTGAGCGCCGAGAGCCGCGAGAAGGTCGACGAACTGGTGGCGAAGGCGGTCGCGGCCGGCGGCACCGCGAACGACGACGTCCAGGACCAGGGCTTCATGTACGGCCGTTCCTTCGAGGACCTCGACGGCCACTCCTGGGAGGTCATGTGGATGGACCCGGCGGCGGTGCAGGGCTGACACCTAGGGTGGGCGGGTGCATCCGACACCCGCCCAGCCGCACCCCGCCCAGCCCAACCGTGCCGCCCGCGACTGCGAGATCGAGTCCCTCGCCGAGTTCGACGAGGTCGTCGCCGCGCACGGCACGCTCGCCCGGTACCGCGTCCAGGCGGTCGATCTGACGGACCGTACGGACGTCCTGCTCACCACCGACACCACCGGCGCCGTCTTCCTCGGCTGCCCGATGTCGGCCGAGGCCGCCGCCCGGGTCGGTGCCTCGGGCGCCCTGGTGTTCCCGCCCGTACCGGACCTCCCCTTCGACCCGTACCGCGCCTTCGCCTACACACCCGACGAATTGTTCGACTCGCTCGGCGGCAGCGAGGAGAACAGCGAAGGCAGCGAGGGCGACGAGGACGGCAAGGGCTATGCGGCGACCCCCGACGCCCGCTCGTACGCCTGGTTCCAGCGGACGCGGGCGGACGGCGACATATTCGCCTCGATGCTGCGCTCCATCCACGACGACGCGGTCTCCGACGCGCTCGACGAACTCCTCGTCGGCGCCCGGGTGGTGGGTGTGATGGGCGGCCACGCGATGGCGCGCGGCACGCGGGAGTACGCCGGTGCCGCCCGGCTCGGCCGGGACCTCGCACGCGCCGGCTTCACGGTGGCGACCGGCGGCGGCCCGGGTGCGATGGAGGCGGCGAACCTTGGCGCGTACGCGGCGCCCTTCGACGACGGGATGCTGGAGGAGGCGCTCCGGCTGCTCGCCAGGACACCGTCGTTCCGGCCGTCGGTCACCGACTGGGCGCGGGCCGCGTTCGAGGTCCGCGCGCGCTGGCCGGACGGCGGCCCTTCGGTCGGCATCCCCACCTGGTTCTACGGCCATGAGCCGCCGAACGCCTTCGCCGCGCACATCGCCAAGTACTTCGCCAACGCCACGCGCGAGGACGGCCTGCTGGCCCGCCCCAACGCCGGTGTGGTGTTCCTGCCGGGCGCCGCCGGGACCGTGCAGGAGATCTTCGACAACGCGACGTCCAACTACTACGAGTCGCGCGGCGAGCCGACCCCGATGGTGCTGGTGGACGAGGCGCACTGGAGCGGGAAACTGCCTGCATGGCAGCTGCTCACCTCGCTCGCGCGGGACCGGTCGATGGGGTCCCGTATCGCCCTTGTTGACCGGATCGAGCAGGCATCCGAGACGCTGAAACGTCTCAGCAGTTAATGGGCGGGTAAAGTCAACGCCCGTGGACCGCATATGCATTGACACTACTTACGGAGCACTTATAGACCTGTGAGCCTCTTGGGGATTCTGATGCCTCACCTCACTGTCGCATCAACTCCCTCCACACCCCCCGCAGTTATGCAATCAGTAAGGACAAACGTGTCCATATCCCGCCGCAGCGCACGTCGTTCCGTGCGCATCCTGGGTGTTGCCGCCGCGTCAGCCGCGCTGTCGCTGGGCCTCTCCAGCACCGCGCTCGCGTGCAACATCTCCGAGTTCTCGGCCGAAGCCACCTGCGACGGCTCCAAGGGCGTCATCACCGTGACCGACAAGGACGCCTCCGGCACTCCGGCCACGATCACCGTCTTCCTGGAGAACAACGGCTCCGACGCCAAGCAGGTCGGCGACGCGACGCCCATCAAGGGCTCCAAGGAAGGCACCTCGGTCACCTTCTCCGAGGACTGGCAGCCGAACGCGGAGTACCGCATCCGCGTCAAGACGGACAACGGCCAGGTCGACAAGGACATCTCGCCCAACCTGACCACCCCGTCCACCGCCTGCACGTCCGAGGCGAGCTCCAGCCCGACGCCGTCGGCCTCGCCGTCGCCGTCGGAGTCCGAGTCCACCCCGGCCGAGTCCGACTCCCCCACCCCGTCGGCCTCGGAGAGCAGCAGCACCGCTCCCGCGAGCACGTCGAGCAACGCCCCGTCCCCGGCGGTCGGTGAGTCGAACCTCGCCGAGACCGGTGCCAACTCCAACACCGGGCTGATCGCCGGTGTCGCGGGCGCGCTGGTCGTGGTCGGTGGCGCTGCCGTGTGGTTCGGCATGCGCCGTCGTGGTGCGCACAGCGGTAACTGACGCGCCACCACCCTTCGTACACCCCTCGTACGTCGCCGAGGCCCGTCCCCGTATCCCCGGGGGACGGGCCTCGGTCGTACCTCCCGCCGCTCGATCCCGAGGGGGGTCAGTCCAGTACGACGGTCTCCGCCGCGTCGAACTCGACGCCCACCGCGTCCCCGGCCGCCGGCGCCTCCCGCAGCGCGCAGGCCGCCTCCAGACGGGGTCCGTCCTGGGGCTGGAGGTGGACGGTGACATGGGTGCCCTGGAAGGTGCGGGCGGTCACCGTGCAGGGCAGCCCCGCGTCGGCCGCGACGAGCCGCACCCCGGCGGGCCGGACCAGCAGCGTGCGCGGCCCCTGGGGCGCGCTCTCCGGCACCGGCAGCTTCCCCCAGGGCGTCACCGCGACCGATCCCTCGACGGTCGCCGGGACCACGTTGCCGAAGCCGAGGAAGCGGGCCACGAACTCGTCGGCGGGCCGCTGCCAGACGTCGAGAGGTGTGCCGGACTGGGCGATCCGCCCGTCCCGCATCACCACCACCCGGTCGGCCAGCGCGAACGCCTCGCCCTGGTCGTGCGTCACGGCGAGCACGGTCGTGCCCAACCGCCCGAACAGCTCACGGAGTTCGACCACCAGCCGCTCCCGCAGCGAGCGGTCGAGCTGTCCCAGCGGTTCGTCGAGCATCAGCAGCCGGGGCCGGGGCGCCAGCGCCCGTGCGAGCGCCACCCGCTGCTGTTCACCGCCGGAGAGCCCGGCGACGGCCCGCCGCTCCGCCCCCGGAAGCCCCACCAGCTCCAGCAACTCGCCCACCCGCCGGGTCCGTTGCTCCTTGCCGTCGCCGCGCATCCGCAGCCCGAAGGCCACATTGCCGCCCACGTCCCGCTGCGGGAACAGCTGATGGTCCTGGAACATCAGCCCGACCCCCCGCCGATGCGCCGGCACCCGCGCCTGGTCGTGCCCGTCGAGCGACACCCGTCCGGATGCGAGGGGCTGGAGCCCGGCCACCGCCCTCAACAGCGTCGACTTGCCGCTCCCACTGGGCCCGAGCACACACACCACCTCGTGCTCGGCGACGTCCAGATCGACGGCGTCCAGCACCGCCCGGCCGCCGAACCGCACGGTGGCCTGCGACAGTTCGAGAAGTGGCATCAGAACTCCCCCGTCCGGTCGGTCCGCAGCCGCTCCAGGACCAGCAGCGCCACCGCGCACACCACCATCAGAATCGTGGAAAGGGCCATCGCCTGGCCGTAGTTGAGATCACCGGGACGGGACAGCAGCCGGGCCACGGCGACCGGCAGGGTCGGGTTGTCCGGCCGCGCGATGAAGACCGTCGCCCCGAACTCCCCCAACGACACCGCGAAGGCGAAGCCCGCCGCGATCAGCAGCGCCCGCCGCACCATGGGCAGATCGACCTCCCGCCACACCCGCCAGGGCGACGCCCCGAGCACGGCCGCCGCCTCCCGCAACCGCCCGTCCACGGCCCGCAGCACCGGAAGCATGGTCCGTACGACGAACGGGACGCCGACCAGCGCCTGCGCGAGGGGCACCAGGATCCAGGACTGCCGCAGATCCAGCGGCGGCTTGTCCAGCGCGATCAGGAACCCGAAGCCGACGGTCACCGCGGACACCCCGAGCGGCAGCATCAGCAGCGCGTCGAAGCCCCGTACCAGCCGTCCCGCGTCCCGGCGGGCCAGCGCGGCGGCGGCGAGCCCGCCGATCACCACGGCGATCGCGGTCGCGGCGACGGCGTACTGCAGGGAGTTGACGACCGACTCGATCGGCGCGACCAGGAAGGTCCCGCCGTCGGCGTCGCCCAGCGCCCGGTAGTACCCGAAGCCCCCGTCGAGCGACCGCCGTACCAGCACGGCCAGCGGCAGGACGAGGAGTACGGCGACCGTGGCGAGGACCCCGCCGAGCAGCGCCCACTGCCCGGCCCCGCGCGGCCGGCGTGCGGTCACTTCCGGGGCGACCAGGCGCAGCGCGCTCTCCCGCCGCCGTACCGTCCACGCGTGCACGGCGAGGATCGCGCCGACCGCCACGAACTGCACGATCGTGAGGACGGCGGCCGTGGCGAGGTCGAAGATCTCGGAGGTCTGCCGGTAGATCTCCACTTCGAGGGTGGAGAAGGTGGGGCCGCCGAGGATCTGCACCACACCGAAGGAGGTGAAGGTGAACAGGAAGACCATCAGCGCGGCGGCGGCCACCGCGGGCGCGAGGGCGGGCAGGGTCACCTTGCGCCAGGCGCCCAGCGGCGAGGCGCCCAGCATCCGGGCGGCCTCCTCCTGCCGCGGGTCCAACTGGGACCACAGGCCGCCCACGGTCCGTACGACGACCGCGTAGTTGAAGAAGACATGCGCCAGCAGGATGGCCCAGACGGTGGTGTCGAGGCGTACGCCCCACCATTCGTCCAGCAGTCCGCCCCGCCCGACGAGCGCGAGGAAGGCGGTCCCCACCACGACCGTCGGCAGGACGAAGGGAACCGTCACCACGGCCCGCAGCACCTGCTTGCCCGGGAAGTCGAGGCGGGCGAACGCATAGGCGGCGGGCAGCGCTACCAGCAGGGTGAGCGCGGTGGAGGCGAGCGCCTGCCAGGTGGTGAACCACAGCACGTGCCGGATGTCGGACTGGCCGACGACATCGGCGATCCGCCCGAACTGCCACACGCCGTCGACCTTCAGCCCGCGCGTGACGATCGCCGCGACCGGCCAGGCGAAGAAGACACCGAAGAACGCGACGGGCACGGCCATCAGACCGAGCCGCGCCGCGCTCCCGCGCCTGCCGGCTACTTCAGTACGAGTGACGTCCACGTCTTGACCCACTGGTCACGGTTGGCGGCGATCTTCTCGGGCGCCATGGTCTCGGGGTCCTTCGCGGCGGGACCGTACTTCGTGAACTCGGCGGGCACGCTCGCCCCCTTGACCACCGGGTACACGAACATGTTCAGCGGCATGTCCTCCTGGAACTCCTTGGAGACCAGGAAGTCGATGAGTTCCTTGCCGCCCTTGGTGTTCTTCGCGTTGCTCAGCAGCCCGGCGAACTCGATCTGCCGGAAGCAGGTGCCGGTCGCGACACCGGTGGGCGCGGTGCTGGGCTTCGGGTCGCCGTAGATCACCTCGGCGGGCGGGGAGGAGGCGTACGACACGACGAGCGGCCGGTCCCCCTTGGCCTTCCTGCCGCCGGCCGAGCCGGAGAACTCCTCGTTGTAGGCCTGCTCCCAGCCGTCGACGACCTTGACGCCGTTGGCCTTGAGCTTCTTCCAGTAGTCCTGCCAGCCGCTGTCCCCGTACCGGGCGGCGGAGCCGAGCAGGAATCCCAGCCCCGGCGAGGAGGTGGCGGCGTTCTCGGTGACGAGGAGGTTCTTGTACTGCGGCTTGACGAGATCCGCGTACGACGTCGGCGGGGTCAGCTTGTGCTCGGTGAAGTACGCCTTGTCGTAGTTGACGCAGATGTCGCCGTAGTCGATGGGCGTGACCCGGTGCTCGGCGGCGTCGAGCTGGTACTCCGTGCCGACCCGGGCGAGCCCCTTCGCCTCGTACGGCTGGAAGAGGCCGTTGTCGAGGGCCCTGGACAGCAGGGTGTTGTCGACGCCGAAGAAGACGTCGCCCTGCGGGTTGTCCTTGGTGAGGATCGCCTTGTTGACGGCCTGTCCGGCGTCGCCGTCCTTGAGGACGTTCACCTTGTAGCCGGACTGCTTCTCGAAGTCCTGGAGCACGTTCTTGGAGACGGCCCATGAGTCATGGCTGACCAGGGTGATGGTCTTCGAGTCGGCCTGGGAGCCGTCGGACGACCCGCACGCGGACAGCGTGACGAGGCCTAGCCCTACGGCCGCGGCCACGAAGCTCTTGGTGTGCACTGGTGTTGTCCTCCTGGGGTTGGCCAGAAGGAGACGCGGCCCTGCCCGCGGTGTGCGGGCAGGGCGCAACAGCTTGAGTGATGACCGAACTTCCTACCCAGAATGACCTGGGCGAGGTTCAGAGGGTCTGCGGCCCGATTGCCGCACTCTCAGCGCTGTGGCGCTCCCCTGTCGGAATATGAAGATGTGAGTACGGCCCTCAGATTACCTCTCGGTGGCCGCGAGCTGACCACAGGCGCCGTCGATCTCCTGGCCACGAGTGTCCCGGACGGTGACGGGCACCCCGTGCGCCGCGATCGCCTCGATGAACGCCTTCTCGTCCTCGGGCCGCGAGGCGGTCCACTTCGACCCCGGAGTCGGGTTCAGCGGGATGAGGTTGACGTGCACGGGCTTGCCCCGGAGCAGGCGGCCCAGCCGGTCGCCGCGCCACGCCTGGTCGTTGATGTCGCGGATGAGCGCGTACTCGATGCTGAGCCGCCGCCCGCTCTTCTCGACGTACTCGAACCCGGCGTCGAGGACCTCGCGCACCTTCCACCGGGTGTTGACCGGGACGAGGGTGTCGCGGAGCTCGTCGTCGGGGGCGTGCAGGGAGATCGCGAGCCGGCACTTGAGGCCCTCGTCGGCGAACCGGTGGATGGCCGGGACGAGTCCGACGGTCGAGACGGTGATCCCGCGCTGCGAGAGGCCGAGTCCGTCGGGCGCGGGGTCGGTCAGGGCCCGGATGGCGGTGACGACCCGCTTGTAGTTGGCGAGCGGCTCGCCCATGCCCATGAAGACGATGTTGGAGAGCCGGGCGGGACCGCCGGGGACGTCCCCGTCCCTGAGCGCCCGCATCCCGTCCACGATCTGGTGCACGATCTCGGCGGTGGACAGATTCCGGTCCAGCCCCGCCTGTCCGGTCGCACAGAACGGGCAGTTCATCCCGCAGCCCGCCTGCGAGCTGATGCACATGGTCACCCGGTCCGGGTAGCGCATCAGCACCGACTCGACGAGCGTGCCGTCGAACAGCCGCCACAGCGTCTTGCGGGTGGTGCCCTCGTCCGTCGACAGATGCCGTACGACGGTCATCAGCTCCGGGAACAGCGCGTCGCGCAGCCTGTCCCGGGAGCCGGCCGGGATGTCCGTCCACTGCTCGGGTTCGTGCGCGTACCGCGCGAAGTAGTGCTGCGAGAGCTGCTTGGCGCGGAACGGCTTCTCGCCGATCTCGGCCACCGCGTCCTTGCGCTCGGCGGGCGTGAGGTCGGCGAGGTGCCGCGGCGGCTTCTTGGCTCCGCGCGGGGCGACAAAGGTGAGTTCTCCGGGCTTAGGCATAGCCCTACCAGTGTCGCAGATCCAATCGGGTGACCCGGGGCCGTGGCGCGCTCCGGCTGTCGTTGATCGAATCCGGCCCCGAGCCGTATCACATATGCGGAATATGTGGCAATATGGCATTTGTGGCGTTTGGCGCTGAAGACAGGTGAGAGGAGTGCATCATGATCGCCAAGCTGCTCGCCAAGCTGTCCTTCACCCGCCACTACGGTGCGTACGGGGAACACGAGTGGGACGCGTACGTCGGCGACTGATCGTCCTGACCGCACACTGCCGGTAGGTGCCGCTGGGTGCCCACCGGCTCCCCATGTCAGAGCCAGGGACGATCTCATGGGCCGAACGAATGAGCCGCCGCGGTTGCCCGACGGCAGTTTCGCGGCCTGGAGCCGCGACCGGCTGGCGACGGCGCGCCGCGGTGCCGACGAGTGCGGAGACGTCTGGCTGCTGGAGCCGGGGGTGTACGTGGCCGCCGCGGCCGGGCCGTGCGAAGACGTCCTGCGTCGCGCGCAGGACTTCCCCAAGGCACCCTCGCCGCTCTTCCCGCCGTTGAAGCGGTCGAGCGGGGCACCGACCCCCGAGGAGCGTGCGCACGCCCACGCCGCCCGCATGCGCGGACTGCGCCCGCAGGCCGTGGCGGCCCGGATCGGCGAGATCGCGCCCAGCACCGCCCGGTTCACCGACCAGTGGCCCACGGACCAGGACGTGGAGGTTCTCCCCCAGGTCCGGCACGCCCTGGCGGAGATCGGCGTGCGCTACCTCTACTCCGAAGACGCTCCGTCCCTGCTGCCCCTCGCCTCACAGCTCTTCATGGCCCGGGAGGTGCTCGCACGCCCCTCGCGCTGGGTATGGCCACGCTGGATGCCCACGCCGGCACGGCGGTTCCGTACCCGGCAGCAGGTCGCCTTCACCGACGCTCTGCGGCCCGTCGTCCGCCGGCGCCGTTCAACGGGCCGGCTCGGTGACGACATGCTGGGACAGATGCTCCGGCCCTCCCCCCGCTACGGCCCCCTGCCGGACGAGGTCGTCCTCGACACACTCCCCGGCATCACCGTCGCCACCTTCGAGACGCCTTCCCGGGCCGCCGGATGGATCCTGCTCCACCTGGCCCGGTACCCCCGGGCGGAGAGCCGCGTCGCGGCCGAGGCCGCCCTGCTGCCCGCCGATCCGGCCGCGACGACCGGCGCCCACCTCGACGGCCTGCCGTACACCCAGGCGCTGGTCCGCGAGGTGCTCCGGCTGCACCCCCCGAGCTGGCTGCTGACCCGGCACGCCACCCGGCAGACCCAGCTCGCCGGGTACACCATCGACGCCGGGTCCACCGTTCTCGTCTGCCCCTACACCGCCCACCGCGACGCACGGCAACACGCCGAGCCGGACCGGTTCCAGCCAGAGCGCTGGCTCGACGACCCGGGCGCGGCGGCGAGACCCGGGGCCTTCCTCTCCTTCGGCACCGGGCCGCACGGCTGCGAGGGAGCCGCCCTGGCCATGGCGATGCTGACGCTCCTGACCGCGCAGACCGCCCGCCGCTACCACCTCAGCGAGCCGCCCGGACCGGAACCCGCCTACCAGGTCACCACCTTCGAGGGCCTCACCACCGCCGGCCTGCGCCTGCGGGCCACCCCGCGCGGCTGACGGCAGCCGTGCTCCCGGTCACCGGCCGCGTGTCCGGAGCCGGATCGAGGGGGATCGAGGGGGGGTCGAGGGGGGCCAACATGCCGATGAGCCCCTGCCCTGGGAAGGGCGGGGGCTCATCCACGAGCAGGTGAACGTCAGCCGCTGCCGACGAACAGCACCATCAGCAGCCACACCACCGGAGCGGTCGGCAGCAGGGAGTCCAGCCGGTCCATGATGCCGCCGTGGCCGGGGAGGAGCGTGCCCATGTCCTTGATGCCCAGGTCCCGCTTGATCATGGACTCGCCGAGGTCGCCGAGCGTGGCGCTGGCCGCGACCGCGAGGCCCAGCAGCAGGCCCTGCCACCAGGTGCCGTCGTCGATCAGGAACTGCATGCACAGCGCGCCCGCGACCATGGCGAACAGCACCGCGCCGACCAGGCCCTCGCGGGTCTTGCCGGGGCTGATGCGCGGGGCCAGCTTGTGGGTGCCGAAGCGCCAGCCGACCGCGTAGGCGCCGGTGTCGCTGACCACCGTGAGGAGCAGGAACGTCATGACCCGGAAGGCGCCGTCGTCGGCGGTGAGCATCATCGCGACGAACGTCGCCAGGAACGGGACGTAGAACGCCGCGAAGAGGCCCGCCGTGACGTCCTTGAGGTAGCCCTCGGGCGGTTCCGTCATCCGCCAGACCAGGACCGCGAGGCCCGTGAAGGCCAGGGCGACCCAGGCACCCTCGGCACCCCGCGCGTAGCCGGCGACGACCATCGCGGCGCCGCCGAGCGCCAGCGGGACCAGGGGCGCCTTGATGCCCTTGCGCTCCTGGAGCCGGCTGGTCAGCTCCCACAGACCCACCACGACCGCGACCGCCACCACGCCGACGAAGACGGCCTTGACGACGAACAGGGACGCCACGATCACGGCGCCCAGTCCGACGCCCACCCCTATGGCCGCACCCAGGTCACGCCCCGCGCTCTTCTTCTGCGGCGCGGGCGCCGGTTGTGGGGCGTCGGGCATGGGCTCCGGATTCTGCGGCGCCGCCGCGTGGGGCAGGGGCTGCGCCGACGGGGTGTCGTCGCGGAACATCCCGGCTCGGGACGCGCCGTCACGGGACGTGCCCTCGCGGAACGTCTCGTCTCGGAACAGGGGGCCGCCCAGCCGAGCGGCCCCCCGGTCGTCGTCCTGGTCTCCGCCGTACGCAGGTACGTCGTCGGGCACGATGGGCATGGGGCGAGTCTGCTGCGCGTCATGCGCATCGTACGCGGGACCCGCCGGGGCGGCTCCCTGGACATGCCCCTGACCGTAGGCATGGGCATAGCCATGGTCGTAGCCCTGACCGGAGCCGGTTCCATGTCCATGTCCCTGGACCTGGCCGTACCCCTGGCCGGAGGCGGCGTGCCCATGGCCGTGGCCGTACCCCTGGCCGGTGCCCTGATCGGTCGGCCCCCAGTACCCGGCCGCTGCTTCGGCCTGCCCGGCCCCCGGCCCGGCGTGTGGCGGCGCTCCCCAGGATGAGTCGTTCATCAGACTTCGAGAAGCTCCGCTTCCTTGTGCTTGAGGAGCTCGTCCACCTGGGCGACGTACTTCGCGGTGGTGTCGTCGAGCTCCTTCTCGGCGCGACGGCCCTCGTCCTCGCCGACCTCGCCGTCCTTGATCAGCTTGTCGATGGCGTCCTTGGCCTTGCGGCGCACCGAGCGGATGGAGACCCGGGAGTCCTCCGCCTTGCCCTTGGCGACCTTGATGTAGTCGCGGCGACGCTCCTCGGTGAGCTCCGGGAACACCACACGGATGATGTTGCCGTCGTTGCTCGGGTTGACGCCCAGGTCCGAGTCGCGGATCGCCTGCTCGATGTTGCGCAGGGCCGTCTTGTCGAACGGGGTCACGACCGCCATGCGCGGTTCCGGCACGGAGAACGAGGCCAGCTGGTTGATCGGCGTCGGCGCGCCGTAGTAGTCGGCCACGATCTTGTTGAACATCGCCGGGTGCGCACGGCCGGTGCGGATCGCGGCGAAGTCCTCCTTGGCGACCACGACGGCCTTCTCCATCTTCTCCTCGGCCTCGAGGAGGGTCTCTTCGATCACCACTTGCTCCTGCGTGTCTTGAGTAAGGCCCGGCTGCGGTTCCGTTGTGGGGCGGCGGCCGGCTGCGTCGCGTCTTCTTTCCTGAACGGTTCCCGACCGGCAGGACATTGTCCATCCCCCGGTCAGGGTGCGTCAGGCATTGCCGGTCAGGCCCGGCTGCCCTGGTCACCCACCAGCGTGCCGATCTTCTCACCCTTGACGGCGCGCGCGATATTGCCCTCCGCCAGCAGCTCGAAAACGAGGATCGGCAGCTTGTTGTCGCGGCAGAGCGTGATCGCGGTGGCGTCGGCGACCTTGAGCTCGCGGGTGATGACCTCGCCGTAGCCGAGCGAGTCGAACTTGACGGCGTCGGGGTTGGTCTTGGGGTCGGAGTCGTAGACCCCGTCCACGCCGTTCTTGCCCATGAGCAGCGCCTCGGCGTCGATCTCCAGGGCGCGCTGGGCGGCGGTGGTGTCGGTGGAGAAGTACGGCATGCCCATACCGGCGCCGAAGATGACCACGCGGCCCTTCTCCAGGTGGCGCACGGCGCGCAGCGGGATGTACGGCTCGGCGACCTGCCCCATGGTGATCGCGGTCTGCACCCGGCTGTCGATGCCCTCCTTCTCCAGGAAGTCCTGGAGGGCGAGGCAGTTCATCACGGTGCCGAGCATGCCCATGTAGTCGGACCTGGCCCGGTCCATGCCGCGCTGCTGGAGCTCGGCGCCGCGGAAGAAGTTGCCGCCGCCGATGACGACGGCGACCTGCGCGCCGTCGCGGACGACGGCCGCGATCTCACGGGCGATCTTGTGCACCACGTCGGGGTCCACGCCCAGGCCGCCGCCACCGGAGAAGGCCTCTCCGGACAGCTTCAGCAGAAACCGGCCGCGTACTTTGCCGTCGTCGCTCTTCTGGGGCTTGGTGGTCATGGAGATCCCGCCTCTTTCACGTGGTGCACATACGAAGAAGGCCATTGCCGGTGGGGTCGCTTTTCGCTGCCCATGCGCGGCAATGGCCTCCTCGTCAGATCTGCCGCCGTCCGTCACGTCCCTGGGTGTGACGGTGCGTACGGACGACTGCTGTCGACCGACCCTATCGGGATTTACCCGTGGGTCGCGCGTCGATCGCGGTACGGACTCAGATGCCGACCTTGATGCGCGAGAAGCGCTTCAGGGTGACACCGGCCTCGTCCAGAACCTTCTGAACCGACTTCTTGTTGTCGAGCGCGTACGGCTGGCCGAGCAGCGTGGCGTCCTTGAAGAAGCCGTTCAGACGACCCTCGACGATCTTGGCGATCGCGGCCTCGGGCTTGCCCTCGGCGCGGGTGG
Source organism: Streptomyces sp. NPDC048277 (assembly GCF_040652235.1). Taxonomy (NCBI): domain Bacteria; kingdom Bacillati; phylum Actinomycetota; class Actinomycetes; order Kitasatosporales; family Streptomycetaceae; genus Streptomyces; species Streptomyces sp. NPDC048277. Next base: position 126,074 of record NZ_JBEZLQ010000013.1, read on the forward strand.
TCTCCTCGGCGACGCGGCGCTCGGTCTCGACGACCTCGGCCGGCACGTCGTCCTTGGCGAGGTACTTCGGGGCGAACGCGGCGATGTGCTGCGCGATGCCCTTGGCGACCTCGGCGTTCGGCTTGTCCAGCTCGACGAGGACACCGATCTGCGGGGGCAGGTCGGGCATCGTGCGGTGCATGTACGCGGTCACGAAGCCGTCGGAGAACTGCGCGAAGCGGTCCAGGACGATCTTCTCACCGAGGTTGGCGTTGGCCTCGTCCACGAACGCCTGGACGGTCTTGCCGGCCTCGATCTCGGAGGCGAGCAGGGCCTCCAGGTCGGCCGGAGAGGTCGTGGCGACGTGCTCGGCGATCGCGGTGGCGACGGCCTGGAACCTGTCACCCTTGGCGACGAAGTCCGTCTCGCACTTCAGCTCGACGAGGACGCCGGAGGAGTTGTCGTCGGCGATGATCGAGACCACGGCGCCGTTCTCGGCGGAGCGGCCCTCACGCTTGGCGACGCCCTTCTGGCCCTTGATGCGGAGCGCCTCGACGGCCTTCTCGACGTTGCCCTCGGCCTCGTCCAGCGCCTTCTTGCAGTCCATCATGCCGGCGCCGGTGAGCTCGCGGAGCTTCTTGACGTCAGCGGCGGTGTAGTTCGCCATGAGTCTGTAAGTCTTTCTCGAAGTCTGGAAGATCGAAGATCTGCACGGTCTGTGGTCTACGTGTAGAGGGAGACCACGTCCCGACGGCTGACCTACAGGTGAACAGTGGGGGCGGAATTCACCGCGCCGGAGGCGCTGTCGGATGCAGCACCGCCCCCACCGTCAACACTTGAGCTAGACGGGTCAGGCCTGCTCGGCGTCCGCGGCCGGAGCCTCGGCAGCAGCCTCCGCGGGGGCCTCCGCCGGGGCCTCGGCAGCGGCCTCGACCGGAGCCTCGGCGGCAGCGACCTCGACCGGAGCCTCGGTGGCAGCGGCCTCGGCCGGCTTCTCGGCCTCGTCGGCCTTCTTCTCGCCCTCGAGCAGGTCGCGCTCCCACTCGGCCAGCGGCTCGCCGGCGGCCTTCTCGCCCTTGTCACCGGTGGCGACACGGGAGCGGGAGATGAGGCCCTCCGCGACGGCGTCGGCGATCACGCGGGTGAGCAGGGTGACGGAGCGGATCGCGTCGTCGTTGCCCGGGATCTTGTAGTCGACCTCGTCGGGGTCGCAGTTGGTGTCGAGGATCGCGACGACCGGGATGTTGAGCTTCCGGGCCTCGCCGACCGCGATGTGCTCCTTCTTGGTGTCCACGATCCAGACGGCGCTGGGCACCTTGGACATCTCGCGGATACCGCCGAGGGTCTTCTCCAGCTTGGCCTTCTCGCGCGAGAGCACGAGAAGCTCCTTCTTGGTCAGACCGGACGCGGCGACGTCCTCGAAGTCGATCTGCTCAAGCTCCTTGAGGCGCTGCAGACGCTTGTAGACGGTGGAGAAGTTGGTGAGCATGCCGCCCAGCCAGCGCTGGTTGACGTAGGGCATGCCGACGCGGGTGGCCTGCTCGGCGATGGCCTCCTGCGCCTGCTTCTTCGTGCCGACGAACATGACCGTGCCGCCGTGGGCGACGGTCTCCTTGACGAACTCGTAGGCGCGGTCGATGTACGACAGCGACTGGAGCAGGTCGATGATGTAGATGCCGTTGCGCTCGGTGAAGATGAAGCGCTTCATCTTCGGGTTCCAGCGACGGGTCTGGTGACCGAAGTGGACGCCGCTCTCCAGCAGCTCCCGCATCGTGACGACGGCCATGGCCGTATCTCCTTGAATTTCTCGGTTGTGCCGCGGGTACCGGACGGCTCCCGCGCCTGACGCCCGGGTGCGCTGTGCCACGAAGGACCGAGAAGCGCTGACACAGATCGTTTTACTGACCTGGTGTCGGGGCGTGCGAAGTCGACCCGGTGACCCGGATCGCCAAAAGAAGTGTACGGGACCCGGGAGGTACCGGGTGACGCCGCTGTCCACAACCGGGGAGTAGTCCACAGGTACCGGCCATGATCGGCGGGGATACGGGACGGTTCGGGCATGGCGATCATGCGACGAGCGATGCGGTGGATGTGGGCGGCGACGGTGTTGCCGCTGGTCCTGACGGTGACGGCGGCGTGGGCCCAGGCGGGGGCGGACGGTCCCCCGCCGCCTCCCGCGACCGTGCCGGCGATCGGGCGCGTCTGGCCGGTGGGGGTACGACCACCGGTCCTGCGCGGCTGGGAGCCACCGGCGACGGTGTACGGCCCCGGGCACCGCGGGGTGGACCTGGCCGCGGCCGCGGGTGAGCCGGTACGGGCGGTGGCGGCGGGCCGGGTCTCCTACGCGGGGAAGGTGGCGGGCAGGGGTGTGGTGTCCGTGGCACTGACGGGCACGGATCTGCGCACGACGTACGAGCCGGTGACCGCGACGGTGAAGAAGGGGGACGAGGTGGCGGCGGGGGAGGTGGTGGGGACGGTGGAGCCGGGGGGCGCGCACTGTGGTGCGGGGGCGTGCGTGCACTGGGGGCTGTTGCGCGGGGAGGCGTATCTGGACCCCTTGCTCCTGCTTCCGCCGTGGCTGCTGGACCTGGGTCCGTCCCGACTGCTGCCGGTGCTGGGGGTTCCGCTGCCGGAGGGGTGATGCGGCGGGTTGCGCGGCTGCGGGTGGGTGGGGGCTGGTCGCGCCCACGCGGCGGAGCCGCAAATCGATAGGGCCCCGCGCCCCTTACGGGGCGCTGCAGTCGCGTGAGCTTCCCAGCTGCGGGCATGCGTGCCGACGCCGGTAAGCGAAACCCCCGCCCCCGGCCCCGGCGACCTCAGCCCTGCACACCCCGCAGTGCCATGCCCACCGCCGCGTCCGTGATGACCGCGGGGTCCTCCGCCGCGCCCAGCTCGATGCGCCGCACCGCCGCGTCCACGACGCCCTGCACCAGCATCGCCGCCAGCCGAGGCTGCGCATGCCCCAGCTCTCCCAGCGCCTCCACGATCATCGCGACCAGCCCGCCGTGCGCGGCCCGGATCTTCTCGCGCGCGCCCGCGTCCAGCTCGCTCGCCGAGATCGCGACCACCGCCCGGTGCCGCCGGTCCCCGACCAGGGCCAGCTGCTGCCGCACATACGCCTCGACCTTGCCCTCGGCGGAGTCGGCCCGTTCCATCGCCGCCGCGACCTCCGCCGCCCAGACGGGGAAGTCGGCCTCGCACAGCTCCTCGACCACCGCGGCCCGGGAGCGGAAGTACTCGTAGACGGACGACCGGGCCAGCCCCGTCCGCTCGGCGAGCGCCGGGAACGTCAGCGCCTCCGTCCCGCCCTCGGACAGCAGGGACCGCGCCGCGTCCAGCAGGGCGGCTCGCTGCATCGACCGGTGCTCGGCCACGGAGGCCGCTCGAATCCTTGGCACGTCGACCACTCTACGGACGCGCCGCGCCCGACGGGAGACAGCGCGACCGGGACACGGGTCACTCCGGCCGGCTCGGGGCCCTCAGCGGCCGAAACTCGCCAGCTTCGCCCGCAGCTGCAGCACCGATTTGGTGTGGATCTGGCTGACCCGGCTCTCGGTGACCCCGAGCACGTTCCCGATCTCGGCGAGCGTGAGCCCCTCGTAGTAGTAGAGGGTCACCACGGTCTTCTCCCGCTCCGGCAGCGTGTTGATGGCCCGGGCGAGGAACCGCCGCAGCTCACGGTCCTCGGCCACCTCCACGGGGTTGTCCGCGGCGGTGTCCTCCAGCGTGTCCATGAGGCTCAGCCGGTCGCCGCCCTCGCCCCCGACGTGCAGCAGCTCCTCCAGCGCCACCACGTTGGCCAGCGACAACTGACTGAAGACGGCATGGAGTTCGTCGACCTCGATGCCCAGCTCTGTGGCCACCTCGCCCTCCGAGGGCGTCCGCCGCAGCCGCGCCTCCAGCGTGGCGTAGGCCCGCTCCACGTTGCGCGCCTTCTGCCGCACGGACCGCGGGATCCAGTCCAGCGCCCGCAGCTCGTCGATCATCGCGCCCCGGATCCGGGTGATCGCGTACGTCTCGAACTTGATCTCCCGGTCGACGTCGAACTTCTCGATCGCGTCGATGAGCCCGAACACCCCGGAGGAGACGAAGTCGGCCTGCTCCACATTGGGCGGAAGGCCGACGCTCACCCGTCCCGCCACGTACTTCACCAGCGGTGAGTAGTGCAGGATCAGCTGTTCCCGCAGCCGGTCGTCCCCCGTCGCCTTGTACGACCGCCACAGCTCGTCGAGCGTCGAGGGAGCGGGCGGCCGCACGCTGCCACCGTCACGGGCGGCTTGGGGGATCGCCGCCCGGTCGGACCCGGAGGTGTGCTGGGGCATTCGTCGCCTTGTGCCGTTCTGCCGTGAAGTGCCAGGAAGTGCCGCGATGTGCTGCGGAGTGGGGTGAGCAGGGGGTGATAGGGGGGCCAGATGGGCGAGGTGTCGGTCTGATGTCGGTTGGTGCGGTCTGTGTCGGGGCTTTTGTGAGCGTAGCGTGACTGAGGAGTCGCGGTGTGCGAACAGTGCGGCTCCACCCCTGCGCGAACCCCCTGTACGGCGCGTCCGGCCGCGCTCGGCGCGTCGCTCTGCGTGACCGGTCGAAGGGGCCAACTCCGGGAATTCCCAAGGGCGTCGGAGGTTCCCCCGGACGGCCGAACACGCTCGGTCAGCACCGACTCCGACCACCCCGGACCGAGATCATCGCCTGGCGTGTCAACTTCCAGCCGTCGCCGTGTCGTTCGACGTAACCAAGTGCTCGGAGTTCGTACAGCCTGGCGACGGCCTCGTCCTCGGACGTCTGCGCGCCGCGTGCCACCTCTCCGGGTGCGGCCGGCCGGTTCCCGGGCAGGGCGGCCAGGACCCGCCGGGCGGCGGGTTCCAGCAGGTCGCGCGGGAGGACGGGGCCGTGTCTGGCCGGGGCCAGCTCGCCCATGTCGCCCACGAGTTCGACGACTTCCGCGGCGTCGGTGACCAGGACGGCCTCTCCCCGCAGCAGTTCGTGCACCCCCGCCGAGAGACCGCTGGTGGCGGCGCCGGGGACGCCCATGGTGTGCCGGCCGAGCCGCTGTGCGGCCCGCGCGGTGACCAGGGAGCCGCTGCGGTGGGCGGCCTCCACGACGACGGTGCCCCTGGTGAGCGCCGCGATGACGCGGTTGCGGAGCACGAATCTGCTCGGCGTCGGATGCTCGCCCGGCGGCAACTCCCCCACCACCAGGCCCTGTTCGGCGATCCTGCTGATCAACTCGGTGTGCCCGCGCGGGTAGGGCCGGTCGACCCCGCAGGCCAGCACGGCGACGGTGGCACCACCGGCGCCGAGCGCTCCGCGGTGGGCGGCGCCGTCGACGCCGTAGGCGCCGCCGGACACCACCACCCAGCCGCGCTCGGCGAGCCCGGCGGCGAGGGTGGCCGCCATGTGCGCGCCGTACTCCGTACAGGCCCGCGCCCCGACGACGGCGACGGCCCGCAACGCCCACATCCGCAGACTGGGCCGACCACGCACCCAGAGCCCTAGGGGGCGGGCGTCGCCGAGGTCGTCGAGCTGGCTGGGCCACTCGGTGTCGCCGGGACACACGAACCGCCCGCCCGCCTCGTGCGCGACAGCGAGGTCCGCCCGAGGATCGGCCCGCCCTGCCCGGGCCAGGAGCCCGGCCCACCGTTTGCCGCTGACGCCCGGCAGGGCCTCCCCACCTCCTCGGAGCCGGCTCGCCACCTCATGCACGCCCCGCTCGCGTACCCACCGCCCGGCGACCTCGTCGCCGGGCTCGATGACCCGGGCCAGAAAGACCCGGGCGAGCAGCTCATCGTCGGGACCGTCGCCGGTCATGTCAGCGCCCCGATGGCCATCGGTACGCCCCGCGGGACTCCGGTGCGCAGCTGTAGCGCCAGGGCGACGTCCATGGCATCCGGCCGGTCGTGACCGACGAGGTCCGCCACCGTCCAGGCGACGCGTAGGACACGGTCGAGCCCGCGGGCGGTCAGGACACCCCGCTCCAGACTGCGCTCGGCCTCGTCCATGGCCCCCGGCGCCGCATGCCAGCGGCTGCGCAGTTCACGACCCGGCACCTCGCTGTTGGTCCGCCAGGGCGTACCGGTGAAGCGGAGCGCCGCCCGCTGCCTTGCCGCCTGGACCCGGTCGGCGACCACCGCCGTCGACTCGCCCTGGGCTCCCCGCTCGGTGAGCTGGGCCCGCGTGACACGGTCCACTTCCACCCGAAGGTCGACCCGGTCGAGCAGCGGGCCGGAGATTCGGGCCTGGTAGCGGCGGATCGCCGATGGCGGGCACTCGCAGAAGTGGTCGGTCAGGGAGAAGCGCCCGCAGGGGCACGGGTTGGCCGCGAGCACCATCAGGAACTTCGCCGGGAACCGGACGACGCCCGCGCTGCGCGCGATCACCACGTGTCCCGCTTCCAGGGGCTGCCGCAGGGCGTCGAGCGCCTGGGTGTTGAACTCGGGGGTCTCGTCCAGGAACAGAACGCCTCGGTGCGAGAGCGAGACCGCCCCTGGACGGGCGATGCCGGGGCCGCCGCCGACGAGGGCCTGCATGGTGGCCGAGTGGTGCGGAGCGCAGTAGGGGGCCACGTCGATGAGGGGCTTGCCCGGTGGCAGCAGGCCTGCCACGGAGTGCACCGCCGTGACTTCGAGCGACTCCTCGCGGGTCAGCATGGGCAGTACCGCCGGAAGCCGCTCCGCGAGCATGGTCTTGCCGGCACCCGGCGGTCCCTCCAGGAAGAGGTGGTGGGCACCTGCTGCCGCGACCTCGACGGCTGTCCGGGCCGACAGCTGGCCCACGACGTCGGCCAGGTCATGCCCGTGGTCCTGCTGTGCGGCTCCCAGACTGTGCATCCCGGTGGCCGCGCCCGTGCCGGGGACCCGGAGACCGGCGAGCAGCGGATCAGGCCGGCCCGGCTCGTCCGGCTCTTCGTCGGGGACCGGCTCGTCCGCGAGGACCGCGATCAGCTGGCGCAGGCTTCGGACGCCCAGTACCGACACTCCCGGTACCAGCGAAGCCTCCGGTACCGCGCTCTCCGGCACCACCACCTGCTCGTATCCGGCGTCGGCGGCCGCCAGGACCGCCGGCAGGATGCCCCGTACGGGCCGTACGCGCCCGTCCAGGCCCAGCTCGCCGATCATCACGATCTCGGCGAGCACCCGGGGGTCGATCCGCTCGGCCGCTCCGAGGACGGCCGCGGCGACGGCGAGGTCGAAGCCGCTGCCGCTCTTCGGCACCGACGCCGGGCTGAGCCCCACCGTCAGCTTCTTCGAGGGCCAGGCCGCCCCGGAGTTCACCAGCGCCGCCCGGACCCGGTCCTTGCTCTCCGTGAGGCTCTTGTCCGGCAGCCCCACCAGCGTGAACGCCGCCACCCCGGGCTCCAGGTCGGCCTGGACCTCCACCACCACGCCCTCGACGCCCACCAGCGCCACCGAGCACGTCCGCGCGAAGCCCATCTCAGGCCACCCCCCGAGCGTGCTCGACCACCGGTGCCCCGCGCTGCGGCAGCAGCACGCCGATCACGTCGATGCGGACGCCGCCCGGCGGTGCCCCTCCGTGTGCGTGGATCCAGTGTTCGGCGAGGCCGCGCAGGCGCTCCGCCTTCTCCGGGGTCACCCCGGCCATGGGGTGTTCGAAGAGCCCCGCCCGCCGGGTCTTCACCTCGCAGACGACCAGGACGTCCCCGTCCCGCGCCACGATGTCGATCTCGCCCGACCTGCCGCAGCGCCAGTTGCGCTCCAGGACCGTCAGACCGGCCTCCGCCAGCCGCCGCGCGGCCAGCGTCTCGCCGTACTTGCCGAGTGCGCTGCGTGCCCGATTGGTGTTCATGTCGGCACCACCTCCGGCGCCAACGGTCACGCATGCCCGACCAATGAGTTGATCTTGGTGAGGTTACTCAGCGGTTGTGGACAACTCCGTCACCCGCACGAGTGACCACCCCGAGAAACTCAGCCGCCCGGAAGCTCCAGGTCGCTCTTGTTCAGTTCCTCAATGTTCACGTCCTTGAACGTGAGGACACGGACCTGCTTCACGAAGCGCGCCGGCCGGTACATGTCCCAGACCCAGGCATCCGCCATGGACACCTCGAAGAACACCTCGCCCTGGACCGAGTGCACCTGCATCTCGTAGTCGTTGGTGAGGTAGAAGCGCCGCTCGGTCTCGATCACGTATTTGAACAGACCGACGACATCGCGGTACTCCCGGTAGAGCTTCAGCTCCATCTCGGTCTCGTACTTTTCGAGGTCCTCGGCGCTCATGGCATGTTCCCCTTCAGCCGTGCGATCCCACCATTGTGCGCCAGTCCCGAGCGCCCCTAGACGATTTCCGTGTCAAGGGTGACGGGCCTGACGGGGGGACCTTCGTCGAGCAGCCTACGGAACAGCTCGGCGAGTCTGGTCGGATACACCGTCTCATGTGCCCGGGTCAGTTCCTGGCACGTCCACCAACGTGCTCCGGCCACACTGCGTCGCTCCAGCTCGGTCAGGCCTCTGGCCTCGACGGACGTCTGCGTCGTACGCGCCAGGTAGTACCACTCGTCCTGGTCCCAGCGGCGGCCGGCGAACGGGAAGGAGCACATCCGCCGCCACAGCACCGGGCCGAGTTCGACGTCCGTGATGCCGGTTTCCTCGACGAGTTCCCGCAGGGCGGCCTGCTCACGGGTCTCGTCGCCCTCCAGCCCGCCGCCGGGCGTGAACCACCAGTCGTCGGCCGGGTCGTCCGGTTCATGGCCGTGCAGCAGCAGGATACGGTCGTCGGGGTCGACGAGGACCACTCGGGCCACCTTGCGCGGCCCCTCCCGCGACGGCTGCTCCCCGCCCTGCGACGGCGCCTCAGCGGGCACCGGCGGGCTCCGTACGGCCACGGGAGCGGGAGCGGCCCAACAGCTTGGCGACCGGCCCGTACGCACCGCCGCCGAGGACCAGCACACCGCCGGCGACGATCATGGCGGTGATGATGCGCAGCGGGCCCGGCTCGGAGAGGGAACCGAGGGCCTCGAAGCCGGTCGGGCGCTTGAGCATGCCGTTCATGGGCCAGACGACGGCGTCCACGCGGGCGATCACGGCGCCGCGCCCGACCGTGCCCTTGGCCGCGTCCGTGAGGTGGGCGGTGGAGTCCAGGGAGCCCTGGCGCTCGTCGCCGAGCAGGAAGAGCCGGCCCTTGGGGACGGTGACGGTCGGGAAGCCCTGGAGCTCGGCCTGGGTGCCCGCCGGCAGATACGGTTCGGTGATCTGCTTGCCGTTGACGGTCAGCTTGCCGTTCGTGCAGCAGGAGACCGTGTCCCCGCCGACCGCGACCACGCGCTTGACGACGTCCGAGTTGGTGACCCAGCTCTTGTCGCTGAAGACTACGACATCACCCCGGCGCACCTGGCCGCCGTCGATGCGCTGTCCGAGGACCCGGTCTCCGGCGGCGATCGTCGGTGACATCGAACTGGTGGGCACGGTGTACGGCCGGTAGACCACCGCTCCCCAGGCGAACCCGCCGAGGAACAGCACGATGCCCAGCGCGACGGCGATTCCGGACAGCCGGTCCCCGAGCCTGCCGCCGGTCGGCGCCGTGTTCGTGCTGGTGCCTCCGCTGCGCGGGGCCGTACGTATCGTGCTCTCGCCACCCATGAGGCCGCACCCTACCCGGCGGTACCGGGTAGGGGCAGCCCTTCTTCGGCGCCCCTGGTCACAAGCTCCCCAAGGGTTTCACATGCGTCGGTCAGCGGACCCTCGCCGGGCGCGGTCAGCGCTTGCCGGCGGCCGCGCGCCGCTCGAACTTCGACTCGATCCGGTCGTCCCGCCGGCGGCGCCACACGGCGATCGGCAGGACGGCCGCGACGGCCACGCCCTCCGGGGCCACCGAGAGGGAGGCGGCGGCGGACGACTGCGTGTTGATGCCGGACTGGTCGAAGGTGTCCGGGATGGGCAGCGTGCCCCAGCGGTTGATCGGCCAGGCCTTGACGATGGCGCGGCCGACGACCTCCTTCACCGGGACCATGCCGTGGTGCTTGTCGGACTGGTTGTAGCGCGAGTCGCGGGAGTTCTGGCGGTGGTCGCCCATCACCCAGATGTAGCCCTTGGGCACGTGCACCGTGAACTGGCCGCCCTGGTCGTCGACGCTGCACGGGGTGTTGCCCGGGTACACATAAGGCTCGGTCAGCGCATGGCCGTTGACCGTGAGCGGGCCGCTGCCCTTGCAGGAGATGGTGTCGCCGCCGACTCCGATGACCCGCTTGATGAGGTCCTTCTCCTCGGCGGACGGCATCAGGCCGATCCAGCTGAGGAACGTCTGGATCGCGTTCGGAGTGGCCGCGGGCTCGCCCGCCAGCCAGTCGTCCGGGTCGTGGAAGACGACGACCTCGCCGCGCTCCGGCTTGGAGCCGAACCACGGGGTGAGCTTGTCGACCAGGACGCGGTCACCCTGCTGGAGGGTGTTCTGCATCGAGTCCGAGGGGATCGAGAACGCCTGCACCAGGAAGGTCTTGATCAGCAGCGCCAGCACCAGCGCGATACCGATCAGGATCGGCAGCTCCTTCCAGAAGGAGCGGGGCTTCTTCGGAGCGGGCGCCGACGACCCGTCCGCGTCCCCGTCCGTGCCCCCGCCGTCGCCGCCGGGGTACGGGCCGTCCGCCGGACCGCCGTCGCCGGCCGGACCGCTCTCATTCCCGGAGGTGGAACCGCCGCCTGCGCTGGGGACATTCTCCTCGGGGCGCCCGCTGTGCTCCTCGCCGTCGTGTCCCGACCGTGCGCCTACCGCCACATCCCCCACGCCAACTCCTCACTCCGTGCCGCCGCCCGCGCCATCCCCGGCGCAGGCCCACCACTCCCATAACGAGCGGGAGTTCCGCAGGGGTCGGGAGTTGGATGTATCCGTTCGGATCGTCGGAGGCAACCCTATGCGACAGCTGGGGAGCGGCGGTCGACCCCGACACTGAGTTGGAAACGCTTGCGAAGGTTTTAGGTTCATCGAGCTTGGTCCAGTGGCCGACGGGCCAGCCGATCATCATGGCCCGGCCGACCACCGACGTCACGGCGACCGTGCCGCCGTAGTCGGTGTCCTGGTGGGCCCGGGAGTCGGCCGAGTTCCCGCGGTGGTCGCCCATCACCCAGAGCCGGCCCTGCGGCACGGTGATGTCGAACTCCTGGGTGGAGGGCGCGTTCCCGGGATACAGGTAGTCGCCCTCGGTCAGCGCCACACCGTTGACGGTCACCCGGCCCTGCGAGTCACAGCACTTGACGTGGTCGCCGCCGACGCCGATGACCCGCTTGATGAGGTCCTTCTCGTTGGCGGAGGGCAGCAGACCGATGAAGGTGAGCCCTTCCTTGACCTGCTTGACGACGATCGGGTCGTTCGTCTTGGTGGTCTGCTCGTCGGCCAGCCAGCCGCCCGGGTCGTGGAAGACGACGACGTCCCCGCGGTGCGGCTTCCACCCGAACCACGGGGTGAACTTGTCGACCAGGACGCGGTCGCCGATCCGGATCGTCTGCTCCATGGAGCCCGACGGGATCACGAACGCCTGGACGAGGAACGTCTTCAGCACGAGAGCTATCAGGACGGCGACACCGACCAGCAGCGGTATCTCCCGCATCGCTCCGCGCCGGCGCTTGCGCTTGACCTTGCGCTGCAGCTTGCGCCGCTCCGCGCGGGAGCGGCCGCCGGACGGGCTGGAGGTGCGCCGGACCCCGGTGGGCAGCAGGGTGGCGGCGGCGTCGGCGGAGACACTGCGCGGTTTGCCGCGGTTACCCATGGGCCGCTCCCGCCCCCTTCGACTGCCCCGCCGCCGGCACGCGCGCGTAGGCGGCGGGACGGGTGAGGCGGGTCCAGTGCGCGGAGGGCCAGACGATCCAGTCGGCCCGCCCGATCACGTCCTTGACGGGGATCATGCCGCCGCCGGGTGAGCCCAGATGGTCACGGGAGTCACTGGAGTCGCTGCGATGGTCGCCCAGGACGAAGAGCCTGCCGTCGGGAACGACGACATCGAAGGGCACGGTGGAGGGGATGTCACCGGGATAGAGGAACGCGGTCTCGTCGACCGACCGGCCGTTCACTTCGATCCTCCCCTCCTTGTCGCAGCAGACCACATGGTCTCCTCCCACACCGACAACGCGTTTGATGTAGTCGGCGTCCCCGAAGTACCCGGTGCCGTCGAACACAACGACATCTCCCCGGCGCGGCTGGGCGCCGAACCGGTACACCAACTTATTTACGAGAACCCGGTCTCCGATCCTCAATCCCTGTTCCATGGATCCGCTGGGAATCTGGAATGGTTGAGCCACGAAAGTGTTGAGGACGAGCAAAAACGCCAGGCAGGCGAAGAGGGTCAGGGAGATCCAGCCGCCCGGGAGCCATTCGGTGATCCGCGACAGGAACGCGAAACGCGACCGGTCCTCCACGGCCTCTGGTTCGGGGCGGGAGGAGCGGTCGCGCTCCGTCGGCTGTGCTTCGGTGTCCATCGGGGCCAGATGTTATCCGGCGCCGATAAGAATCCCGTCGCGCGAGATCAGCGCTCGCGCTTCTCCTTGATCTTCGCGGCCTTACCGCGCAGGTCGCGCAGGTAGTAGAGCTTGGCGCGACGCACGTCACCGCGGGTGACGAGCTCGATCTTCTCGACGATCGGGGTGTGCACCGGGAAGGTGCGCTCGACGCCGACGGAGAAGGAGACCTTGCGGACCGTGAAGGTCTCGCGGACACCGCTGCCCTGGCGGCGGATCACAACGCCCTTGAACTGCTGCACACGGGAGCGGTTGCCCTCGATGACGCGGACGTGGACGTTGACGGTGTCACCCGGGCGGAAGGCCGGGACGTCGCTGCGCAGCGACGCGGAGTCGACGGTGTCGAGCAGGTGAGACATTTCGTCTGCTTTCTTCGTTGATGCCACAGGCCATCAACGGAAACTAGGTGTTCCATGAGGACTGCCGTGCGGGTCGGGGCGGGCGTCGTGTCCCCCTGCGGCAGGGGCGCACGCCGGACGGACGCACAGCAGCGGTCTATTCTTCCACGGCCTCTGGCCTGCGCCAAAATCGGCCGTGCGGCTCGCCCTCCGGGTCCGGGGCCCAGCCCAGGATGGAGAGCATCTCGCGGTCCTTCTTGTCGAAGGCCTTGGGGTCGCAGCGCTCGATCAGGTCGGGCCGGTGGGCGGTCGTCCGCTTCAGGGCCTCGTCGCGGCGCCAGCGGGCGATCTTGCCGTGGTGGCCGCTGAGCAGCACGTCGGGGATGTCCCGGCCGCGCCAGACGGGCGGCTTGGTGTAGACGGGACCCTCCAGGAGGTTCGCCATCGCGCCGGGCGCGAAGGAGTCGTCGCGGTGCGACTCGGCGTTGCCGAGCACGCCGGGCAGCAGCCGCGCCACGGCCTCCGTGATCACCAGTACGGCCGCCTCGCCGCCGGCGAGCACATAGTCGCCGATGGACACCTCGTAGACCGGCATCCGGGTCGCGTACTCGTCCATGACCCGCCGGTCGATGCCCTCGTAGCGGGCCGGTGTGAAGATCAGCCAGGGCCGCTCGGAGAGCTCGACCGCGAGTTCCTGGGTGAAGGGGCGGCCGCTGGGGGTGGGGACGATCAGCGCGGGGGCGTGCGAGCCGGTCTCGTAGCCGTCGGCGAGCGCGGAGTCGAGGGCGTCGCCCCAGGGCTCGGTCTTCATGACCATGCCGGGGCCGCCGCCGTACGGGGTGTCGTCGACGGTGTTGTGCCGGTCGTACGTCCACGCCCGCAGGTCGTGCACCTGCACGTCGAGCTGGCCACGCGCGCGTGCCTTGCCGACGAGCGAGACGTTCAGGGGTTCGAGGTACTCGGGAAAGATCGTGACGACGTCGAGGCGCATCTCTTACGACTCTTCCCGCGAGGACGCGATCTCGGCCCGGTCGTCGATCAGACCGGGCGGCGGCGCGATGACGGCCTTCTGCTCCTCCAGGTCGATCTCGGTGACGATCTCCTCGACGAACGGGATCATCACCTCGCTGCCGTCCGGGCGCTCGACGATGAACAGGTCCTGGGAGGGCAGGTGCGAGATCTCGGTGATCCGGCCGACCTCGGTGCCGTCCACGGTGACCACGTCCAGGTCCATGAGCTGGTGGTCGTAGTACTCGTCCTCGTCCTCGGGCAGTTCCTCCGGGTCGATCTCGGCGATCAGGAGGGTGTTGCGGAGGGCCTCGGCGGCGGTGCGGTCCTTGACGCCCTCGAAGCGCAGGAGCAGGCGGCCGCTGTGCACGCGGCCCGTCTCGATGGTGAGCGGTCCCACGCCCGCGGGATCGGTGGCGAGTACGGCACCGGGCCCGAGCCTGAGCTCCGGTTCGTCGGTACGTACCTCCACGGTGACCTCGCCCTTGATGCCGTGGGCGCGGCCGATCCGTGCGACTACGAGCTGCACTGTGCTGGTTCTCCTGTCATCTCCTGCTCATACGACTGCGGGCCGGGGACGGCCGGTGGCCCTCCCCGGCCCGAGCCGGTTGCGATGAAGCGTCAGCGGACGTGGTCCACGTCGACGAGGTCGACACGGACTCCGCGGCCGCCGATGGCGCCCACGACGGTACGCAGGGCACGCGCGGTGCGGCCGTTGCGGCCGATCACCTTGCCGAGGTCGTCGGGGTGTACCCGGACCTCCAGCACGCGCCCGCGGCGCAGGTTGCGCGAGGCGACCTGCACATCGTCAGGGTTGTCGACGATGCCCTTCACGAGGTGCTCAAGCGCCTCTTCGAGCATGCTGCTCAGGCCTCGGTCGACTCGGACTCAGCCGCAGCCTCGTCCTTCTTCTCAGCCTTCTTCTTCTGGGTGATCGCCTCACCCTTGCCCTCGTCGTCACCGCCGAGCGCCTCGAACGACGGACGCGTGGCCTTCGGAGCGGCCACGAGCAGCGGAGCCGGGGCGGGCTCGCCCTTGAACTTCTGCCAGTCGCCGGTCTTCTTCAGGATGGCGAGCACGGGCTCGGTCGGCTGGGCGCCGACGCCGAGCCAGTAAGCGGCGCGCTCGGCGTCCACCTCGATGACCGACGGGTTGTAGGTCGGGTGGTACTTGCCGATCTCCTCGATCGCACGGCCGTCACGGCGAGTGCGGGAGTCGGCGACAACGATGCGGTAGTGAGGCGAACGGATCTTGCCCAGACGCTTCAGCTTGATCTTGACTGCCACGGGAGTGGGTTCTCCTGGTTTTGACGTGGTTGGGCACGGCGAGACTGCCGCGTGGGGTTGCGGTACCCGAGTGCCCGATGGACGCGTCAGCCGGAGGAGAGAGGGGTCCTGTGCGGCTGTCGAGTACAGCTAGCCATTGTGCCACAACCTGCGGGTCGCTTTGCGCCGGCGGTCATGCGAGGGCACGCCGAAAGCGCACCCGGCGTGGAGGTGGTGTACGTCGGGTGCACTGACCGGCATCACAGCAGGGCGATGGCTACGGCTGCCACGAGCAGCCGTGACCTACGCCGCTCCCACGACCTCCGGGATGCGGAACGGCTTGCCGCAGCCGCCGCACACGATGGGGGCCTGGGCCAGCACCGACGGGACGACCCGGACGTTGCGACCGCAGTCGCACACCGCCTTGACGCGGACGCCGCCGCCGGACGAGCCGTGGCGGGCGGCCGGGCCGCGGAAGGTACGGGAGGTGTCGGCGGAGGTGGCCACCGTGTGCGCCTTGAGAGCGCGCTGCAGTCTCTCGATGGTCGGGCGATAGCGGCGCTTGGCCTCGGGGTTGAGCGTGACCAGCGAGAAGCCGCTGCTGGGATGCGGCTCGTCGGGGTGGTCCAGGCCCAGCTCCTCCGCGATCGCGAGGAATCTGCGGTTGTGGTAGCGGCCGGCCCGGGAGGTGTCGCGGACTCCGCGGGCGGCGGCGATGCCGTGGACTGCCTCGTGGAGCAGCCGTTCGAAGGAGAGTTCGTGACCGCACGCGGACGACGACTCCCCGATCAGGGACTCTGGCGCGGCAAGGTCCGGCAGCTCGGGGTGGTACCGCTGAATGTCGGCCCACGCCTCTGCCAGCTCTGCGGCGAGAACAGGTGGTGTCTGTGTCGTGCTCACGTAATGACAACGAGCGGGAGTGCCGCTGTGTTCCTATTCCGGGCCATCCCAAATAATTTGCACGTACCCGTCAGTTGCCGCTGATGCATGGAGACGAGTACGGGTGCGCTGATCTGCGGAGAAGCCTCACAGCTCATACCAAGCCGGTGCGTAGTCTGACGTACGACCCGGCGTGGGGACCCGGTCCGTGCCCCGGGGCGGCTGTGGTCGGCGGATGCGCAAGATACGTTTCGGTCGCTGTCGTGACGGAAGGCGCTACCCCGGTCAGCGTGCGGAACGGCCCCGACGTTACTCCGGAGCCCGTCGTCATCCGGCACCGGCCGTCTCCGGTGACCAGACACCGTACGGTCACGGTGGCGGCCGACCATGGCCGGAACCGCCGTGCGTGGGTCCGATGGTAGAGCCCCAAGTTGCCGGGATGTGAAATCTCGCCACAGTCACAGCGCACGCCCAAGCCGGGACCCGCGACCTCTGGACGCCACCGCGAGCCCGGAGTTATGTGGCATAGGTGGGAAGTGCGAGCGCACGGCACGGGGGCCACGGAATCGGTCAGTGCGTAACTCTCGGCGGATTGGGGCGCTTACCTATGACACCTACGCTCGTGCGGCAGCACCGGTCCCACGCGGATTCCACCCTCCGCGTGAACCTGGGCGCACGCGCGCGTGACTGGTCCGAGATCCAGGAGCGGATGCTGGTCCCGCTCTACGAGACCGTCCACGAGCGACTCGAAGTGGGCCCCGCCACCCGGCTGCTCGGCCTGCGCTGCGGTTCCGGTCTCGCCCTGCTCATGGCGGCGACCAGAGGGGCCGCGGTGACCGGTGTCGACACCTCCCCCGAGCGCCTCGCCCTCGCACGTGAGCGGCTGCTGCCCGACCCGGCCCTCGGAGCACGCGCGCGTGGCCGCGCCGTCCGGATCGTCGAGGGCTCGCCCGCGGACGCGGCGGCCCCGCAGGCACCGGCGTACAACCTGATCACCGCCTTCGAGCCCATCGGCTGCCTGGCCGGCGACGCCGAGGGGCTCGGTGAACTGCTCGCCGAGGCGACGCCGTCGGCGCGGCGCGGGGCGGCCGTGGTGCTGGCCGGCTGGGGTCCGCCGGAGCGCTGCGCGACCTCGTCCGTACTGCGGGTGGCCGCGAAATTGGCCGATCCTTTGCGCAGCACGGGCCGTTGGCGCCCGGCTTGCCGGGACGACCTGGAGGAGGTCGCCCAGCGGGCCGGTCTGCGGATCGACGGTTCCGGGCGGGTCTCCTGCCCGTTCGGGTACGCCGGCACGGACAGCGCGGTACGCGGGCTGCTGTCGACCGGGCTGTTCGACGCGGCGATCGCGGCGACCGACCAGGAGCAGGTCGCCAAGGAACTGGCGGAGGCGCTCCACCCGCACCAGCGGCCGGACGGCACGGTGTGGATGCCGAACGTCTTCCGGTACCTGATCGCGCGCGTTCCCTAGGCGTTGTCGAGGTCCTTGCTCAGACGTGTGATCCCCGCGATGCGGTACGCGTCCGACTCCTCCAGTGTCTCGTTCTCCAGCAGTGCCTGGGCCAGTGCGTCCAGCTGGCCCCGGTGGTCGCGGAGTTTGCGGCAGGCCTCCTCGTAGCACTCGTCGACGATCCGGCGCATCTCGGTGTCGATCACGTCGAGGGTGCCCGGCGCGGCGGCGAGTCCGTAGGCCTGCTGGGCGTCGCTCGGGAGCGCCGAGAGGCGGCCGACCTCCTCGCTCATGCCCCAGCGGGAGACCATCCCGCGCACGATGCCGGTGACCTGTTCCAGGTCGCTCTCGGATCCGGTGGTGAGCACTCCGTAGACGACCTGCTCGGCGGCCATCCCGCCGAGGGCGCCGATGATCCGGCCGCGCAGGTACTCCTCGGTGTACGCGTACTTGTCCGCGTCCGGCGTGGACAGCGTGACGCCCAGGGCACGGCCGCGCGGCACGATGGTGATCTTGCGGACGGGGTCGGCGCCGGGCTGCAGCATGCCGAGCAGGGCGTGCCCGCTCTCGTGGTAGGCGGTGCGCCTGCGCTCCTCCTCGGGCATCACCAGCGGCCGTTCGGCACCGAGCTGGACCTTCTCCAGGGCTTCCGAGAGGTCGGACTGGGTGACCCGTTCCTGCTTGCGCTTGACCGCGAGCAGGGCGGCCTCGTTGGCGAGGTTGGCCAGTTCGGCGCCGGTCATGCCCGGGGTCGTACGCGCGACCTGGGCGAGGTCGACGTCCTCGGCGAGCGGGATCTGGCGGGTGTGGATCTGGAGGATCGCCTCGCGGCCGGTGCGGTCCGGGGGCGAGACCTGGACCACCCGGTCGAAACGGCCGGGCCGGGTGAGCGCCGGGTCCAGGATGTCGGCGCGGTTGGTGGCCGCGATGACGATGACGCCCTCGGAGCCGGAGAAGCCGTCCATCTCGGTGAGGATCTGGTTGAGGGTCTGTTCGCGCTCGTCGTGGCCGCCCATGGAGGCGCCGCCGCCGCGGGCCCGGCCGATGGTGTCGATCTCGTCGATGAAGATGATGGAGGGCGCGACCTTGCGGGCCTCGGCGAACAGCTCACGCACGCGTGAGGCGCCGACGCCGACGATCATCTCGATGAACTCGGAGGCGGACGCCGAGAAGAACGGCACCCCCGCCTCGCCGGCGACGGCCCGCGCGAGCAGGGTCTTGCCGGTGCCGGGCGGGCCGGCGAGCAGCACACCGCGCGGCATCTTGGCGCCCATCTTCCGATAGGCGTCGGGGTTCTTCAGGAAGTCGACGACGTCGTTGAGCTCGCCCTCGACCTCGTCGATGCCGGCCACGTCCTCGAAGGTGGTCCGCTGCTGTCCGGGCTCCAGTTCGACCGGTTTGGGCGGCGCCTTGCGGCCCAGCATGCCGCCCGCGCCGCCGAGACCCGCGCTCATCCGGCGGGCGATGAAGACCCACACCGCGACCAGAATGATGATCGGCGCCAGCGAGATCAGCAGGTTGGCGAGAAAACTGCGGTGCTGGACGACCGGCTCGGCCGTGACCGTCACATTGTGCTTGGTCAGGCTGGTCCAGAGGTCGTCCCCGGCGAACGACGGGCGCTCGGTGTTGAACTTGGTGTAGTTCCCGCCGCCCTCGGGGTTCTTCTGCCCCTTCTTCAGCTGGCCCTGGATCGAGTCGCCCTTGGCGTAGATCTTCTCGACGTTGCCCGCGTCCACCTGCTTGCTGAACTCGGTGTAGGAGATCGTCGGCTCGTTCTCCTGGTCGAAGTACGACAGCACCAGGTTGGCGAGCAGGTACACCACCAGAGCCGTGACGATCAGCCGCCACCAGCCGCCGTGCATCTTCCGTCCGCCGGGCGGCGGCTTCGGGGGCTCCTCGGGGGTGCCCTCGGTACGCCAGGGCTGGTCGGGTGACTTGCGCGGCGGCGCCGGGTTGGTCATATGCGGACCGTACGGCACCGACCAACCCCTGGCACGCGCACAGGTGAACTCAGCCCATGAACTTCTTGAACTCGTCCGGCAGCTCGAAGTCCTCGCCGCCCTGCTGCGGCAGCCCGAACGCGTTGCCGCCCTGGGCGGCGGCCTCGCGGCGCTGGGCCGCCTCCAGCTCCTGCTGCTTGCGCTTCATCGGGTTGCCGGAGCGCTGCTTGCCCTTGGCCTGCTTCGGCTGCTTCTTGGTGCGGCCGGGGCCGCCGCCCATGCCCGGGATCCCCGGCATGCCCGGCATTCCGCCGCCCTGTGCCATGCGCGACATCATCTTGCGGGCCTCGAAGAACCGCTCGACGAGCCCCTTGACCGCGCTGACCTCGACACCCGAACCCCTGGCGATACGGGCGCGGCGCGAGCCGTTGATGATCGTCGGGTCCTGGCGCTCGCCCGGGGTCATCGACTTGATGATCGCGGCCGTGCGGTCGACGTCCTTCTCGTCCAGGTTGTTGATCTGGTCCTTGATCTGGCCCATGCCGGGCAGCATGCCGAGCAGCTTGCTGATGCTGCCCATCTTCCTGACCTGCTCCATCTGGGCCAGGAAGTCGTCCAGGGTGAAGTCCTGGCCCTTCTTGGACGCCAGCTTGGAGGCCATCTTCTCGGCCTCTTCCTGGTCGAACACCTTGCCCGCCTGCTCGAGCAGGGTGAGCAGGTCACCCTGGTCGAGGATGCGGGAGGCCATCCGGTCAGGGTGGAAGGCGTCGAAGTCCTCGAGCTTCTCGCCGCTCGACGCGAACATGATCGGCTTGCCGGTGACCTGGCGGATCGACAGGGCGGCACCACCGCGGGCGTCACCGTCCAGCTTGGACAGGACCACGCCGTCGAAGCCGACGCCGTCGCGGAAGGCCTCGGCCGTGGTGACGGCGTCCTGGCCGATCATCGCGTCGACGACGAAGAGGATCTCGTCCGGCGAGACCGCGTCCCGGATGTCCGCGGCCTGCTGCATCATGTCCTGGTCGATGCCCAGGCGGCCGGCGGTGTCCACGATCACGATGTCGTGGACCTTCGACCTGGCGAACTCGATGGAGTCCTTGGCGACCTTGACCGGGTCGCCGACGCCGTTGCCCGGCTCGGGCGCGTACACGCCGACTCCGGCGCGCTCGGCGACGACGCTCAGCTGGTTCACGGCGTTCGGGCGCTGCAGGTCGGCGGCGACCAGGAGCGGCGAGTGGCCCTGCTCCTTCAGCCAGCGGCCGAGCTTGCCCGCGAGGGTGGTCTTACCGGCACCCTGCAGACCCGCCAGCATGATCACGGTCGGCGGCTGCTTGGCGAAGCGCAGGCGCCGGGTCTCGCCGCCGAGGATCGTGACGAGCTCGTCCTTCACGATCAGCAGGACCTGCTGGGCCGGGTTCATCGAACGCGAGACCTCGGAACCGAGGGCACGTTCCTTGATGTTCTTGATGAACGCGCGCACGACCGGCAGGGCCACGTCCGCTTCGAGCAGCGCGATGCGGATGTCCCGCGTCACGGCGTCGATGTCGGCTTCGCTCAGACGCCCCTTGCCGCGGAGATTCTTGAAGGTCGCTGAGAGGCGATCGGAGAGAGTGTCGAACACGGCGGCGTCGGTCCTCGGAGTCGGGGGCGGTGAGCGTCTTCCAGGGTATCCGGCCGCGCAAGGAAGTCGTCCCCGCCTTGCACGACCGGGCGGTCAGGCCCTCAGGGTCTCCTCCAGTTTGCGCGCCACCGAGGTCGCCTCCTCGGCGGGCAGCGGCGAGTGGTCGGTGCCGGTCACGTAGAAGGCGTCGACGGCGTTGGACCCGAGGGTGCTGACATGCGCGCTGCGCACCCGTACCTGGGCGTCCTCCAGGGCCTGCCCGATCCGGAACAGCAGCCCGGGTGCGTCCTGGGCCCGCACCTCGATCACCGTCGCATGCCGGGAGGCCGCCGAGGCCACCGTCACGCGCGGCGGCGGGGCCACCCAGCCCCGGCGCCTCGGGTAGGCCGCGTCCCGCTCCGTCAGACGTGCGGCGATGTCCAGGGACCCGTCCAGCGCGCGGACCAGGTCCGCGCGCAGCCGGGCCGCCTGGGGCAGTGAGCCGTACTCGGCCGCCACGCGCCAGTTGAGCAGCAGGACGGTGCCGTCGTCGACGTCGTCCGGGAGCCGGAGGGAGCGCAGTTCGGCGGTGCGGACCGTGAGGCGGTGCATGGCCAGGACACCGGAGACGGCCGGGAGGACGCCCGGCTGGTCCGGTACGGCGATGATCAGCTCCACGCCGAGCGGCTCGGGATCGCCGGCCGGCTCGTCCTCCGTGGCGGTCGGCTCGGTCTGGGCGCGCAGGGCCAGGACCGGGCCGCCGGTGCGGAAGGCCTCGATGGCCAGTCGCTCCTGTTCGGCCGTGGGCGCGCCCGGCTCGGGCTCCTCGCTGCCGTCCCCGGCGAGGACCGCCGAGACCCGCTTCACCAGGTCGGCGACGAGCGAGCCGCGCCAGGTGGACCAGGCGGCCGGACCGGTGGCCAGCGCGTCGGCCTCGGTGAGCGCGTGCAGCAGCTCCAGGGTGCTCTGGGTGCCGACCGCCTCGGCGACCAGGCGGACGGTGGCGGGGTCCTCCAGGTCGCGCCGGGTGGCGGTCTCGATCAGCAGCAGGTGATGCCGTACCAGAGCGGACAGGACCGCCACGTCCGCGCGGTCGAAGCCGATCCTGGCCGCGACGTCCTTGGCGATGATCTCGCCGGCCACCGAGTGGTCGCCGGGCCAGCCCTTGCCGATGTCGTGCAGCAGCGCGGCGACCAGGAGCAGGTCGGGGCGGTGCACACGGCGGGCGAACTCGGAGGCGCGCACGGCCGTCTCGATGAGGTGGCGGTCGACGGTCCAGATGTGCACGGCGTTGCGCTGCGGCCGGCAGCGCACCCGCTCCCAGTCCGGGAGCAGGCGGGTGATCAGGCCTTCCGCCTCCAGCGCCTCCCAGACGTCGATGGTGGGGCGGCCGGAGCCGAGCAGGGTGACCAGTTGTTCGCGGGCCTCGGCGGGCCAGGGCGTGGGCAGGGGGCGCCCGGTGGCGGCCATGCGCCGTACGGCGTGCAGGGAGAGCGGGAGGCCGGCCTGGGCGGCGGCGGCCGCGGCACGCAGCGGGAGCACGGGGTCGCGTTCGGGGCGGGCGGCGCGGGCGAGCACCACCTCGCCGTCCTGCTCCACCACGCCTTCGGCCAGCGGGGAGCGCTCGGGGACCGGCTTGCCGCCGCCCAGCATGGCGCGCAGGCGCGGACGGACGGCGCGCGAACGCAGTACGCGCCCCACTTCGCGCCAGGTGACATCGCTGGCGTACGAAATGACCCGCGCGGACTCGTAGACCTGGCGCAGCAGGGTGTCCGCGTCCAGGAGGTCCAGTTCGGCGGCGACCTGGTCCTGCTCCTGGAGCGCCAGGCGGTCGGTCGCGCGTCCTGTCGTCAGGTGCAGGGCGTCACGGACGTCGAGGAGGCGGCGGCGGGCGTCGGCGAGGCCCTCGCGCGGGGCGTCGGCCAGCCAGGAGGCGGCGACGGCCCGCAGCGCGGTGGCGTCGCGGAGACCGCCGCGGGCCTCCTTGAGGTCCGGCTCCAGGAGGTACTGCAGCTCGCCCTGGCGTTCGGCACGCTCGGCGCACAGCTCCTGGAGTTCGGGGAGGCGTTTGGGTGCCTGGTTGCGCCAGTCGGCGAGGATCGCGGTGCGCAGTCCGGAGGTGAGGCCGAGGTCGCCGGCGATGTGGCGGGCGTCGAGGAGACCGAGCTGGACCTTGAGGTCCTCGCCGGCGGTCTTGCGGGCCTCGGCGGGGGTGCGCACGGAGTGGTCGAGGGCCAGGCCCAGGTCCCAGACGGGGTACCAGAGCCGGTCGGCGACGGCGGCCACCGCGCCGGAGTCGCCCCCGTCGTGCAGCAGCAGAAGGTCCAGGTCGCTGCGCGGGGACAGCTCGCTGCGGCCGTAGCCGCCGACGGCGACCAGGGAGACGCCGCCCTTGATGCCCTCGGTGGCGGCCGCGAACAGGCCGGTCAGCCATTCGTCGGTGAGTTCCGCGAGGGCGGTACGGCGCGGCGGCCCGGACCGCGCCTCCTCGGTGAGGAGGCGCAGCCGGGCCGCCGCGTAGCCGCTGGGTCCCGTGTCCTCTGTGTCGTTCCGAACATCCGTACCCGTCACCCAGCGACTCCTGCCTGTATTCAGATGGTTCTGTTCTACAGCGCGTCCGGTCCGCGCTCGCCGGTGCGGACCCGTACGGCGGTCTCGACCGGGAGCGACCAGACCTTGCCGTCACCGATCTTGCCGGTGCGGGCGGCCTTGACGATGACGTCGATCAGCTGCTCGGCGTCGTCGTCCTCGGCCAGCACCTCGATGCGGATCTTGGGCACCAGGTCGACCGTGTACTCGGCACCACGGTAGACCTCCGTGTGGCCGCGCTGCCGACCGTAGCCGCTGGCCTCGGTGACCGTGAGGCCGTGGACGCCGAAGGCCTGCAGGGCCTCCTTGATCTCGTCGAGCCGGTGGGGCTTCACGACGGCGGTGATGAGCTTCATGCGTCCACCTTCTTGCTGGTGCCGGCCAGGGCCGCGGCGGAGACGGAGCCGACGACACCGCCGCCCGTGCCGCTGAAGTCGTATGCAGTCTCGGCGTGCTCGGCCTGGTCGATGCCGGAGACCTCGTCGTCCTCGGAGACCCGCATACCGATGGTCTTGTCGAGGAGGAAGGCGAGGACCGCCGAGACGACCAGCGAGTAGGCGAGGACCGCGCCGACACCGGCGCACTGCTTCCAGAGCTGGGTGAAGGAGTGGTCGCCGTAGAAGACGCCGGTCGCGGTGGACTGGCCCTTGCCGGTGGCGAAGAAGCCGATGAGCAGGGAGCCGATGATGCCGCCGACCATGTGGACGCCGACCACGTCGAGGGAGTCGTCGAAGCCGAACTTGAACTTCAGGCCGACGGCCGCGGCGCAGGCGACACCGGCGATGGCGCCGACGGCGATCGCGCCGAGCGGGGAGACCGCACCACCGGACGGGGTGATCGCGACCAGACCCGCGACCGCGCCGGAGGCGGCGCCCAGCGTGGTGAACGCGCCGTGCCGGATCTTCTCGTAGGCGAGCCAGGCGAGCATGGCGGCGGCGGTGGCAACCTGCGTGTTGACGAACATCAGCGCGCCGACGCCGTCGTCGTTGCCGAGCCACGAGCCGGCGTTGAAGCCGAACCAGCCGAACCACAGCAGACCGGCGCCGAGCATGACCAGCGGGAGGCTGTGCGGGCGCATCGGGTCCTTCTTGAAGCCGACGCGCTTGCCGATGACCAGGATGACGCCGAGGGCGCCAGCACCGGCGTTGATGTGGACCGCGGTACCACCGGCGAAGTCGATCACACCGAGCTTGTAGGCCCAGCCGTCGGCGCCCCACACCCAGTGGGCGACCGGGACGTAGACGACCGTGAGCCACAGGGCGACGAAGAGCGACCAGGCCGAGAACTTCACGCGGTCCGCGATGGCGCCGCTTATCAGGGCCGGGGTGATGACCGCGAACATCATCTGGAAGACCATGAAGACGAAGATCGGGATGGTGTAGCCGGGCCACAGGTCCGTCAGGCCGATCTTGCTCAGGCCCAGCCAGTCGGAGTCGAAGCCGATGAAGCCGTTGCTCTCGCCGAAGGCGAGGGAGAAGCCGTAGAGCACCCACAGGATGGTGACGATCCCGATGCTGATGAAGCTCATCATCAGCATGTTCAGCGTGCTCTTGACGCGGACCATGCCGCCGTAGAAGAAGGCGAGACCCGGCGTCATGAGCAGCACCAGGGCGGAACAGATGAGCATGAAGCCCGTGTTAGCGGCAGACAGCTTGGGTGCCTCCGCTGCCAGCGTGATGGCGGCTGGTGCCATCGGCGTCTCCTCGTCGGTTGGTACGGCCCCGTGCGGGTCGGAGCGTGTGAGCGGTCCGGTCAAGCGGGGGGTGGGCCGGTTATGCGCCATGAGATTGGCGCAGCGCGGTTTCGGTCGTTGCCCCTCGTTGTTTCGCCGGAGTGACGAAGGCGCCCTGTGTGTTACGCGTAGATGAATTGCGAGATGTCCGGCTGCGGGATCGTTATGGTGACGCAACCTTCTCGCGGACGGCTCGCGGAGGAAGAGAACCGGCCGCGGCGGCCTTCCGATGACCTGGCGTGGGGGAGCCGAGTCGGACTGTTCGGGAGGGCCGGCCGCGGCCGGGGTCCGGGGAGTACCGGGGTTCAGACGGCTTCGGCGGTCTCCGGAAGGTCGACGGCGAGCTGCTCGGTGAGGTCCACGACCGCCGCCAGGTCGCCGTACTCGCGGACGGCCGAGTCGACCGTCTTTCGAATACGAGTGTTCACGCGTTCGGAGCGCACCTTCTTGGCGATTCCCATCGCCTCGGCGGCCAGAACCGTGCTCCGCTCGGGCTCGCCCCGCAGCAGGTGCACGGTGGCCATGCCGATGAGGTTGAGCGCGTACGACCGCTGGTGCTCGGAGTCCTTGGCGAACAGCTCCACGGCCTTCTGCATCAGGGGCTCGGCCAGGGAGGCGTAGGTGGGGCTGCGGCCGGCCACGTAGGCGAGGTCACGGAAGGAGTGGCTGTTCTCGCCGTAGAGCTCGGCCTCGGAGAAGAAGCGGATCCAGTCGGGGTCCGGGTCGTCCCACTCGTCGGCCTCGGCGAAGGTGTCCTCGGCCATCCGGACGGCCCGCTTGCACTTGCCGGGCTGGCCCATGTTGGCGTAGGCGCGGGCCTCCATCGCATACAGCATCGACTGGGTGCGCGGACTGGCGCAGTCCCGGCTGCCGTACTGGGCGAGGTGGATCAGCTCCAGGGCGTCGTCGGGGCGGCCGAGGTGGATCATCTGGCGGCTCATGCTGGAGAGGACGTACGAGCCGAGCGGCTTGTCGCCGGCCTCCTTCGCCGCGTGCAGGGCGAGGACGAAGTACTTCTGGGCGGTGGGCTGGAGCCCGACGTCGTACGACATCCAGCCGGCCAGCTCGGCCAGTTCGGCGGCGACCTTGAAGAGCTTGCGCTCGGTGGACTCGGGCTGGGGTTCCTGGAGGAGGTCGGTGACCTCGTGCAGCTGGCCCACGACCGCCTTGCGGCGCAGGCCGCCGCCGCACTGGGCGTCCCACTGGCGGAACATCACCGTGGTGGACTCCAGGAGCTCCAGCTCGGGCTTGGAGAGGCGGCCGGGGCGGCGGGACTCCGCCACCGGCTCGGGGGCCGCCGGCGGGGCGGTGGGCGAGGGCACGAGCCAGCGCTGCATGGGCTCGATGAGGGACGGGCCCGCCGACAGGACCAGCGAGGTTCCGAGGAAGCCGCGCCGCGCCAGCATCAGGTCGCTGCGCGAGAACTCGCTGAGCAGAGCCACCGTCTGCGGGCCCGTCCAGGGCAGGTCGACGCCGGTCGCGGAGGGTGACTGGCGGGCGGCCCGCAGACCGAGGTCCTCGACCGAGACGACACAGCCGAACCGCTCGGAGAACAGCTCGGAGAGGATCCTGGGGATCGGCTCGCGCGGGTTCTCCCCGTCGAGCCAGCGGCGCACCCTGGAGGTGTCCGTCGAGATGTGGTTCGCGCCCAACTGGCGTGCCCTGCGGTTCACTTGCCGTGCCAGCTCGCCCTTCGACCAGCCGCTGCGCACGAACCACGAGTTGAGCAGCTCATTGGGGCGCTTGTCGGTACTGGTCGCGGTCGTCCCGCTTCCGCCGTTGCCGCCCACTGGAACGCCCCCATCCCTGAGACCACTTGATGCCGGATGCGCCAAGCCCTATCAGAATGCCGGTAAATACGGCCGCCCGTCCGGTAGTTCTCACCCTTCGAACGGGATGCCGAGTTGCCTCCGGCATACCCACGAGTGCATGTGCCCCCAGGCCTCGTGCACACAAAGTAATCCTACGATCACGGGTCCAGCCATGGCGATCCCGGAAACGCCACCATTCGCCACCCCTTCGAATGAACTCACGATGGCCTTGGCGCGATTCACTTGACATAGGACGGCCGGGAGTAGGCGGAACGATGCATCTGGGGGCGCGTGCCCCCACGTGCACCACCGGGAGTGCTTCAGAGCGCCGCGGTGACCTTGCGGGCGCAGGGGAAGGCGGAGCCGTAGCGTCACGTTCCGTTTCCGTCCCGTTCCGTGTCGTAACCACCGGCGCGCCGGACCCGTTGGAGGGGGCATGGGCTTCACGATCGGCGGCATTCGCGAGATCCGCTCCGGCACACGCCGGCGCGGTCGTTCGTCGGATTGCACCGCCGTCGCCGAGTTCACCGGTCTGTGGGGCTGGGACGTGGTGCCGGGCGCCCGGGCCGCGGCCGACGCGTGCTCCTGCGGGGACACCGGCTGCCCCACGCCGGGGGCGCATCCGCTGGACTTCGCGCCGCAGGTGTCCGCCGGGGCCACGCTCGACGAGGTCACCAAGGCCTGGGGCGAGTTCCCGGGCGCGGCGGTGATGCTGCCGGTCGGCCGCGCGTTCGACGTCGTCGAGGTCGCCGAGCCCGCCGGGCGCCGCGCCCTGGCCCGCCTGGAGCGCATGGGCCTCCCGCTCGGCCCGGTCACCGCCACCCCGGAGGGCCGCGCCCACTTCCTCGTCGCCCCCGGCGCCGCCGCCGAACTCCCCGAGCTGCTCTACCGCATGGGCTGGGACGACCCGACCTCGCTGGACCTGCGCGGCCTCGGCTCCGGTACGTACATCACCGCGCCGCCGTCCGACCGGGGCGGCCGGGGCCCGGTGCGCTGGCTGCGGCCGCCGGCACTGGACTCGGCGACCAGGCCACCGGCCGCGCGGCTGCTGCTGGGGACGCTGGCCTACGTGGCGCACCGCTCGCGGGCATAACCGGCCGGGGGCTCATACGCCGAAGCGCCCGTCCCCGACTGCACCTCGGGGATCGGGCGCTTCTCACGGATGCGGCCGGTGGAGTTACCGCCGTCAGTCACCGATAAGGGCGTCAACGAACGCCTCCGGCTCGAACGGCGCCAGGTCGTCCGCGCCCTCGCCGAGGCCGATGAGCTTGACGGGGACGCCCAGCTCGCGCTGGACCGCGACCACGATGCCGCCCTTGGCGGTGCCGTCCAGCTTGGTGAGCACGATGCCGGTGATGTCGACGACCTCGGCGAACACCCGGGCCTGGACCAGGCCGTTCTGCCCGGTGGTGGCGTCGAGCACGAGCAGCACCTCGTCGAGCGGGGCGTGCTTCTCGACGACCCGCTTGACCTTGCCGAGCTCGTCCATGAGGCCGGTCTTGGTGTGGAGGCGCCCGGCGGTGTCGATGAGGACGACGTCGACCCCCATCTCCTTGCCCTCCTTCACCGCGTCGAAGGCGACGGAGGCGGGGTCACCGGCCTCGGGCCCGCGCACGGTGTAGGCGCCGACCCGCTCGCCCCAGGTCTGGAGCTGGTCCGCGGCGGCGGCCCGGAAGGTGTCGGCGGCGCCGAGGACGACCGTACGGCCGTCGGCGACGAGCACACGGGCGAGCTTGCCGGTGGTGGTGGTCTTGCCGGTGCCGTTGACGCCGACGACCATCACGATGCCCGGCTTGCGGTCCTCCGGCTCGGTCTTCACCGTGCGGTCGGCGTCGGTGCCGACCAGCTTGAGCAGCTCCTCGCGGAGCAGGCCGCGCAGCTCGTCGGGGGTGCGGGTGCCGAGCACCTTGACGCGCTCGCGCAGCCGGTCGACCAGTTCGGTGGTGGGCTGCACACCGACGTCGGCGGTGAGCAGGGTGTCCTCGATCTCCTCCCAGGTCTCGTCGTCGAGGTGCTCGCGCGACAGGAGCGTGAGCAGCCCCTTGCCGAGGGCGTTCTGGGAGCGGGAGAGCCGGGCGCGCAGCCGGACCAGCCGGCCGGCGGTGGGCTCCGGGATCTCGATCGCGGGCGCTTCGGGGACGAGGGGCTCTTCCACGACGACGGGAGCCGAGCCGTCGGGAAGGTCGACCTCCTCTATCGTCCGGCGCGGTTCGTCGCGTGGCGTCTCGGCCTCGTCGCCGACGTGCGGCTCGGCCGGGGGCGCGGTGATGTCGGGCGCGGCGGGGGGCGGCGGGGGCAGCGACTTCCTGCGCCGGCTGCCGACGACCAGTCCGCCGAGCGCCGCGAGCACGACCACGGCGATGACTACAGCAAGGATGACGGTTTCCATAACCGCTCCAGTATGCGTGACCCCCTGCGCGGCCAGTCGTTCTCAGGGTGGGGCCGCGCGCCCCCGGGCCGGGCTGGTCCGCCGTCGGCCGTGTGTCGACGGGAAGCCCTCGCGGGCGGAGTCACAACGCGTCCAGTATCCGCGACGGGTGGGGTCCGCTATGGCCTACCCAGGGCGTGTCATGGCTCATGCAGTGGGCCGTGACACGCCCTCGCCACCGACATCGACACCATGTCGCTTTTAGGAGCATAAGTCGGCCTAGCGTACGATGCTGACATGAGCACCACCGCCCACCACGATGGCGCGCTCGAACATCTCGAAGAGTCACTGGCGCATCACGGACTCGAAACGCGGGGCATCGAACCGGTCCCCGACTCCGAGCGCACCGCGACGACCCGCGGACTGCTCTCCATCTGGATCGCCGCCAACATCACCGTTCTGCTGGTGACCATGGGCGCGGGTCTGGCGGTGTCGTTCGGGCTGAACTTCTGGCAGGCCCTGGTGGTCGGCGTCGCGGCGCCGATCGTGTCGTACGGCCTGGTCGGACTGATCGGCATCGCGGGCAAACGCGGTGGCGCGCCCGGTATGGCCCTGTCCCGCGCGGTCTTCGGCCGGCGCGGCAACCTGCTCCCCGGCGGGCTGATCTGGGTCGCGCGCTGGGGCTGGGAGACGATCAACGCGGTGACCGGCGCCTATGCGCTGCTGGCCGTCCTGGACATCCTCACCGGGGTCAGGCGCAACACCGCATTGATCATCGTGGCCCTGCTGCTCTTCGTGATCACCACGTTCGCGATCTCGGGCATGGGCATCAGGGCGGTGCGGCGCTGCAACCGCTGGGCGACCTGGCTGTTCGGCGCCTTCTCCGTGCTGGTTCTCGGTTATCTGATCGCGGAGACGGACTGGGGGAAGGTGTTCGGGCAGCGCGCCGGCTCCACGGCCGCGATGATCACCGGGATCGGGCTGATCGCGGCGGGCGGGATGAGCTGGGCGCCGGCCGCACCGGACTTCACCCGGTATCTGCCGGGGACGGCGTCCTCGGCGGCGATCGTACGCAACACGGTGGGCGGCGCGGTGATCGTCGTACTGCCGATGGTCCTGATGGGCGATGTGATGGCGTCGTCCACGCCCGGCCTCGCCAAGGCGGCCGACCCGGTCTCCTTCCTCGGCGCGACCCTCCCCCGCTGGCTCGCGGTGCCCTATCTCCTCATCGCCCTGGTCGGAATGCTGCTGATCAACGCGATGTCGATGTACTCGGCGGGCTTCACCGCGCAGACGCTCGGCTTCCGCGTCCACCGCCACTGGGCGGTCTCGGTCAACGCGGTGATCTCGCTGGTCCTCGGCGGTGTCCTGATGCTGGCCGCGACCTCTTTCATGGGCTCCTTCATCGCCTTCCTGTCGCTGCTCGCGGTGGCGTTCTCGGCCTGGGTGGGCGTCTTCGGCGTCGACATGCTCCGCCGCCGGGAGTACGACACCGCGGCCCTCCTCGACACGAGCCCGGCCGGCGCCTACTGGTACCGGGCGGGCTTCTCCCCCGCCGCCGTGACGGCCTGGGCGCTCGGCCTGGCGACCGGCCTCCTCTTCACCACGTCCGACTGGTTCACCGGTCCGCTCGCGCAGAACAACCCCGTCGGCCTGTACGGCCTCGGCTGGCTCGCGACGATCGTCGTCTCCGGCCTGCTGTACGCGGTGCTGCCGAAGCCGGCGGTGGTGACGGCGTCGGCCGGGCGGTCCACGGCTCTGGCTGTCTGACGCACCGTCAGCTACTGTCCCCGCACACCCGCCCGGCCAAGGTGAAGGGGAACTCCCATGCCCGTCTCGGTCGTTCGCTTCAACCTCGTCGAGCCCGGGGCCGACTCCGCGTCCCTGGGCGCCCGTTACCGGGCGGCCGTGGAGATGGCCGCGTACGCCGACGAACACGGGGTCACCACCGTCCAGACCGAGGAGCACCACGGGGTCGACAACAACTGGCTGCCGTCGCCGTTCGCCTTCGCGGGCGCGGTGTTCGGGGCGACGCGGAACATCGCGGTGACCGTGTCGGCGGTGATCGGTCCGCTGCACGACCCGCTGCGGCTGGCGGAGGACATCGCGGTCCTTGACCTGCTCAGCGGGGGCCGGCTGGTCACGGTCGTCGGGATCGGCTACCGGCCGGAGGAGTACGCCCAGTTCGACGTGGACTGGAAACGACGCGGCCGGCTGCAGGACGAGGTGCTGGAGACGCTGCTGAAGGCGTGGACCGGCGAGGAGTTCGAGTACCGGGGCCGTACGGTACGGGTCACACCGCGCCCCTTCACCGATCCGCATCCCCTGCTGCTGGTCGGCGGCTCCTCGAAGGCCGCCGCCCGCCGGGCCGCCCGGCTGGGCCTGCCGTTCTTCCCGAGCGCGCACCTGCCGGAGCTGGAGGCGTACTACAAGGAGAAGCTCACCGAGTACCGCACGGAGGGCTGGACGATGATGCCCACCGCGGAGACTCCGTTGCTGCACATCGCCGAGGACCCGGACCGGGCGTGGGCGGAGTACGGGGAGCACTTCCTGCACGAGGCCCGGACGTATGCCTCCTGGCAGTCGGGGGACATCCGCTCGGCGGTGCGGTCGGCCGCGACGACGGTGGAGGAGCTGCGCGCGGAGGGCGTCTACCGGATCCTCGCGCCGGAGGAGTGCGTGGCGGCGGGGCTGGACAACCTGGTGCTGCATCCGCTGGCGGGCGGGATGCCGGTGGCGGAGGGGTGGCGGAGCCTGCGGTTGTTCGCGGAGGCCGTGCTTCCGGCGCTGCCGGCGTAGCGGGGGCGAGGTGCGGCGGCCGGCCCATGCCGGCAGAGAGAACGGCAGGTCAGAAAGTGAACCGCCGCCCCGCCCGGGCAGTGACCGGGCGGGGCGGCGGGGGTACGAGGAGAGGGGCAGCGGGGACTTGGCCCGTCTCCTCGAGTGCGGGGGGCTGCGCGGGTCAGCCCATCTCCTCCAGGGCCTTGCCCTTCGTCTCCTTGACGTACTTGAGGACGAACGGGATGGAGAGGGCCGCGAAGACCGTGTAGATCACGTAGGTCGCGGAGAGGTTCCAGTCGGCCAGCGACGGGAAGCTCGCGGTGATCGCCCAGTTGGCGATCCACTGCGCGGCGGCGGCCACGCCCAGCGCGGCGGCGCGGATCTTGTTCGGGAACATCTCGCCGAGGAAGACCCAGACGACCACACCCCAGGACAGGGCGAAGAAGAGGACGAAGACGTGCGCGGCGATCAGGGCGGTCCAGCCCTGCGCGGCCGGCAGCTTGCCGTCGACCAGGTCGTAGGAGAAGGCCCAGGCCTCAAGGCCGAGGCCGATCACCATGCCGACGGAGCCGATCAGCGCCAGCGGCTTGCGGCCGATGCGGTCCACGAAGATCATCGCGATCACGGTGCCGACGATGTTGATGATCGACGTCGTGAAGGAGTAGAAGAACGAGTCCGTCGGGTCGACGCCCACCGACTGCCACAGGGTGGAGGAGTAGTAGAACGCGACGTTGATGCCGACGAACTGCTGGAAGACCGAGAGGCCGATGCCGACCCAGACGATCGGCTTGAAGAAGAAGGAGCCGCCGAGCAGGTCCTTGAACGTGGACTTGTGCTCGCTCTTCATCGCGTGCTCGATCTCGGCGACGCGGGCGCCCAGGTCGGCGCTCTTGCCCTCGACCTCTTCGAGGATCTCGCGGGCGCGGTCGTGCTTGCCGACGGAGATCAGGAAGCGCGGGGACTCGGGGATCGCGAAGGAGAGCAGGCCGTAGAGGACGGCCGGGATCACCATGACGCCGAGCATGACCTGCCAGGCCTCCAGGCCCATCAGGTGGCCGCGCTGGTCGCCGCCGGCGGCGTTGAGCAGACCCCAGTTGACCAGCTGCGAGATGGCGATGCCGATGACGATCGCGGCCTGCTGGAAGGAGCCGAGGCGACCGCGGTAGGCCGGTGGGGCGACCTCCGCGATGTAGGCGGGGCCGATCACCGAGGCCATGCCGATGGCGAAGCCGCCGACGATCCGCCAGAAGGCGAAGTCCCAGAGGGCGAAGGGCAGCGCCGAACCGACGGCGCTGACGGTGAACAGCACGGCGGCGATCTGCATGCAGCGGATACGGCCGATCCGGTCGGCTATCCGGCCGGCGGTCGCGGCGCCGATGGCGCAGCCGATCAGCGCGATGGCGATGACCTGGGCGAGGGCCGCGGAGCCGATGTCGTAGCGGCTCCGGATCGCCTCGACGGCGCCGTTGATGACAGAGCTGTCGTAGCCGAAGAGGAAGCCGCCCATCGCGGCCGCCGCCGCGATGAAGATGACGTGCCCGAGATGATCGGGGTGAGCCGTCCCGGCTCCTGGCTGACGTGCCTGCGCTGTGCTGGTCACAAGAAACTCCTCGGGCCACCGGCAACGCTGCCGGGGTGGGGGTGAGCCCTCTCAGGTTCAAGTGGCGCACAGCTTCGCACCGCTCACACCTGAAGGTAAAAGCAACGTTGCAGAGACTATGCCTTCAAGTTTCGAAGTCAATACCGCAGGCGATGTGAGCTTGAAGGCATGGTGAAGGGATTTGCGTTCAATAGTTGAATAGATGAACGGGATGCGCAGGTCAGGGCGCGGATCTGCCGTGGAGGGTCGGTGTAGAGCGCACGCAAACTCAGCGGAGGCGTTGGCTGATGACCTTCGACACACCGTCGCCCTGCATGGACACGCCGTACAGCGCGTCGGCGACCTCCATCGTGCGCTTCTGGTGCGTGATCACGATGAGCTGCGAGGACTCCTGGAGCTCCTGCATGATGCGGATCAGCCGCTGCAGGTTGGTGTCGTCCAGGGCCGCCTCGACCTCGTCCATGACGTAGAACGGGCTCGGGCGCGCCTTGAAGATCGACACCAGCATCGCGACGGCGGTCAGTGAGCGCTCGCCGCCGGACAGCAGGGAGAGCCGCTTGACCTTCTTGCCGGGCGGGCGGGCCTCGACGTCCACGCCCGTGGTGAGCATGTTGTCGGGGTCGGTCAGGATCAGCCGGCCCTCGCCCCCGGGGAACAGGCGGCTGAAGACACCCTCGAATTCGCGGGCCGTGTCCCGGAAGGCCTCGGTGAAGACCTGCTCGACGCGTTCGTCGACCTCCTTCACGACCTGAAGCAGGTCGGCCCGGGTCTTCTTCAGGTCCTCCAGCTGCTCGCTGAGGAACTTGTGCCGTTCTTCAAGGGCCGCGAACTCCTCCAGCGCCAGCGGGTTGACCTTGCCGAGCTGCTGGTAGGCGCGTTCGGCCGCCTTGAGCCGGCGCTCCTGCTCGGCGCGGTGGAAGGACTTGGGCTGGTTGCGCGGGTGCTCGGGGTCGTCCGGCAGCACCTCGCCCTCGGCGGGCGGCGAGGGCGGCACCGGCTGGTGCGGGCCGTACTCCTCGACGAGCCCCGCCGGCTCGACGCCCAGCTCCTCAAGGGCCTTGGTCTCCAACTGCTCGATGCGCATGCGCTTCTCGGCGCCGAGCACCTCGCCGCGGTGCACCGAGTCCGTGAGCTTGTCGAGTTCCGCCTTGAGGTCGCGGCCGGTGGTGCGGGCGGCGGTCAGCTCGCGCTCGCGCAGCGCCTTCGCGGCCTCGGCGGCGGCACGCTCCTGCTCCGCCCGGCCGACCGAGACCTCTACATGCGCGAGCAGCTGGCGCGTACCGGAGGCGACGGCCTCCGCGACGCCGGCCTCATGGCGCAGCCGGGCCTTGCGCTGCTCGGCACGTGCGCGTGCGTCGCGCTCCGCGCGGGCGGCGCGGTCGAGGGAGTCGGCGCGGCCGGCGAGGCCCTTGACCCGCTCCTCGTGGGTACGGACCTGGAGGCGGGCCTCCATCTCGGTCTGGCGGGCGTTGGCGCCGTCGGCGGCGAGCCGGTCCCGTGCCGAGGTGTCCGGCTCCTCCTCGACGGGCATCTCCTCGGCCACGGCCAGCCGCTCGGCGAGCACCTCGGCCTCTTCCAGGGCCTTGTCTAGCGAGTCCTGGGCGCGGGCGGCTGCCGCCGTGGACCGTTCCGCCTCGCCGGCCGCGCCGCGGGCCTGGCCGGCGAGCCGGCCGAGCTGCTGCGCCACCGCCGACTTCTCCCGATCGGCGGCCCTGCGCCGCTCCCCCAGTTCCTCGACTCGCGCGGCACACTCCCTGCGCCGGGCCTGGGCGGTGTGCTGTGCCTCGGACAGTTCCTCGCAGCGGACGGCCAGCTCTTCCAGTTCGGCGGCGGCTTCGTCGACCGAGGCCTGCACTTCGAGGAGGCTGGGCGCGCCGGCGGAGCCGCCGTGCGCGAAGTGGGCGCCGAGGAGGTCGCCTTCGGCGGTCACGGCGGTGAGATCGGGGCGCCGGTAGACCAGGTCCTCGGCGTCTTCGAGGGTGTCGACCACGACGATGTTCCTGAGCAGTCGCCGTACGGCGGGCATCAGGTCGGTGGGGCCGCGGACGAGGTCTGCGGCGGGTCGCTGCGCAGGCGGTGCCGTGGAGGGTCGCCGGTCGTCTGCGGGTGCGTGGGGGCTGAGCGCGCCGTTCCCCGCGCCCCCATGGGGCGCTGCCTCGTCGCCGGCATTGACCAGCGGTGTGCCCAGCGGTCGTCGGTCCGGTGCCGCGTCGTTGTGGCTGGGCGCGCCGTTCCCCGCGCCCCTATGGGGCGTCTCAGTGCGGGGCGCTTCGGTGCGGGGGCCGGGGTCGTCCGGGGCGTCTGCCAGGAGTAGGGTCGCGCGGCCGCCGTCCTGCTTGCGCAGTAGGCGGATCGCGTCTGCCGCGGAGGCCGGGGTCGTGACCGCGATCGCGTCCGCCGCCGCGCCGAAAGCCGCTGCCAGGGGGACCTCGTGGCCCGGGGTGATCGTCAGGAGTTCTGCTGCCGGGCCGAGGATTCCGGTGAGGCGGTCCCGGGCGCCCAGCAGTATCCCCGTGCCGTCCTTGCGGCGCAGGCCCAGCGCCAGCGCCTCGTGGCGGGCCTGGGTCGCGGCGCGCTTGCGTTCCGCCGCCGTGACCGCCTCGCGGGCTGCGGTCAGGGCCGTCTCCGCCTCGGCCAGCTGCCGCTTGGCCTGCTCATGCTGTTCGGCGAGTTCCTCGTCACCGGCGTCGAGCTCGTCGACCTCCGCCTTGAGCGCCTCGTACTCCTCCTGCGCGGCGACCGCCCGCTCCTGGGCCTCGTCGCGGGCGGCGGCCAGCCGGTCGATCTCCGCCTGCGCGGACGCGGCGCGCGAACGGGCCGCGTTGACCTGGCCGTTCAGCCGGGCCAGGCTCTCGCGCCGGTCGGCGATGGACCGGGCCACGTCCTTCAGACGCCGTTCCTCCAGGGCCAACTCGCGCTCCAGCTCGGCGCGGTGCGCGACGGTGTCGTCGAGGGCGCGCTCGGCCGCGTCCAGGGCGGCCTCCAGCTCGGCCTCCTGCTCACGGATGCGGTGCGCCTCGCGCTCCATGTCCTCGGGGTCACGCCCGCGCCGCTCCTCGGGGGGCGCGGAGGTCGCGCTCTTCACCCGGGCGTCGGCCAGCGAGATCGTGCCGCGGACGCGTTCGGCGAGCTGGGAGAGCTCGTGCCAGGTCTGCTGGGCCCGCTGGAGGCGTGGCGTGAGCCGCCGTACCTCGTCCTCCAGGAGTGCCTCCCGCTGGAGGGCCTTCTTCAGCTCCTGCTCGGCGGCTTCCTTGCGTTCCTTGAGGGCGGCCTCGTCGGCGATCTCGGTCTGGAGCGCCTGGCGGAGTCGTACGAGATCGTCGGCCAGCAGGCGCAGGCGGGCGTCGCGGAGGTCCGCCTGGATGACGGCGGCCCGGCGGGCGACCGCGGCCTGGCGGCCCAACGGCTTCAGCTGGCGCCTCAGCTCGTCCGTCAGGTCCTGCACGCGCGCGAGGTTCGCCTGCATCGCGTCCAGTTTCCGCAGCGCCTTCTCCTTGCGCTTGCGGTGCTTGAGGACGCCGGCCGCCTCCTCGATGAAGGCGCGGCGGCCCATCGGGTCCGCGTGCAGGACGGAGTCGAGCTGGCCCTGGCCGACGATGACGTGCATCTCGCGGCCGATGCCGGAGTCGGAGAGCAGTTCCTGGATGTCGAGGAGACGGCAGGTGTCACCGTTGATCTGGTACTCGCTGCCGCCGTTGCGGAACATGATCCGCGTGATGGTGACCTCGGCGTACTCGATGGGCAGGGCGCCGTCGGAGTTGTCGATGGTCAGGGACACCTCGGCGCGGCCCAGCGGGGGGCGGCCGGTGGTGCCGGCGAAGATGACGTCCTCCATCTTGCCGCCGCGCAGCGACTTGGCGCTGTGCTCGCCCATGACCCAGGTGAGCGCGTCGACGACGTTGGACTTGCCCGAACCGTTCGGACCGACGACACACGTGATCCCCGGCTCGAACCGGAGCGTGGTCGCCGAGGCGAACGATTTGAACCCGCGGAGGGTCAGGGCCTTGAGGTGCACGCCGTCGGACTCTACCCGGCCCCGCTACCCCACTCCACGAAGCCTCGCAACCCCGCGGTTTCGCGCATGAACATGCAGGGCACACCAGACGTTAAAGAGGGTGAAAGGATGCGCGGGGCTACAAGCGGGCGGGCAAGAAAGACAAGAAAGAAGGGACGCCGGGGCGTCCCTTGCAAATCTTGACAACTTAAGCGGCTGAAAGGGCTGCCCAACCGCCGCATGTGCTGTTGTGGAGCGATGCAGCGATCAGGTGAGCGCAGGCTCCGCCTGGTGTGCGTCGATGCTCTCCATGATCCTGTCGGGAGAAGCGGCAGCCGTCAGCGCGTCGTTCTCGGCCTGGATCCGTACGAGCTCGGATTCGAGGTCCTGGACACGCTGCTGGAGCCGTCGCATCTCGGCGAGGAGTCGCGGGTCGGAGCCGCCGACGTAACCGAGAAGCGCCTTTGCCATGATGGATGGTCCTCCACACTGAGTGACCGACCGAAGCGGTGTGGGTCGTGAGGGATTCGCACCCGCGGTGCTTGACACATCCGAGTGTTGCTCGACGTTGCTCCATGCCAAACAGCTAAGGTGCGCGGGGCTTTCAGCGTCTCACCAAAAAGTTTGACGGTCAACACGATCACACCCCGTATTGGCGGGCGAAACCGCGGGCCGGCGGCCCTGGACGGGCGGCGCTGCGACTCCTGCGGGGCCCTCAGGGCGTGGCGATCATCTGTATTTGCGGAGCCTGCCACGGCCGGCGATTCTTGGCAACCACCAGGCCATTTCTGCTCGGGGCACATGCCGGTGGCAGATTGCTCCGCTTCCGCCTGCGCGGCTTTACAGAGCGGACTCAGCGGATGGCGAAGCCGTCGTAACCGCCCCGGGGTGTGTCCCAGATCTCGGTGACACCCTCGACCTGCCCGGGCGTGTCATCGCCCTGGAGCCAGTCGAGCAGTCCTTCGCAGCCCTCCCGGGTACCCTCCGCGACCACCTGGACGCGGCCGTCGCCCAAATTGAGAGCAAAACCACTCAGCCCGCCGATCTCCAGTGCCTTGGCCCGTGTGAACCAGCGAAAGCCCACGCCCTGGACGTATCCACGGACCCAGGCGACCAGTCGTACATCCTCGCTCATGGGTGCAACCTAACCGGCCAATGTCACTCGGGACACTTCCTCCCCCAGCGGTATGGGGTACCGTCCCCACCCAATGAATCTCGTATGAAACTCACTCGATCGAGTGAGCCTGGTTGACCAGAAGGAGTCATTGGCCACATCGGCCCCTGGTCGGCCCCGACCACGAGGACGAGGGAAGAAGGCAAGGACATGGGACGCCACCGACGCTCAGCCGCCGGCCGCGCCGCCACGGGCCGCGCCACGGGGGTCACGGAGAACGACGGCTCGTACACCGGCGGCCACGATCCGCAGGACTCCTACGCAGCCCTCCGGTTCGGCACGGGCACCGCGCCCTACCTGCACCGGGAGGAGTACGCCGACACCAACGCGCGCAGTTCGGCCTACCTGTTCGCGAACGAGGACGACTACGCCCGCTTCATGAACACCGCCGACTTCCCGGCCGAGGATTTCACCCGGACCGGGGGTGGTTCCCGCTCGGACGGTGGGCACCGGCGCAGGAAGAAGGGCGGGCGGCCCGTGGCCACGGGGCTGCTCGGGGTCTCGGCCGCCGTCGCCATCGGCACGGTCGCGGTGGCCACCGGCCTGGTGCCCGGCCTGGAGAACTACAAGCTCGGCGGCACCAGCGGCACCACCGGCGGCGAGCAGGTGCAGGCCGACGGCGTGCCCAGCAACACGGCCGCGGAGCAGGGCGGCACCTCCGGCAGCGCCGAGAGCCGGGACACCGCCGGCGCCTCGACCAGCCGGGACACCCGGCGCTCCGCCTCGCCGACGCCGACCGCGTCCGCCTCCGGCTCCCCCTCGAAGTCCGCCTCCGCGTCGCCCGCGCCGACGGAGGCGGGGCCGACCTCCGGCGCCACTCCGCCCAGCACCACGCCGTCCGAGCAGCCGACGGCCACGCCCTCCAGGACGGCGACCAAGGCACCGGTGAAGACCGCCGCGCCGGTCACCGTGTCCGAGGAGTCCGTCGTCGAGGCCGAGGTGCTGAAGCTGGTGAACGAGGAGCGGGCCAAGGTCGGCTGCAGCGCGCTGGCGGCGAACTCCTCGCTGACCAAGCTGGCCGAGGGGTTCAGCGACGACATGGCCGCGCGGAACTTCTTCGACCACACCGACCCGGACGGCAAGACCCCGTGGGACCGGGCCGCGGCGGCCGGCATATCCAACCTCGGCGGCGAGAACATAGCCCGCGGCCAGGCCACCGCCCAGGCCGTGATGGACGCCTGGATGAACAGCGAGGGCCACCGCGCCAACATCCTGAACTGCGACTTCAAGACCCTCGGGGTCGGGGTGCACTTCGGCGAGGGCGGACCGTGGTGGACACAGGACTTCGGGTACTGAGCCCGTACCGAGCCCGTATTTGAACCGGCAGGGTGCGCTAACCAATGGTTAGCGCACCCTGCCGGTTAGCGCTGTGCTCCCGTACGCTGGACGCATGACCATCACCCAGGACCGCGCGGAGGAGATGCCCCCTCCGTACGACGCCTTCGCCCGGGCCTGTCCCTCGCGCACCACGCTCGAACACGTCATGGGCCGCTGGGGCGGACTCACCCTGAGCGCGCTGCACGAGGGGTCGTTCCGGTTCAACGAGCTGCGCCGGCGCGTGGACGGCGTCAGCGAGAAGATGCTCTCCCAGACGCTGCAGGCGCTGGAGCGCGACGGCCTGGTGCACCGCGAGGCACAGCCGACCAACCCGCCCCGCGTCGACTACGAACTCACCCCGCTCGGCCGCGAGGTCGCCGAACGCCTGCTGTCCGTCGTGCACTTCGTGGAGAGCCGGATGGACGAGGTGCTGGCCGCCCGCGGGCGTTACGACGAGACGCGCGGCGCCCGCTGACACGTCGGGCAGAAGTAGCTGGACCGGTTCATCCAGGGCCGCCTGCGCATCGGCGTACCGCACCGCCGGCAGGGCAGCCCTTCCCTGCCGTAGGCGTCCAGCGAGCGGTCGAAGTACCCCGACTCGCCGTTCACGTTGACGTACAGGCTGTCGAAGCTGGTGCCCCCGACGGCCAGGGCCGCGTTCATCACATCCCGTACATGGCCGAGGAGTTCGGCGGTGCGCGGGCGGGTGAAGCCGGCGGTCGGACGTTCGTAGTGGATACGGGCGCGCCAGAGGGCCTCGTCCGCGTAGATGTTGCCGACCCCGCTGATCAACGACTGGTCGAGCAGCGCCCTCTTGATGGTGGTCCGCTTCCGGCGCAGGGCCTGGTGGAAGGCCTCGTCGTCGAACAGCGGGTCGAGGGGGTCGCGGGCGATGTGCGCGATGACGTCGGGCAGTCCGTCGGGGGTGTTGTCGTGCAACGACAGCCCGCCGAAGGTGCGTTGGTCGACGAAGCGCAGTTCGGTGTCGACCTCGTCGGCGAATCTGACGCGGATTCTGAGGTGCTTCTCGTCCGGTGCCTCGTGCGGCTGCACCAGCAGCTGGCCGCTCATGCCGAGGTGCGCGAGGACCGACTGGCCGGTGTCCTCCAGCGGCAGCCACAGGTACTTGCCGCGCCGGCTCGGGGTGCCGATGCGGTGGTCCTTGAGGCGGTGCGCGAAGTCGTCGGCTCCGGCGACGTGCCGTCGTACGGCACGCGGGTGCAGCAC
Source organism: Streptomyces sp. NPDC048277 (assembly GCF_040652235.1). NCBI lineage: Bacteria > Bacillati > Actinomycetota > Actinomycetes > Kitasatosporales > Streptomycetaceae > Streptomyces > Streptomyces sp. NPDC048277. The sequence goes on from NZ_JBEZLQ010000013.1 coordinate 167,575, forward strand.
CTCGGCCTCGGCCACGACGCGATGGGCGACCCATCGCTCCAGGCCGCGCCGTACGACCTCGACCTCGGGCAATTCGGGCATCGGGACTCCCGTGCAGGACCGTGCGGAACCAAGCGGAACCGTGGAAGATCCGAGCGCCCGCCTCCGTGGAATGGTGGCGGGCGCTCGGGCTGCGCTGTTCGTCAGGCGGAGGCGGCGGAGGACGGACCGTGGTCCTCCTCGGCTTCGGCCTTGGCCGCCTGCTCGGCTGCCGCGGCCTCGGCGCGCTCGTCCGCCGCGGCGCGGATGGCGCGCCAGGCGGATTCGGCGGCCTGCTGCTCCGCCTCCTTCTTGCTGCGGCCGGTGCCGGTGCCGTACGAGACGCCTCCGACGCGGGCGGCAGCAGTGAAGGTCTTCTCGTGGTCGGGGCCGGTCTCCGTGACCAGGTACTCGGGCACGCCGAGGCCCTCCGTCGCGGTGAGCTCCTGGAGACTGGTCTTCCAGTCCAGGCCGGCTCCGAGGTTCGAGGACTTCTCGATCAGCGGGTCGAAGAGCCGGTGCACCAGCTCGGACGCCGAGTCGAGGCCCTGGTCGAGATAGACCGCGCCGATCACCGCTTCCAGGGTGTCGGCGAGGATGGACGCCTTGTCCCGGCCGCCCGTGCCCTCTTCACCGCGGCCGAGCCGGATGAAGGAGCCCAGGTCGAGACCGCGGCCCACCTCCGCTAGCGCACGCGAGTTCACCACGGCGGCCCTGAGCTTGGCCAGCTGGCCCTCGGGCAGGTCCGGGTGAGTGTTGTACAGCGTGTCCGTGACGACGAGACCGAGGACGGAGTCACCGAGGAACTCCAGCCGCTCGTTCGTCGGCAGACCGCCGTTCTCGTACGCGTAGGAACGGTGGGTCAGTGCACGCACCAGAAGGGCGGACTCGAGCTTGTAGCCGAGCCGCCCTTCCAGAAGCGTGTGGGACGAGGCCGTGCTGTCCGTTTTCTTCTTGGCGGATGGGTCCGCCTTGGCGTCATCCGCCTTCTTGGGACTGGACACAGTGCCTCTCACCTGGCCGCTCAGACTTCGAGGACCTGGCGCTTGTTGTAGGTGCCGCAAGACGGGCACGCGATGTGCTGCTGCTTGGGCTCGTGGCAGCGCTCGCACGCAACCAGGGTGGGGACCGCAGCCTTCCACTGCGACCGGCGGTGGCGCGTGTTGCTGCGCGACATCTTCCGCTTCGGAACAGCCACGGCTACTTCTCCTGCTTCTCGTCGACGCCCGCTTCCGCGTCAGCGCCGCTCATCTCGTCCTTCTCGCCGTCCTTCGTGGAACCGGCGAGTCCCTGCAAAGCCGCCCAACGGATGTCGACGGCGTCGTGGTGGTGGTCCGGGTCGTCCGCGAGACGCACTCCGCACTCGGAGCACAGTCCCGCACAGTCGTCCTGGCACACCGGCTGCATCGGCAGTGCGAGCACCACCGCATCGCGCAGCACGGGTTCGAGGTCGAACAAGCCGTCCTCGATGAAGTACCTGTCCTCGTCGTCCTCGGCGTCGTCGCCCGGTTCCGCGATCACGCGGCCCCGGTCGTCGGCGTCAGGGTACGAGAACAGTTCCTGGAAGTCCGCTTCGAGCTCCTGCTCGACCGGCTCCAGACACCTTACGCACTCCCCCTCGGCCTGTGCACGGGCGGTGCCGGTGACGAGCACACCTTCCATGACCGACTCGAGCCGGAGTTCGAGCTCCACCGGGGCGCCTTCCGGCACTCCGATGACCCCCTTGATACCGAAGTCCTTGGGGGCGTCGACCGTGCGGGTCAGGCGCTGCAGGGCACCGGGACGCCGCCCCAGCTCGTGTGTGTCGAACACGAACGGGTTGCGGTGGTCGAGGCGCGCGTGAGGAGCCATTCCTGCTTTCGATCTTCGAGTTCAGAGGGACGCCGTCCGGAAGGTCTCCCCGGGCAGCGTTGATCGCGGACGTAGACGCGACCGAAGAGCCAGGATACTGGACCTTTCGCTGTCGGCCCAATCCGGTGGGTCTCTACAGGCCCCGCCCCTGCTCGTACGCCCTCAGCTGCTCCGGAGTGATCATGCCGGTGTCGAAGAGGCTGGTCTCGTCGAGGGCGTACGACTGGTGCGCCTGGTGCTGGGCGGCCGGCTGCTGCTGTTGGGGGTCGTAGACGGGCTGCTGGCCGGTGTCGTAGCCCTGGTAGGCGGCGTACGGGTCGGCCTGCTGGTAACCGTAGGGGTCCTGCTGCTGGTAGCCGTACGCGTCCTGCTGGGCGTAGGCGGGCTGCTGCTGTGGATAGCCGTAGGGATCCTGCTGCACGGGCTGCTGGTCGTACTGCGGCTGCTGGGGCTGTGCGGCGGCGGGCTGCTCGGCCTGGGCCGCCTGGGCCGCCCGCTCGTCCTGGTCGGCGAGCGCCGCGAGGTCGGCGAGGTAGTCGGCGTCGCTGGAGTGCTGGAAGGTGGTGTTGTCGTCGGCCAGGGCGCCGAGGTCGTCGGTGGCGATCCGGCCGTGCAGCTTGGCGCGGCCCTTGCCGACGGCCTCCAGGGTCTTGGCGAGCACCGCCTCGAAGGCGCCCAGCTTGGTGTCCACGTAGGCGTCGGCGTCCCGGCGCAGGGTCTCGGGGTCGTGGCTGCGCTCGGGGGCGTCCTCGTCCTCGTAGCCCTGCTCGTCGAGGCCGGGGCCCGTGCCGAGCAGCTTCTCGCGGCCGCGGCCGACCGAGCCGAGGGTCTTGGTGAGGACGACCTCGAAGTTGGCGAGCTTGGAGTCGACGTAGTCGTCGGCGTCCGCGCGGACCTCCTCGGCCTCCTGGCGGGCCTCGCCGAGGATCCGGTCGGCCTCGGCCTGCGAGCGGCGGGCCACCTCGGTGTCCGAGATCAGCGAGCCGCGCTCGGCGTGCGCGGTCTCGATGATCCGCTCGGCCTCCATCCGCGCCTGCTCGACCATCTGGTCCCGGTCGCCGATCAGCTCCTGGGCCTGGGCGAGGGAGCCGGGCAGCGCCTGGCGCAGCTCTTCGAGCATCGCGAGCAGATCGGCACGGTTGACCACGCACGACGCCGACATGGGCATGGCCCGGGCACCGGAGACCGTGGCCACGATCTCGTCGAGCTTCTTCTGTACGTCCACCCTGCGCTCGCCACTCTCTACAGCTGTGTTGGAGACGGACGGGACGACTGTAGCCCCATCAGTCCCTGTGAATACGCTTGTTGAGGGCCTCGAAAACGGCCGGCGGAACCAGGTGCGATACGTCGCCGCCCCACTGGGCCACCTCCTTCACCAGAGACGAGGAGAGGAAGCTGTAGGTGGGGTTGGTCGGCACGAAAAGCGTCTCGACGCCGGTCAGGCCGTTGTTCATCTGGGCCATCTGCAACTCGTAGTCGAAGTCGCTGACGGCCCGCAGGCCCTTGACGATGGCGGGGATCTCGCGCTGCTTGCAGAAGTCGACGAGGAGGCCGTGGAACGCCTCGACGCGGACGTTGCCGTAGTCGGCGGTGACCGTGCGGATCAGGTCGATCCGCTCGTCGATCTCGAACAGGCCCTTCTTGGACTTGTTGATCATCACCGCGACGTAGACCTCGTCGTAGAGACGGGACGCTCGGGCAATGATGTCGAGGTGTCCGTTGGTGATCGGGTCGAACGACCCGGGACAGACGGCGCGGCGCACTTGTGATCCCTCGCTCTCCGGTCCGGTCATCGTGCGTCTTCGCACGTAGAGGCGGCGCGACCGTACCAAAACGTTCCCTCGCCGTAGCGACGGGACCGGAGGGCCTCGAAGCCGTCCGGCCAGCCGAAGGTGCCGCCTCTGGTGCTGCGCTCCACGGTGACGAGGGCGTCGGGCGCTAGCCAGCCCCCAGAGTGGAGTGTGAGGAGAATCTCCCGAAGATCGTGATCTGTGACTCGGTACGGGGGGTCCAGGAAGACGATGTCGTACGGCTGTGCCGGCGCCGGGGACTGGACGATCTGTTCGGCTTTGCCCGCCCGTACTTCGGCGCCGGGGAGGCCCAGATTCTTTACGTTTTCACGTACGACGCGGGCGGCTCTGGCGTCGGCCTCCACGAGGAGGGTGTGGCCGGCACCACGGGAGAGGGCCTCCAGGCCTACGGCGCCGGAACCGGCGTAGAGGTCGAGGACGCGTTCGCCGTCCAGGGGGCCGCCGAGGAGGGACTGCCAGGTGGAGAAGAGGCCCTCGCGTGCGCGGTCCGAAGTGGGGCGGGTACCGGTGCCGGGCGGCACGGTCAGCCGACGTCCGCCGGCTGCGCCTGCGATCACGCGGGTCATTTTGAATCCTCGGTCCGGGGTGGTTGCGGATTCAGTTTGGCAGCACGTGCGTCGTGGTTGCTCGCGCCCGCGCGGCGGAGCCGCATATGGACACAGCCCCGCGCCCCTGAAGGGGCGCTTCCACTCACCCCTTTTCCAAGTACTGCTCCCTCTCCTCGTCCAAGAGGGCGTCCAGGGCCGTTCGCAGGCCCGGGAGGTCGGTCAGCTCGGGGTCTCGGGCCACCAGCGTCGTCGCCTCCTCTCTCGCCTCCGCGATGATCTCCTCGTCCTCGATCACGGCGAGGACGCGGAGGCTGGAGCGGGCGCCCGACTGGGCCTGGCCGAGGACGTCGCCCTCTCTGCGCTGTTCCAGGTCGATCCGCGAGAGCTCGAAGCCGTCCAGGGTCGAGGCGACGGCCGTCAGGCGCTGGCGGGCCGCGCTCGCCTCCGGCATCTCCGTGACCAGGAGGCAGAGGCCGGGCGCCGAGCCCCGGCCCACGCGGCCGCGCAGCTGGTGGAGCTGGGAGACGCCGAAGCGGTCGGCGTCCATGATGACCATGGCCGTGGCGTTGGGGACGTTCACGCCGACCTCGATGACCGTGGTGGCGACCAGGACGTCCGTGTCGCCGGCGGCGAAGCGGCGCATCACCGCGTCCTTGTCGTCGGGGTGCATACGGCCGTGCAGGACCTCCACCCGCAGACCGTTCAGCGGGCCCTTGGCCAAGTGGTCGGCCACGTCCAGGACGGCGAGCGGGGGGCGCTTCTCCGCCTCGTCCTCGGCCGACTTCTTCGCCTTCTTCGGGTCCTCCTCCTCGTCTCCGATGCGGGGGCAGACGACGTACGCCTGGTGGCCGTTCCCGACCTCCTCCCTGACCCGCTCCCAGGCGCGGGCCAGGAAGTGGGGCTTGTCGGCGGCGGGGACGACATGGGTGGCGATCGGGGAGCGGCCGGCCGGGAGCTGGTCCAGGACCGAGGTCTCCAGGTCGCCGAAGACCGTCATCGCGACCGTGCGCGGGATGGGGGTCGCGGTCATGACGAGGAGGTGGGGAGGCTGCTTGCCCTTGCCGCGCAGGGCGTCTCGCTGTTCCACGCCGAAGCGGTGCTGCTCGTCCACGACCACCAGGCCGAGGTCGTGGAACTGGACCTTGTCCTCGATCAGCGCGTGCGTGCCGATCACGATGCCCGCATCGCCCGTGACCAGGTCCAGCATCGCCTGACGGCGGGCGGCCGTGCCCATCGAGCCGGTGAGGAGGACGACCTTGGTGGCATGGTCCGCGCCGCCGAGCATGCCGCCCTCGGCCAGCTCGCCCATCATCTCGGTGATCGAGCGATGGTGCTGCTGGGCGAGCACCTCGGTGGGGGCGAGCATGGCCGCCTGACCACCCGCGTCGACGACGGCGAGCATGGCGCGGAGGGCCACCATCGTCTTACCGGAACCGACTTCCCCCTGCAGCAGCCGGTGCATCGGGTGTTCCGTCGCCAGGTCGTCGAAGATCTCCTTGGAGACCTTCTGCTGGCCGTCGGTGAGGGTGAAGGGGAGGCGGTCGTCGAAGGCGGTGAGGAGGCCGTCGGGGGAAGGTCTGCGGGCGACCGCGGGGAGTTGGGCGTCCGCGTGGCGGCGGCGGGCCAGGGCCACCTGGAGGACGAAGGCCTCGTCCCACTTGAGGCGGTCGCGGGCCTGGGCGATGTCCGCCTTGGTGTGGGGGCGGTGGATCTTGAGGAGGGCCTCGGGGAGGGGCAGCAGGCCGCGGCCCTCGCGGAGGGTCGGGGGGAGCGGGTCCAGGGCCTCCTGCGCGCTGGGCAGGACCGTCTGGACCGCCTTGCCGATCTTCCAGGACTCCAGTTTGGCGGTGGCCGGGTAGAGCGGGATCAGGGCGCCGGCCCAGGTCTCGACGGATTCGTCCGGGTCCTCGCCCCGTAGCAATTCATAGGCCGGGTGTGCCAGTTGGAGGCGGCGGTTGAAGACCGAGACCTTGCCGGCGAACATCGCGCGGGTGCCCGGCAGGAGTTCCTTGTGGGGCTTGTGCACGCCGTTGCCGAAGAAGACCAGTTGGAGCCGGCCGCTGCCGTCGGTGATCGTGACCTCCAGGCGCTGCCCCTTGCCGCGCGGCGCCTTGGCGGAGGCGAACGTGTGCAGACGGGCGTCGGCGACCATGGCGACCACCGTGACGTGCTCGTCCATGGGCAGGTCGGCGAGGTGGGTGAGCTGGCCGCGCTCCTCGTATCTGCGGGGATAGTGGTGCAGGAGGTCGCCGACGGAGTGCAGGCCGAGATGCTCGGCCATCACCTTCGCGGTGGCTGGGCCGAGCACTGACTTCAGTGGCTGTTTCAGCGGTTCTTCCAGTGCGGGCACGAGATCCATTGCACACCACGTCACTGACAATGCCGGATACGGTTCGGGAAACCCCTGGTCAGACGGTCGTTTTGAGTCATAGGATGGCGCGCTCCGGCCATCCTTCCGCGGTCACCGCCCCACCAGGGACCGCCCGACCCCGCGCCGACCACGTCATCCCCCCTCCGGCGCAGCGACGATGGATTCCCAGACCTCACAGTCATCACAGGCATCACAGTCACCCCATACGTTCCAGGTCGACCTGCGTGGTTTGGTGGACCTGCTCTCCCACCACCTGTACTCCAGCCCCAAGGTCTACCTGCGCGAACTGCTGCAGAACGCCGTGGACGCGATCACCGCGAGACGGGCCGAGCAGCCCGACGCCCCGGCGCGGGTGCGGCTGTACGCCGACGGCAGTTCCCTCCGGGTGGAGGACAGCGGCGTCGGGCTCACCGAGTCGGATGTGCACAGTCTGCTCGCGACGATCGGGCGGAGCTCCAAACGGGGCGACGGGCTGCAGGAGGCCCGCTCCGACTTCCTGGGCCAGTTCGGCATCGGGCTGCTGGCCTGTTTCGTGGTGGCCGAGCGGATCCGGGTGGTCAGCCGCAGTGCGCGGACGCCGGACGCGCCGCCCGTGGAGTGGACGGCGCGCGACGACGGGTCGTACACCGTGCGGACGTTGCCGCCCGAGGCCCGGCCCGAGCCCGGTACCACCGTGCATCTGGTGGCGCGGGCGGGCGCGGCGGAGTGGCTGGACGAGCGGCGGGTGCTGGCGCTGGCGCGGGACTTCGGTTCGCTGCTGCCGTACGACGTCCGGGTGGGCGAGGAGGCGGTCACCGATCTGCCGGCGCCCTGGGACCGGCCGTACCCCTCCCCCGCGACCCGCCGGGTGGCGCTGGCCCGGCACTGTCACGAGCTGTTCGGGTTCACGCCGTTGGACGCGATCGCCCTGGACGTGCCGCTGGCCGGGATCCGGGGCGTGGCGTATGTGCTGCCGTCGGCGGTGAGTCCGGCCCAGCGGGCCACGCACCGGGTGCATCTCAAGGGCATGTTGCTGACCGAGCGGGCCGAACAGCTGCTGCCGGACTGGGCGTTCTTCGTGCGCTGTGTGCTGGACACGGACAGTCTGCGGCCGACGGCCTCGCGCGAGTCGCTGTACGAGGACGAGACGCTGGCCGCCGTACGGGAGGCGCTCGGCGAAAGGATTCGGTCCTGGCTGACCGGGCTGGCGGCCGGGGATCCGGAACGTCTTTCGGCCTTCCTGTCCGTGCACCACCTGGGTGTGAAGTCGCTGGCCCGGCACGACCGGGAGATGCTGCGGACGATGCTGCCGTGGCTGCCCTTCGAGACCACCGACGGGCAGCTGTCGCTGGAGGAGTTCGCGCAGCGGCACCCGGTGGTGCATTTCACGCGGTCGGTCGAGGAGTACCGGCAGGTCGCGCCGATCGCCTCCGCGCAGGGCGTCGGGGTGATCAACGGCGGTTACACGTACGACAGCGAGCTGGTCGAGGCGCTGCCGTCGGTGCGGCCCGGGACGGTGGTCGCGGAGCTGGACGCGGACACCGTGACCGCCCATCTGGACTCGGTGGATCCGGCGGAGGAGCTGGCGCTGGCGGGGTTCCTGGCGGTGGCGCGGGCCACGCTCGACCCGCTGCAGTGCGACATAGTGCTGCGCGCCTTCCACCCCCTCTCGGTCCCCGCCCTGCACCTGGACGACCGCGCCGCCCGCCATGAGCAGGCCCGCGCGGAGGCCGAGGAGCAGGCCGACGACCTGTGGGCGGGCATCCTGGGCTCGCTGCGCGGCAGCGCGCCCCGGGCGCGGCTGGTGCTCAACCACCTCAATCCGCTGATCCGGCGGATCAGTGCCCTCAAGGACCCGGAGCTGATCGGCACCGCGACCGAATCGCTGTACGGGCAGGCGCTGCTGATGGCCCAGCGCCCGTTGCGGCCGGCCGACTCGGCGCTGATCAACCGCTCGTTCATCGGCCTGCTGGAGTGGGCCACTCATGGGGAGGGTGACCGCTGATGGGCGAAATCGGCAGGGTCACGGACTTCGACTCGCTGCGCCGGGCGATGGCGGAGAACTCCGAGGAACCGGAGGGTCCCGCCCGCAACGCGCGCGCGGAGCAGCTGCTGCTGGAGGCCGAGAAGCTGAACATCCCGCTCGCCGTGATCGAGGCGCTCGGACACCAGCTGAAGGTCTACAACTACAGCTCCGAGAAGGACAAGATGTTCGTCCCGTTCGCGCGGCTGCTGCGCATGTGGGACGAGCGGCCCGCGGACTTCGACGAGTACGAGACGCATTCGCTGCACTGGGTCTTCAAGTGGATGACGGCCGGGATGCTCGACCAGCCGCACGTTCCGCTCGCCTCGATCGAGAAGTGGCTGGGCGAGATGGAGCACCGCTACCGGCTCGCGGGGCACTCGGAGCGGGCGGTGCGCTGTGCCGAGTTCAGTGTGGCCGGGCACATCGGTGACCTCCCGCGCGCGGAGCGGGCGTACGCGGCCTGGCTGGCGGCGGACCGGGACCGGATGGCCGACTGCCACGCGTGCGAGCTGCACGGGCAGGGCGGCTGGCACCTGAAGAACGGCCGGGACGCCGAGGCCCTGGAGCTGTGGGGGCCGGTCCTGGAGGGCGAGTACAGCTGCGCCCACGAGCCGCACACGGTCCTCGCCTCCTCCCTGGTCCCGCTGCTGCGCCTGGGCCGGTTCGACGAGGCCCGCGCCCACCATCTGCGCGGTTTCCGGCTTGTGCGCCCCATGGAGAGCATGCGGGGCGCGTACGCCGACCATGTGGAGTTCTGCGCGCTGACCGGCAACGAGGCGCGCGGTCTGGAACTGCTGGCGGAACGTCCCGCCTACTTCACGGACAGCGGGCAGCCGCGCAGCCGGATGGACTTCATGGCGGTGGTGACGCTGCTGATGGAGCGGCTGACCGGACTGGGGCTCGGCGAGCAGCGGGTGCCGGGGCCCGCCGGGCGGTCCTGGACCGCCGAGGAACTCGCCGCCCACGCGCGCGTGGAGGCCCTGGAGCTGGCCGCGCGGTTCGACGCCCGCAACGGCACCTCCCACGTGGGCGACCAGGTGCGCGAGCGCATGGACCGGCGGCCGCTGGTGGACCGGCTGCCGCTGGGCGTGCGGGCGGCACGGACGGCGCCCGCCGGACCGGTCGCACCGGTCGCACCGGTCGCTCAGGCGCCCGCGCCGGAGCAGGCGGAGCCGCCCTCGCTGCCCACGCTGCTCGCCGAGGCGCGGCGGCTGTCGGACACCCTCCAGCCGCACGCCCTGGAGGCCTGGGCGGCGGTCGCGCGGGCCGCCGAGGACACCGAGGTGGACACCTACGTCCGCGCGGAGATCGCCGACCACACGGCGATGGGACGCGGCCCGGAGGGCGTCGAGCTGTTCGAGCGGGCGGCGGAGCTGTACGCGGAGGCGGGCGACGAGGGCGAGGCGATCGCCGCACGCGCGCGTGCCGCGTACGTACGGGCGCTGTCCGGGGAGCTGGACGAGGCGCTGGCCGCGGTCGACGAGCCGTACGACCGGATCCTCGCGCTGTACGCCGACGACGCGACCGGGGTGCGGCAGACGGCGGCCGTGCTGATGAGCAGGGCGCGGATCCTGATGCGGCGGGTGCACGAGCGGTCCGCGGGCACCGCCGACGCCGAGCAGGCCGTACGGGAGCTGCTGGCGCTGGTCGGCGGGCGCGGTGGGTCCGATCTGCGGCTGGTGTCCCGGGCGGCCGAGGGGCGGGCGATGCTCGCCGAACTGGCCGAGCTCGCCGGGGACCGGGAGCGGGCGGGCGAGCTGTTCCGGCAGGCGACGGCGCAGTTCGTGGGCGCCGAGCTGCCGTGGTTCGCGGTGGAGTACGAGGTGCGGGTGGCCGCGCTCGCCCATGAGCAGGGCGATGTCGCCGAGGCGGAGCGGGCGCTGCGCGCGGCCCTGGAGCACGGCGGGCCGTATGTGGAGCCGGTCGGGCGGGCCCAGTTGCATCTCCAGCTCGCCGAGGTGCTCGGCGGCCGGGGCGCGGCCGACGAGGCCGCCGAGCACGCCCTGGAGGCGGCGCACTGGGCCGACGAGGCCGGGGAGAGCGCCACCCTGGGCGCCTGGGCGCGACACCAGCTGGGCGGCTTCCTGCTGCGGCAGGGGCGGTTCGCGGAGGCCGCCGAGGTGCTGGAGTCGGCGCTGGCCGACCTGAGCGCCGAGACGCACGGCGACGGCGCGGTCGTCCAGACCAAGTGGTGGCTCGGGGACTGCCTGGGCGAACTCGGCGAGCACCATGCGGCGGCCGAACGGCGGCTGCAGGCGGCCGAGATCGCCCGGCACTGGCCCGAGCAGCACGACCACGCCACCCTCGCGCACCTCGCCGCGGAGTCGCTGGGCAACGCGGGGCTGCCCGTCGAGGCGGACCAGGCGTACACGCGGGCGGGCGAGCTGTGGCGGGCGATGGGCAATGTGCACTTCCTGGTCCGCTCGCTGCGCGCCCGCGCGTGGCTGGCGCTGCGCACGGAGGCGGGGCAGGCGGGTGCGCGGAAGCTGATGGCGGACGCGGTCCGGGAGTGCGAGTCGGCGCTGGAGGTCGTGGACGACCCGGCCGCGGCGGAGCGGCTCGCCGGTGAGCTCGGTCACACACACCGGCAGTTCGGTGATCTGCTGGCCCGTTCGGTGCCCGAGGACGCCGAGGACGAGGCGATCCAGGAGGCGTTCGAGGGGGCACTCGCGGAGATGGCGGCGGCGGTCTCGGTGTTCGCCATGCTCGGCGAGGACGGGCTGCACGGCCGTACCGGTGCCGAACTGGCCGCGGGCTGGCTGGAGGCGGACCTGAGCCGGCCGGCGGACGCGGCGGCACGCGCGCGTGCGGTGCTGGACGCCTACGAGGGCGCCGACCCGGCCGACGAGACGGTCCGGGCCCGGCGGGCGGAGGCGCGGCAGCTGCTGGAGCCCACGGAGGAGTGAGCGCAGGGGCGCGGGGAGCGGGGACCCGCTCGACGCTGATTGCTCACTCGACGCCGATGAGGAGCGGAGCCCCCTGCCGGCCGCCCCGGTAGACCACCGTGTCGACGGCGAGGTACGCCTCGCGCACCCGGGCCTCCAGGCGGTCGGCGACGCCCTCGGGCGCCTCGTCGCCGAGGACCAGGGTGACCAGCTCGCCGCCGGCCTGGAGCATGCGGTCCAGGACGGTCTCGGCGGTGGCGGTGACGTCGGAGCCGATCACCGCCACGTCGCCGTCGATGAGCCCCAGCACGTCCCCGGCCTGGCAGATGCCGGCCATGGTCCAGGACTGGCGTTCCGCGACCACGACCTCGGCGTAGCGGGTGGCGCCCGCCGCCGAGGTCATCTGGACGACGTCCTCGTCGAAGCGGCGGTCCGGCTGGTGCACCGCGAGCGCGGCGATGCCCTGGACCGCCGAGCGGGTCGGGATGAGGGCGACCCGGATGCCCTCCGCGCGGGCCTGCTCGGCCGCCGCGGCGGCCGTGTGCCGCAGGTCGGCGTCGTTGGGCAGCAGCACCACCTCGCGCGCGTGGGCGCGCCGTACGGCGTCCACCAGCTCCCCGCTGGCGGGCGCCTCCCCGGGGCGCGCGAGCACGGTGGTCGCGCCGGCCTCGGTGTACAGCCCGGCCAGCCCCTCCCCCGGTACGACGGCCACCACGGCCCGCTGCACCGGCTCGCGGGGAGGGCGCTGACCGCCGGTGTGCACGTCCCCGGCGCCGAAGTGGGTGATGCGGATCCGGTACGGCCGCCCGGCCTCGACCCCGGCCTCCACGGCGGCGCCGGCGTCGTCGACGTGCACATGGACGTTCCACAGGCCGTCGCCGCCGACCACGACCAGGGAGTCGCCGAGGACGTCCAGCCGGGCCCGCAGCCGGTCCACGGCGCTGTCCCCGGCCTCCAGGAGGTAGATCACCTCGAAGGCGGGCCCCCCGGCGAGCTCGGCGCAGATGCCGGCCCGGGCGTCGGAAACGGCGTCCACGCGCACGTGCACGCTCGGGCCCGCTCCGCGCGCGTGCGCGTCGAAATCCGCCGGTGTCTCCCCCGTGAAGGCCTCCACCAGCGCCCCGAGCACCGCGACCAGACCCCGCCCGCCGGCGTCGACCACCCCGGCCCGCTCCAGGGCGGCCAGCTGGCCCGGGGTCGCCGCGAGCGCCTTGCACGCGCCCTCGTAGGCGGCCCGCGCGACCGTCCCGCAGTCGCCCTTCGCGGTGTCCACGGAGTCCGCCGCGTCGGCGGCGGCCGCCGCTACGGACAGCACCGTGCCCTCGACGGGGTGGGCCACGGCCCGGCGGGCGGAGTCGGCGGCGTGCCGCAGCGCGAGCCGCAGCCCCTCGCCGTCCATGTGAGTCGCCTCACCCTCGGTGAGGACATGGGCCATGCCACGCAGCAGCTGCGCCAGGATCGTGCCGGAGTTGCCGCGCGCGCCTATGAGGGCCCCGTGCGCCATCGCGCGGACGGCGTCGGCCAGCGTGGGAACCTCTTCGCCCAGCTCGTAGCCCGCGAAAACGGCCTCCACGGCCCCTGTCGCCGACTCCACCGTCAGATACAGGTTCGTGCCCGTGTCGCCGTCCGCCACCGGGTAGACGTTGATCGCGTCGATCTCCTCGCGCGCCCGGCCGAGCGCGCCGAGCGCGAGACCGCACCAGGTGCGTACCGCGAGAGCATCGAAGAATGTCTGCGGCACCTGCGCCACCTGCGCCTCCTTGAGCTGGCTGGACGTGGACGCAGCGTAGACCCCGCAAGGGTGTCCGCCGGAAGTGGGCCGGGGGCGGCCCCCTGAGCTGCCATGCTAGTTTCGTCTTACCGACGCAGTCGTTGTATGCTGCTCCGGTTGCCCGATCCGATCGGGCCATTCCCCTGGCAACGCCACTCAAGATCTCTGATGTCCAGAATCTCGATCCCGGCAAGCCGGGATTCAACCGTAAGTGCATCTGAAGTCTTTGGAGTGACCCGTGGCTGCCAACTGCGACGTCTGCGGCAAGGGGCCGGGCTTCGGCAACAACATCTCGCACTCGCACCGCCGTACGTCTCGCCGCTGGAACCCGAACATCCAGCGTGTGCGTACCGTGGTCGGCGGGACGCCGAAGCGCGTGAACGCCTGCACCTCGTGCATCAAGGCCGGCAAGGTCTCGCGCTGACGCACTGTCGCTGAGCGCGCGGCCACGCTGGTTCGCTGCACAGAGCCGGTCCACCTCAGGGTGGGCCGGCTTTTTGCCCTGCCCGGAAGGTTGTCCCGAGGTTCCAGCCGTGGTCCACGGGCCCGATTCCGGAGCCGAGCGCGAACCCGGCCGCGATCGCCCCGGTGACGTACTCCTTGGCCGCCGCCACCGCCTCCGGCACGGACCGCCCCTTGGCGAGCTGCGCCGCGATCGCGGACGCGAGGGTGCAGCCCGTGCCGTGCGTGTGCCGGTTGTCGAGGCGGGGTGCGCGCAGCAGGTGTTCGTCGGTGCCGTCGGTGAGCAGGTCGACCGCCTCGCCGGGCAGATGCCCGCCCTTGATGAGCACCCAGCGCGGTCCGTACGACAGCACGGCCGCCGCGGCCCGTCGTAGATCCGCCTCCGACTCGACGTGCACGCCGGTGAGCCGGGCCACCTCGTCGAGGTTCGGGGTGGCGACGGTGGCCACCGGGAGGAGTTTCGTGCGCACCGAGTCCAGCGCGGAGGCGGCGAGAAGCGGGTCGCCGTGCTTGGAGACGCCGACCGGGTCGACGACCGCGGGCGCGTCGGTCCCGGCGATCAACTCCGCGACCGCCTCGACGAGTTCGGCCGAGGCCAGCATCCCGGTCTTCACCGCGTCCACGCCGATGTCGTCGACCACGCTGCGGTACTGGGCGCGCACGGCCTCGACCGGCAGCTCCCAAGCACCCTGCACGCCCACGGAGTTCTGCGCGGTCACCGCCGTGATCACGCTCATGCCGTGCACGCCCAGCGCGAGCATCGTCTTCAGGTCCGCCTGGATACCGGCCCCGCCGCCGGAGTCGGAGCCCGCGACCGTCAGCACCCGCGGCAGGCTCATGACTCGATGTCCCCGAAGTGGTCCCAGCCGCCCTTGCTGGTCCAGGGCGCCCCGTCGACGGTCACCTGGGGCAGCGCGGACGGGTTGAGGACCTCGCCGATGACCTTCCAGCGGGCGGGCAGTTTCACGTCCGGCGGGAAGGTCGCCACGATCGCGTGGTCCTCGCCGCCGGTCAGCACCCACTGGATGGGGTCGACGCCGACGGCCTGGCCGATGTCGTTCATCTGGGTCGGGATGTCGATCGCCCCCGAGCGGATGTCGATCCGCACCTTGCTGGCCTCGGCGATGTGCCCGAGGTCGGCGATCAGCCCGTCGCTCACGTCGCACATCGCGGTCGCGCCGAGTCCGGCGGCGGCCGGGCCCGCGTGGTACGGCGGCTCGGGGCGGCGGTGGGCCTCCACGAAGGCGCGCGGCGAGCGGAAGCCGCGGGAGAGCACCGCGTAGCCGGCCGCGGACCAGCCCAGCCAGCCCGTGACGGCCACCAGGTCGCCGGGCTGGGCGCCGGCCCGGGTGACCGGCTCCTGGTTGCGCAGGTCGCCGAGCGCGGTGATCGACACCATGATCGTGTCCCCGCGGACCACATCGCCGCCGACCACCGAGGCACCGGCCACCTGGCACTCGTCCCGGATGCCGTCCATCAGCTCGCTGGGCCAGGTCACGGGCAGTTCGGCGGGGACGACCAGGCCGAGCAGCAGGGCGGTCGGCACGGCGCCCATGGCGGCGATGTCGGCGAGGTTCTGTGCGGCGGCCTTGCGGCCGACGTCGTAGGCCGTGGACCAGTCGCGGCGGAAGTGCCGGCCCTCCAGCAGGATGTCGGTGCTCGCCACGACCCGGCGGTCGGGCGCGGCGACCACCGCGGCGTCGTCGCCCGGGCCGACCCGGACCGCCGGAGTGGTGGTGAGACGGGAGGTGAGCTCCCTGATGAGCCCGAACTCCCCCAGCTCACCAACAGTGCCCTTCATTGCCCTTACGCCCCTTCTCTGCCTTGCCGTGCCCGCTCGCGCGTCATCGTCGTCCTGGATACGGTCGAGGTGACCGTCAACTTCTGTCGTGCCTGCACCCTGGCGCGCAAGCCCTGTCCTCGCAGGTCTCCCCGCGGTGAGCGGCGACGCGATACCGTGGCCGTTCCTTTTCCCCACATGATCCTCGTGGCCGCCCTGGAGGTTCCGTGGTACAGGCGTACATCCTGATCCAGACGGAGGTCGGCAAAGCGTCGACCGTCGCCGAGATCATCAGCAAGATCCCTGGAGTCATCCAGGCCGAGGATGTGACAGGACCGTACGACGTCATCGTGCGCGCGCAAGCGGAGACGGTCGACGAACTCGGTCGGCTCGTGGTCGCGAAGGTCCAGCAAGTGGAGGGCATCACGCGTACCCTGACCTGCCCGGTCGTCCATCTGTAGCCCCCGTCTACGCTTGGCCGGTGAACTTCTTCCGTCACCGGCCATTCGGTCTGCCCTCGCTCGCCGTGCTGATGATCGCGGCGGCGGGCTGCTCATCAGCAGACGACGCTCCATCGGCGGCGGTTCCCCGTCCGGGTACGGCGGTCGCGAAGTTCTGCGACCACCTGGACGGGGTGCTGCCGAAGAAGGTGGACAAGCTGGCCCGGCGTGATCCCGAACCGGCCTCGCCACTGACCGCGGGTTGGGGTGGCGACCCGGCGATCATACTGCGGTGCGGTGTCGAGCGGCCTGCGAAGATGTCCGACGCCGAGGCCGACGGGGTCGAGGTGAACGGGGTCGGGTGGCTGCTGGAGCAGCAGCCCGACAAATCCTTTCGGTTCACCACGACATTGCGCAAGGCGTATGTCGAGGTGACGATTCCGGCGGGGCGGACCGGGGATGGCATGGCGCCGTTGGTCGGTCTGGCGCCTGCGATCAAGAAGGCGATTCCGGAGGGGATTGCCGACTAGGCGCCGTGCGTGGAGCCGTTGTGTGTCGGGTGCCGGTGCGTTGTGGTTGCTCGCGCAGTTCCCCGCGCCCCTGACGGGGCGCTCCAGTTCGGGCGCTTTCTAGCGAAGCCCTGTTGAGCGGTTCAGGGCTGTCTGGACCAGGCGGTCGATGAGGTCCGGGTAGCTGACACCGCTCGCCTGCCACATCTGGGGATACATCGAGATCGGTGTGAAGCCCGGCATCGTGTTGATCTCGTTGATCACGAAGTCGCCGTCCTCCGTGAGGAAGAAGTCCGCGCGGACCAGGCCCTCGCAGGACGCGGCCTCGAAGGCGTCCACCGCGAGCTTCTGGACCTCGGCGGTCTCCTCGGGGGTGAGGGGGGCCGGGACGATGCCGGGGGTGGAGTCGATGTACTTGGCCTCGAAGTCGTAGTACGCGTGCTCCGAGGGCGGCGGGATCTCGGCGGGGACCGAGGAACGCGGGCCGTCCTCGAACTCCAGGACGCCGACCTCGATCTCGCGGCCGCGGATGCCCGCCTCGACCAGGATCTTCGGGTCGTGGGACTGGGCCTCGGCGATCGCCTCGTCCAGGCCGGAGAGGCCGTCGACCTTGGTGATGCCGATCGACGAGCCCGCGCGCGCGGGCTTCACGAACAGCGGCCAGCCGTGCTCGCCCGCGAAGTCGACGATCTTCTTGCGGGCGGCGGACTCGTCCTGCTGCCATTCGCGGGGGCGGATCACCAGGTACGGGCCGACCTTGAGCCCGAAGGTGGTGAACACCCGCTTCATGTACTCCTTGTCCTGGCCGACGGCCGAGGCGAGCACGCCCGAGCCGACGTACGGGACGCCGGAGAGCTCCAGGAGGCCCTGGAGGGTGCCGTCCTCGCCGTAGGGGCCGTGCAGCACCGGGAAGACGACGTCGACCTCGCCGAGCGCCTTGGGCACGGAGCCGGGCTCGCTGTAGACGACCTCGCGGCTGGCGGGGTCGACGGGGAGCACCACGCCGCCCTCGGTGGACTCGGCCAGGTCGCCGACCTCGGGAGTACGGCGCTCGGAGATCGCCATGCGTTCCGGCTCGTCGGCCGTGAGCACCCAGCGGCCTTCCCTGGTGATGCCGATCGGCAGGACGTCGTACTTCGTCCGGTCGATGGCGTTCAGGACGGCTCCGGCGGTGACCGTGGAGATCCCGTGCTCGGAGCTGCGACCGCCGAACACGACGGCCACACGCGGCTTGCGAGCGGGCTGCTCAGGGCTCTGGGGGAGGTTCTCGGTGCTCATATCGCGTTGAGAGTACCCGGTGGTAGGGCCCCGAGACAGCGTCCGTGGCGTGCCGTGGCTCAGCGTCGCTCGGGCTTCGCGCTGCGCGACATCAGCTCCTTGAGGGCGACCACCGGGGGCTTGCCCTCGTGCACGATGTCCACGACCGTCTCGGTGATCGGCATCTCGACGCCGTGCCGGCGGGCCAGATCGGCCACCGACTCGCAGGACTTGACGCCCTCGGCGGTCTGCTTGGTGACCGCGATGGTCTCCTCCAGGGTCATGCCCTTGCCGAGGTTGGTGCCGAAGGTGTGGTTGCGGGAGAGCGGGGAGGAGCAGGTGGCCACCAGGTCGCCGAGGCCCGCGAGTCCGGAGAAGGTCAGCGGGTCGGCGCCGAGGGCCATGCCCAGGCGGGTGGTCTCGGCGAGGCCGCGCGTGATGAGGGAGCCCTTGGCGTTGTCGCCGAGGCCCATGCCGTCGGCGATGCCGACCGCGAGCCCGATGACGTTCTTGACCGCGCCGCCGAGTTCGCAGCCGATGACGTCGGTGTTGGTGTACGGCCGGAAGTACGGCGTGTGGCAGGCGGTCTGGAGGCGCTGGGCGACCGTCTCGTCGGTGCAGGCGACCACGGCCGCGGCCGGCATCCGGGCGGCGACCTCACGGGCGAGGTTGGGGCCGGTGACGACGGCGATACGGTTCAGGTCGATCTTGGCGACGTCCGCGATGACCTCGCTCATCCGCATGGTGGTGCCGAGTTCGATGCCCTTCATGAGGGACACCAGGATCGTGTGGGGCGCCAGCAGCGGCGCCCAGTCGGCGAGGTTGGCCCGCATGGTCTGGGACGGCACCGTCAGGACCGTGAAGTCGGCGCCGGCCGCGGCCTCGGCGGGGTCGGTCGTGGCCCGCAGGTTCTCGGGGAGTTCCACGCCGGGCAGGTAGTCGGGGTTGGTACGGCCGGAGTTGATGGCCTCCACCACCTCCGCGCGCCGCCCCCACAGGGTGACGTCGCACCCGGCGTCGGCCAGCACCATCCCGAAGGCCGTACCCCATGAACCCGCGCTGAAGACCGCCGCCTTGGCAGGCATGCTCACTTGCCGCTCTCCTCTTCCAGACCGCTCTGCGCACGCGTCCGGCGCCGCTGCTCGATCCGCACCTGGCGTGGATCGTAGGGGGTCACGGGGGCCTTCTCGCCCCGGATCTCCTCCAGCTGGCGGGTGACGGCGGCCATGATGACCTCGGTCGCCTCCTTGAGGAGGTCCTGGGTCATCTCCTTGTCGTAGAAGCGCGTGAGGTCGACCGGCGGGCCCGCGAGCACATGGTGGGTCTTGCGGGGCAGCAGGTCGGGCTTCTTCGCGTACGGCGGCAGCAGTTCGTTGGCGCCCCACTGGGCGACCGGAATCACCGGGCACCTGGTCTGCAGGGCGACACGGGCGGCACCGGTCTTGGCGGTCATCGGCCACTGGTCCGGGTCGCGGGTGATCGTTCCCTCGGGGTAGAAGGCGACGCACTCGCCGCGCTCCACGGCGTCGATCGCGGCCCGGAAGGCGCTGAGCGCGTCGGTGGACTCGCGGTACACGGGGATCTGTCCGGTGCCGCGCATGACGGCGCCGATGAATCCCTTCTTGAAAAGCCCGCTCTTCGCCAGGAATCGCGGAACGCGGCCGGTGTTGTACTGATAGTGGGCGTACGCGAAGGGGTCGACATGGGAATTGTGGTTCACCGCGGTGATAAAGCCGCCCTCGGCCGGAATGTTCTCCATTCCGCGCCAGTCCCGCTTGATCAGAACCACCAGCGGCGGTTTGGCGATCACCGCTGCGAGGCGGTACCAGAAGCCGATTCTCCGGCGGGGCACGCGGACACCTTCCTCTAGGACTTCTTCCCGGTCTTCGGGACATCTCCCGACAGGGCCTTCCCGGACCGGGGCCGGAAGAAGTGTCGCTCCGGCACGCCGGTCTGTCGAGGAACACCGTACGCCTCGGTGCCGCGCCTGCCTCGGGGCCCGGGTGACAATGAGGCAACAAGAGAGGGACGGTACGACGGTGCAGTGGACCTTGGTCATACCCCTCAAACCTTTGGCTCGGGCCAAGAGCAGGCTCGCGGACACCGCGGCGGACGGTTTGCGTCCGGGACTGGCCCTCGCCTTCGCCCAGGACACGGTCGCCGCGGCCCTGGCCTGCCAGGCCGTGAAGGATGTGGCGGTCGTCACGGACGACACGCTTGCCGGACGCGAGCTTTCGGCGCTGGGCGCGCGCATCGTCCCGGACACCCCGGGAAGCGGCCTGAACGCCGCGCTGCGGCACGGAACGGCGGTCGTACGCGCAGCGCGCCCGGAAACCCCCGTGGCGGCCCTGAACGCCGATCTGCCGGCGTTGCGTCCGCTGGAATTGTCCCGGGTACTCGATGCGGCCGCGGAATTCCCGCGCGCTTTTCTCCCGGACGCGGCGGCAATCGGCACCACTCTGCTGGCGGCGACCCCCGGTCATGAATTGGCGCCCGCATTCGGCCTGGATTCCCGCGCCCGCCACACCGCCTCGGGTGCCGAGGAACTGCGACTGATCGGGGTGGACTCGGTACGCCAGGACGTGGACACCGGCGCGGACCTGCGCACGGCCCTGGCCCTGGGCGTGGGCCCGCGCACGGCGGCGGTGGCGGCACGCCTGCTGATCCCGGACCAGTAGGCTGCGCTCATGCAGGCGACCGCATACACGTACGACCCGGAAACCCACGCCGGCCAGGTACTCCTGGACGACGGCACCCCGGTCCCCTTCGACGGCAAGGCCTTCGAGGCGGGCGGTCTGCGCCTGCTCCGACCGGGCCAGCGGGTACGGATCGAGACGGAAGGATCCGGAGACAACCTCCGGATCACCCTGGTGACCTTGCAGACACTCTGAGGCGAGAAACTCAGGGGCGCGGGGCTGTATCAATTTGCGGCTACCGCCGCGTGGGCGCGACCAGCCCCCCACCGGCCCGCACCCGAAACACAACACATCACGAACACACCGCGGGCCGGACTCCCCTGGGGAGTCCGGCCCGTCGCGTGAGTGTCCCAACCCCGCCGTGCAGCGGGCCCCGCCCTAGCGCGCCGTCGCCGCCTTCTTGGCGACAGCCTTCCGCGCCGTCGACTTCTTGGCCGGCGCCTTCTTCGCGGTGACCTTCTTGGCCGGCGCCTTCTTCGCGGCGGCCTTCTTCGCCGTCGCCGTGGTCTTCTTCGCCGCCGCCTTCTTCGCGGTCGCCGTGGTCTTCTTCGCCGCGGCCGTGGTCTTCTTCGCCGTCGTCTTCTTGGCGGTGACCTTCTTCGCGGTCACCTTCTTGGCGGTGACCTTCTTCGCCGCCGCCTTCTTGACCGTCGCCGAAGCGCCGCCGGTCAGGCTGCCCTTGGGCGCCTTCTTGACCGCGACCTCACCGCCGCGCGGGAGCTTCTTCGTTCCGCTCACCAGGTCCTTGAAGCCCTGGCCCGCGCGGAAACGCGGCACGGAGGTCTTCTTGACCCGAACCCGCTCGCCCGTCTGGGGGTTGCGGGCGTAACGGGCCGGACGGTCCACCTTCTCGAAGGACCCGAAGCCCGTGACCGAGACCCGGTCACCCGCGACGGTCGCACGGACGATGGCGTCCAGGACCGCGTCGACCGCGTCGGCGGCCTGCTGGCGGCCGCCAACCTTGTCGGCAATCGCTTCTACGAGCTGCGCCTTGTTCACGTCTTCCCCTTCGGAGACATCGCCAGAACGAATGTGTTCAAGCTTTTTCGCACGTTAGGCAGATATATACCGCAAATCAAACACGAAACGGGCTTATCACCCTTGTGCCGCAACGGATTCGGTCGTCACGGGCGGTCCAGTCAGCGTTCCTCTTCAGGGATTCGACCCTCGTCGAGGTCCGCGTTGAACCGCTCGAGCCGCCTTGCCGCGTCGGCGAGGTCGTGCTTGGCCGCGGCCGTAATGACCAGCAGCTTCCGGGTCAGCGCCATCCGTACGCCCTCCGGGACTTGCAGTGCGCGCACTTTTGTGTGCGCTTCCTTGAGTTGGTCCGCGACCGCCGCATAGAGCTGGAGTTGGCCGTCGTGTTCCATGCACAGATTGTGCCATCTGGGGCGAGTTGTCGCCTGCGCAGGGTGCAACTGCCGCCTCAAATGGCCTTCCGAGCACTTGCGGAAGCCTCGGACACAGCACTCACGTACCCCGACAACATCCTTCCTAACGTGGGAAGTTGGCAAGACCTGCGACAACGCGAGGGGCCGTTCGGGTGCAGACATGGCTGTACCCCCAATCGTGGCGATCGGGGGTACAGGCGGGGTGTCGCGATGGCTGAAAACAGCCGTGTTCAGATGTGCCGGATCACGCCAGATGCGTGCCCCGGATCAGACCTGGAGCGTCCTCGGCTTGTACGACGGCCGCTTGGCCTCGTACGCGGCGATGTCGGCCTCGTTCTGGAGGGTGATGGAGATGTCGTCCAGCCCGTTCAGCAGCCGCCAGCGGGAGTTCTCGTCCAGCTCGAAGGAGGCGGTGACGCCCTCGGCGCGGACCTCGCGGGCCTCCAGGTCGACCGTGATCTCGGCCTCGGGGTCGTTCTCCGTGAGCTCCTGCAGCGCCTCCACGATCTTCTGGTCCAGGACCACCGTGAGCAGGCCGTTCTTCAGCGAGTTACCGCGGAAGATGTCGGCGAAGCGGGAGGAGATCACGGCCTTGAAGCCGTAGTTCTGCAGCGCCCAGACCGCGTGCTCACGGGAGGAGCCGGTGCCGAAGTCGGGGCCGGCGACCAGAACCGTGGCGCCCCGGCGCTCGGGACGGTTGAGGACGAAGTTCTCGTCCTTGCGCCAGGCCTCGAACAGACCGTCCTCGAAGCCGTCCCTGGTGACCTTCTTGAGCCAGTGAGCAGGGATGATCTGGTCGGTGTCGACGTTGGAGCGGCGCAGCGGGACGGCCCGGCCGGTGTGCGTGGTGAATGCTTCCATGGCTGATCAGACTCCAGCGGGCGTACGAGCGTCGGACAGGTCGGCCGGGGAGGCCAGGTGGCCCAGGACGGCCGTGGCGGCCGCGACCTGCGGGGACACCAGGTGGGTACGCCCGCCCTTGCCCTGCCGGCCCTCGAAGTTGCGGTTGGAGGTGGACGCGGAGCGCTCGCCCGGGGCCAGCTGGTCGGGGTTCATGCCGAGGCACATCGAGCAGCCCGCGTGCCGCCATTCGGCGCCGGCCTCCTTGAAGACCACGTCCAGGCCCTCGGAGACGGCCTGCAGACCGACCCGGGCGGAGCCGGGGACGACCAGCATCCGTACGCCGTCGGCGACTTTGCGGTCCTTGAGGATCTCGGCGGCGGCGCGCAGGTCCTCGATGCGGCCGTTGGTGCAGGAGCCTACGAAGACGGTGTCCACGTTGATGGAGCGCAGCGACCGGCCGGCCTCCAACCCCATGTACTCCAGGGCCTTTTCGGCGGCGAGGCGCTCCGAAGCGTCTTCGTACGAAGCCGGGTCGGGGACGTCGGCCGAAAGCGGCGCGCCCTGGCCGGGGTTGGTGCCCCAGGTGACGAACGGCGAGAGGGCGGCGGCGTCGATGTGCACCTCGGCGTCGAATTCCGCGTCCGCGTCCGTCTTCAGGGTCTTCCAGTACGCGACGGCGGCGTCCCAGTCCTCGCCCTCGGGGGCGTGGGCGCGGCCCTTGATGTACGCGAAGGTGGTCTCGTCGGGGGCGATCATGCCCGCGCGGGCGCCGGCCTCGATCGACATGTTGCAGATGGTCATCCGGGCCTCCATCGAGAGCTTCTCGATGGCGGAGCCGCGGTACTCCAGGATGTAGCCCTGGCCGCCGCCGGTACCGATCTTGGCGATGATCGCCAGGATCAGGTCCTTGGCGGTGACGCCGTCGGGCAGCTCGCCGTCGACCGTGATGGCCATGGTCTTCGGGCGGGCCAGCGGCAGCGTCTGGGTGGCCAGCACGTGCTCCACCTGGGAGGTGCCGATGCCGAACGCGAGCGCGCCGAACGCGCCGTGCGTCGAGGTGTGCGAGTCACCGCAGACGACCGTGGTGCCCGGCTGGGTCAGGCCCAGCTGCGGGCCGACGACGTGCACGACACCCTGCTCGACGTCGCCCAGCGGGTGCAGCCGGACGCCGAACTCGGCGCAGTTCTTGCGCAGCGTCTCCAGCTGGACCCGGGAGACCGGGTCCGCGATGGGCTTGTCGATGTCGAGGGTCGGGGTGTTGTGGTCCTCGGTCGCGATGGTGAGGTCGAGGCGCCGCACCTGGCGGCCGTTCTGCCGCAGCCCGTCGAAGGCCTGCGGGCTGGTCACCTCGTGCAGCAGGTGCAGATCGATGAAGAGGAGGTCGGGCTCGCCCTCGGCGCGCCGGACGACGTGGTCGTCCCAGACCTTCTCCGCGAGTGTCCTACCCATCGCTTTCCCTCCGGCCGGCAAACGTCCACCGGCCCAACTAGAGATCCTGAGGAGCGGCGGCTGCCCTTCACGAGGGCCCCTGAAGTCGTGATTCCGGGCGTCCGCCGCCGGGCCCGTTGGTCCGCGGGCCACTGTGTCTCTCCAGGGTGGCGCGTTCCACGGAAAATTGAACTTGCGTTTCACAGAGTGAGACGTGAGTATCGTTGCATGGACAACAGTAGCGGCGTCGGCGTTCTGGACAAGGCGGCCCTTGTCCTCAGCGCTCTGGAGTCCGGTCCGGCCACCCTCGCGGGTCTGGTCGGGGCCACCGGACTGGCACGACCCACGGCCCATCGGCTGGCCGTGGCTCTGGAACACCACCGCATGGTGGCACGCGACATGCAGGGCCGTTTCATTCTCGGGCCCCGACTCGCGGAACTGGCCGCGGCGGCCGGCGAGGACCGCCTGCTCGCGACGGCGGGCCCGGTGCTCACGCATCTCCGTGACATCACCGGAGAGAGCGCGCAGCTCTATCGCCGTCAGGGCGACATGCGTATCTGCGTCGCCGCCGCGGAACGCCTGTCCGGTCTTCGGGACACGGTCCCGGTCGGCTCCACGCTCACGATGAAGGCCGGTTCCTCGGCGCAGATCCTGATGGCCTGGGAGGAGCCGGAGCGGCTGCACCGCGGCCTCCAAGGGGCGCGCTTCACTGCGACGGCCCTCTCGGGCGTCCGCCGCCGCGGCTGGGCCCAGTCCATCGGCGAGCGCGAGCCGGGCGTGGCTTCGGTGTCGGCGCCGGTGCGGGGGCCGTCGAACCGCGTGGTGGCCGCCGTCTCCGTCTCCGGTCCGATCGAGCGGCTGACCCGGCACCCGGGCCGGATGCATGCGCAGGCCGTGATCGACGCGGCATCCCGCCTCTCCGAGGCGCTTCGCCGTTCCGGCTGACAAAAGAGAGCTCCCGTCAAGGAGAGGCCGGCCTCAACGCCGCGGCAGGCCTCTTCCCTGCGGGAGTGGAGCGCCCCGTCAGGGGCGCGGGGAACTGCGCGACCAGCCGTATGCGGCCCGCACTCGCCCAGTGACCGTCGCCCCCACGGCGCAGAGACTGCCGCCGCCCGTCGTCGGCCGACTGCCGCGCCGTCGTGGCTGGTCGCGCAGTTCCCCGCGCCCCTACGGGGCGCTCCGATAGGCGAACCGGTCCTTGCCGTACCGGCCCCGCCGCTCCACCGGCACCACCCCGCTCGCCGCGCCCAGCCCGAACTCCGGCATGTCGAAGTAGATCGACTCGTACGAGCCCTCGGGGGCGATGTATGTCTCGTGCCACAGGCCCACGTGCTGGCGCAGCTTCCCCGCCCGTTCCTTGCGGTTCAGGGCGGCCCACATTCCGTGGTGGAGCATGTCCGGCGAGCTCGCGTACGCGTACAGCTTCTCCTTCGACTCCCAGTACTGGACGACGTAGTACGTCCGCGGCGATGCCGTCAGCAGGACGTGTCCCAGCAGCCCCCGGTCGGGGTTCCGTGCCAGCTCCCGCAGCATGCGGAGCATGGCGCGCATGACCGGGAACCAGTGGTGCACCGCCCAGAAGTGGTTGATCCGCATGCCGATGAGCAGCACCACCACATCACCCTCGGCCGCCGCGGTGGTGCGGCCCGCTACCGGTTTCGCGAACATGACGTTCCCCCTCGTCAGATAGCGTCACTATCCTTCCGGCGATGATTGGATAGTGGCACTTACCAAGGAGAGGCGCAAGACATGCGGCTTGCCCAGTTGAGCGAGCGCAGCGGGGTGTCCGCCGCGACGATCAAGTACTACCTGCGCGAAGGGCTGTTGCCGCCGGGCCGCCAGGTCAACGCGACGACGGCCGAGTACGACGAGGAGCATCTGCGCCGGCTGCGGCTGGTGCGGGCGATGATCCAGGTCGGCCGGGTGCCCGTGGCGAAGGTGCGCGAGGTGCTGGGGCACGTGGACGACGACTCCCTGGGCCGCTCGATCCGCCTGGGCGCGGCACTGTGGGCGCTGCCGCAGGTGCCGGAGCCGGACGCGGACGACGAGTACGTCCAGGCCGCACACCACGAGGTGACCGCACTCCTCGACCGGCTCGGCTGGGAGAACGCCAAACAGCTCACGACCATCTCCCCCGCGTACCGCTCACTGGTCGTGGCGGTGGCCGCGTTCCGCCGGCTCGGCTACGACTGGGGGGCCGAACTGCTCGCGCCGTACGCCGAGTTGATGCACCGGACGGCCGTCCTCGACCTGGACAACCTGGAGGCACGGCCGTCGGACGCGGAGCGGGTCGAGTTCGCGGTCCTGGGCGCGAGCCTCAACGAGCCGGCGCTCCAGGCGCTGCACCGGCTGGCCCAGGAGGAGGAGTCGGCGCGGCGGTACGGCTTCGAGTAGGCCGCCGTACGGCACGGCGAAGGCCCCCCGCCGTGGCGGAGGGCCTTCTGTGTGTACCCCCGACCGGATTCGAACCGGCGCTACCGCCTTGAGAGGGCGGCGTGCTAGGCCGCTACACAACGGGGGCGTGGACACTGCGCGCGTTTAATGTACAACGCCGCAGGTCCGAGCTGGTCTACCTGGACTCGAACCAAGACTAACTGAACCAGAATCAGTCGTGCTGCCAATTACACCATAGACCAATGTGGTTTAGACCAGTTCGTACCCCCGACCGGATTCGAACCGGCGCTACCGCCTTGAGAGGGCGGCGTGCTAGGCCGCTACACAACGGGGGCCCTAGCGATCATCCGTGGATGATCTCCGTACCCCCGACCGGATTCGAACCGGCGCTACTGCCTTGAGAGGGCAGCGTGCTAGGCCGCTACACAACGGGGGCTTTGCAGATGAGCTCTGCGAGCTGGCCTACCTGGACTCGAACCAAGACTAACTGAACCAGAATCAGTCGTGCTGCCAATTACACCATAGGCCACTGGAACGCAAGCCCCTGAGGGGGTCTCGTTCTAGTTTTGCTCCTCCGGTTCCGGCCTTTCGGCCCGCTCCCCGGCGGCGCAGGAAGAACATTACCCGAAGGTGGACGGGGCTCCAAAACGGGTATCCGCGCGGAGGATCGCGGGCAGTTCGGCGAGCGACGCGATCCGGTGCGGTCCGACGGGTGCGTCGGCCCTGGTGGACGGTCCACGGCGGTCGATCCACACCGACAGCAGCCCGGCGTCGGCGGCACCGCGCCCGTCGATCTCCGGGTGGTCGCCGACGTACGCCACCTCGTGCGGGGCGAGTTCCAGCGCGTCGCAGGCCGCCAGGAAGGCGCCGGCCTCGGGCTTGGAGACGCCCAGTTCGGCCGCGCACAGGATGACCTCGAAGCGCTCGTGCACCCCGAGGGCGCGCAGTTTGCGGTCCTGGACGTGGAGGCTGGAGTTGGACAGCACGGCGTGCCGGTGGCTGGCCTCGAGCGCGTCCAGCACCGGCAGGACGTCCGGGAAGAGGGCCCAGACGGCCTCGTAGTGCGTCCGGTACCGGCGAAACCAGTCGTCGGCGTCGGCGTCGCTCAGCGCAGTGCCCAGGAACACCCGCACCCGGTCCCGCCGCTGCCCCTCGAAGCTCGCCTCGCCCGCCGAGAACCGCGCCCACTGCTCGTCGGTGACCTCCCGCCACCGCACCAGCGCCGCCTCCGCGCTCTCCCACCCCGAGAGCAGCCCCTCCGCCGCCAGATGCGCCCGCATGCCCTCGCGGTCGGCGGTCGTGTAGTCGAAGAGAGTGTCGTCCACGTCCCAGACCACGGCCCTGATCGTCATGACACCGACCGTACTCTCCGTGCGCCGTCAGCCGAGGGTCGTGGTGCCGGTCAGGGTCAGGTTCCGGCCCTGGCCGTCACGGGGACGGGCGGTGAGCTTCCAGGTGTACCTGCCGGACGCGGCGGTGCCGCCGCCGACGACCGTGCCGTCCCAGGCCGGGCGTACGGCCGCGCCCGTGGAGGCGCCGGTGAGGGTGCGCACGACCTTGCCCGAGGGCGTGGCGAGCGTCAGGGTCCAGGTGGACGGCTTGTTCAG
The DNA here is from genome assembly GCF_040652235.1 of Streptomyces sp. NPDC048277. Classification (NCBI taxonomy): domain Bacteria; kingdom Bacillati; phylum Actinomycetota; class Actinomycetes; order Kitasatosporales; family Streptomycetaceae; genus Streptomyces; species Streptomyces sp. NPDC048277. The sequence continues at coordinate 195,642 of NZ_JBEZLQ010000013.1, forward strand.
CTGCCACACCGGTGACCACGGGGTCGACCTGCCGATTCCGGACGGCGAGGGGACCTGTGCCTCCATCTGGGCGAGCGGCGAGGTGGGGACGCGGCTGGGGACGATCCACACCTGGTCGTAGCGGCCGAGGTAGGCGATCTGGCCGCCGAACCGGTCCACGGCCCAACGGCCGTTGCTCGCGCCGGTGTTCAGGTCGGTCGTGGGCAGCACGGCCACGACACGGGTCTTCGCGGTACCGGTGTGGACGTCGGTGAGCAGCAGTTGGTGCGTGGTCCGGTTCTCGCGCACCAGGAAGCCGTCACCGAGGCGGGCCGGGGAGGGTCCCGCGGGCACGCGGATGTCGCGCTTGGCCGCCCGGTCGTAGACCCCGGCCGGTCCGGACGGGCCGCAGCTCCAGTAGAGCCTGCTGTCGACGGCCTGGATGTCGGTGGGCACGCACCGGGCGCCGGTGGTGACCGTGGTGGTGGTCCTGCCCGTCTTCAGGTCGTGGCCGGTGATCGACCCCTTGGTGCTGCCGGGCGTCCACAGGACCTGGCCCCACAGGGCCGCGGTGGTGCGGGTCCGGCTGAGCGCGGTCTTTCCGGACGTGGCGCCGCGCGGGAAGTCCTCGACCTGCTGCACGCCGGGCGTACCGCCGTTGTAGAGGACGTAGCGGCCGGTGCCGCCCGCGATGCGACCGCCGGAGTCGCCCGTGTCCACGCTCGGCGAGGAGCCGGTGTCGAGGCCGGTTCGCAGCACGTTCTCGTGGCCGAGGGGGTCGGTGGACAGGACGGCGACACTGCCGTCGCCGAGTGCCTCCAGCTGCGGGCAGGCGGTGTCGCCCGGGAGGCAGGCCACGTCGGCCAGGACGGGGCTGCGCGGGGCCTGGGGGCCGACCGGGCTCCCGGAGGCGTCCAGCGCGAAGCTGGAGATCCGGTGGCCGCGGTTCTGCCTGCCGTCGAGGAACAGCTCGCCCCCGGCCATGGCCAGCCCCTCGACCCGTTCCCGTTCGGGCGGGGCCGGGGCCGCCTTCCGGGTGGCGGTGCCGCCGGCCGCGGTGGGGGTGATGCGGTAGATGTTCCAGTCGACGTTGGAGGTGCCGGCGGTGGCGAGCGCGCCGCCGTCCGGGGTCGGGGCCATGCCTCCGGAGGAGTCCGCGAGGACGGTGCTGGTCTCGCCGGTGGTCAGCGAGCGGGCCATCAGCGCGGGCTTGGTGCCGCCCTGCAAGGGCTGGTTGCCGGTGAGGAGCTGGTCACCGACGACGGCCACCATCTCGGCGCCCCAGTGCAGCATCTGGGTGGGCTGGGTGCCCGGGGCGGCGTCGACGGGGATGTACCTCCAGTCGGCGACCAGCCAGCGGTCGTTGAAGCGGACCGGCGGATCGGCGGCCACCCCCGTGACGTAGGTGCGGAAGGTGCCGTCGCTCAGGTCCACGAGGCCCACGGAGGTCGTGCCGTCCAGGGTGTAGACGAGGGCGGCCCGGCGGACCGAGCCGCCCGGAAGGTAACCCGTCGGCACGGCGCCCGCGGGGAGTCCGGTCACCGGGAGGTCGGTGGTGGAGCCGTTCGCCGCGGCGCGCAGGACGTGCGGGGTGCCGGAGACGTCCTGGGTGAGCACGCTCCAGCCGGAGGCGGTCCGGTAGGTCTGGCCGGCCGGGATGGTGACGGTGGCCTGCACTCCGGTGGAGCGGTGCCGCTGCGTGACCTGGGCGCCCTCGTCCCACGTACTGACCACGTCGGTGCCGGTGGCCAGGAGGTCCGGGCCGGCGTGCGCGGGCGGGACGAAGCCCGGGTAGTCGACCCAGGTGCCGGTGTTCACGGCGTCCCGCGGCTCCCACCGGAAGCCGGACGCCCCCGCCCACAGGTAGGACACGACGGTCGGCTCCTCCGACCGGAACATGACGAAACCGGCCGGCGGCAGCACGTCCGCGGGCCCGGCCTGCGCGGGCGAGGCCGCTCCGGCGCAGGTCAGCGCCACCACTGCGGCGACGACGGCTGTGGCCGGTCTTCGCGAACGGATCACTTCGTCTCGTGAACGGGTCACGTCCCCCACCCCCTGCACAGGCCGCGCATGCACATCATGCGCACAGGAAACATCCAACGTGCGCCCGGGAAGCGGGACTTGGCCGCCGGGGTGAACTCCGGGAGACGGCCCGGGAACGTGTGAGGGGCGGCGACCGGTGTCCAGGTCGCCGCCCCTCACACGAGCGGGACTGCTACGCGGCCAGCTTCGCCAGCGCCGCGTCGATCCGGGCCAGCGTCTTCTCCTTGCCCAGGACCTCCAGGGACTCGAAGAGCGGCAGGCCGACCGTGCGGCCGGTGACGGCCACCCGGACCGGGGCCTGGGCCTTGCCGAGCTTGAGGCCGTGGGCCTCGCCGGCGGCCAGGACGGCCTCCTTCAGCGACTCGGGGGAGGTCCAGTCGGCCGACTCCAGCTTCTCGCGGGCCGTGGCCAGGAGGGCGTCGCTGCCCTCCTTCATCGCCTTGGTCCAGGAGGGCTCGTCGACGACCGGCTCCGCCAGGAACAGGAAGTCGACGTTGTCGGTGATCTCCGACAGGACCTTCAGCCGGGTCTGGGCGTGCGGGGCGATCGCCGCCCACTTGGCCTCGTCGAAGTCCTCCGGGGCCCAGGGGGCGAAGGGGGCCTTCAGCCAGGGGGCGCAGCGCTCCGTGAAGTCCTTCACATCCAGCATGCGGATGTGGTCGGCGTTGATCGCCTCGCACTTCTTGAGGTCGAAGCGGGCCGGGTTGGGCTGGACGTCCGCGACGTCGAAGGCCGCGACCATCTCGTCGACCGAGAAGATGTCCTGGTCGGCCGAGAGCGACCAGCCCAGCAGGGAGAGGTAGTTGAGCAGGCCCTCGGGGAGGAAGCCGCGCTCGCGGTAGAGGTTGAGGGACGACTCCGGGTCGCGCTTCGACAGCTTCTTGTTGCCCTCGCCCATGACGTAGGGGAGGTGGCCGAAGTCCGGGATCCGCTGGGCGATGCCGAGCTCGGTCAGCGCCTTGTAGAGGGCGATCTGGCGGGGGGTGGAGGAGAGCAGGTCCTCGCCGCGCAGGACGTGGGTGATCTCCATCAGGGCGTCGTCGACCGGGTTGACCAGCGTGTACAGCGGGGCGCCGTTCGCGCGGACGATGCCGTAGTCCGGGACGTTCTCCGGGGTGAAGGTCAGCTCGCCGCGGACCAGGTCCGTGAAGGTGATCGTCTCGTCGGGCATCCGGAAGCGGACGATGGGGGTACGGCCCTGGGCCTGGTACTCCTCGACCTGCGCGGCCGTGAGGTCGCGGCAGTGGCCGTCGTAGCCGGACGGCTTGCCGGCGGCGCGGGCGGCCTCGCGGCGGGTGTCCAGCTCCTCCTGGGAGCAGTAGCAGTGGTAGGCGTGGCCGGCGTCGAGGAGCTTCTGCGCGACGTCCTTGTAGATGTCCATCCGCTGCGACTGGCGGTACGGCGCGTGCGGGCCGCCGACCTCGGGGCCCTCGTCCCAGTCGAAGCCCAGCCAGCGCATCGCGTCGAGCAGCTGGTTGTACGACTCCTCGGAGTCGCGGGCCGCGTCGGTGTCCTCGATGCGGAAGACCAGGGTGCCCTTGTGGTGCCGGGCGAACGCCCAGTTGAACAGGGCGGTGCGGACCAGGCCCACATGGGGGTTACCGGTGGGCGACGGACAGAAACGTACGCGAACGGGGGAGCCTGCTGCGCTAGCCACGCTTGACAACCTTGTTGGTGAGAGTGCCGATGCCTTCGATGGTGACGGCGACCTCGTCGCCGACGTTGAGGGGGCCGACCCCTGCCGGGGTGCCGGTGAGGATGACGTCGCCGGGGAGCAGCGTCATCGCCTCGGTGATGTTGACGATCAGGTCCTCGATGGAGTGGATCATCTCGCTCGTCCGGCCGAGCTGGCGCTGTTCGCCGTTGACCGTGAGCTGGATCGTCAGGTCGGACGCGGTGGCGAGGTCCAGGTCGGTCTCCACCCAGGGGCCGAGCGGGCAGGAGGTGTCGAAGCCCTTGGCCCGGGCCCACTGCTTCTCGCGCTTCTGGACGTCGCGCGCGGTGACGTCGTTGGCGCAGGTGTAACCGAAGATCACGTCCGCCACGCGCTCACGCGGGACCTCGCGGCACATACGGCCGATGACCACGGCCAGTTCGGCCTCGTGGTGGAGGTCCTGGGAGAACGGGGGGTACTGGATCTCGTCGCCGTGGCCGATCACCGAGGTGGACGGCTTGAAGAAGGCGAAGGGGACGTCCGGGACCTCGTTGCCCAGCTCCTTCGCGTGCTCCGCGTAGTTGCGGCCGTAGGCCACGACCTTGTTGGGGAGCACCGGCGGGAGCAGCCGGACCTTGCTCAGCGGGACCTTGGTCCCGGAGAGTTCGAAGTCCGTGAACGGAATGCCCTTGATGATGTCGAGGACGAGTTCGTCCTGCTTGTCGCCCTCGACGGCGCCGAAGGCGACGTTCCCGTCGATGGAGAACCTGGCGATGCGCACGGGATCCTTGCGCCCCTCACTGAGCCGGCTGGAGTCTGACGCTCCAGGCTAACGCGGTGAGGAGCGGCCGCCGTGGAATAACCCGGTGGGCGGGTGAACGCCGGGGGCTGAGTGAACGGCGGCCCTGGCCCGTACTACTCGGCGACCGAGGTCCCGGCCGGGATCTCCATGAGAACGGTGCGCCGGGGGTTGGCGGTCTGGGCGGGGAGGTCGAGGGAGTGCTCGGGGAGCTCCGGGGTCTGCAGTTCCTCGGCGTCCTTGAGGTGGGCGAGGGTGGTGCGCCGGGGGTTGGCTATGTTGCGGAACATCATCGTCGTCTTCACGGTTGTCGTTGACCCCGTCATGTGTGGGTTGGCAGAGACTTCCCTCTTGTAAAGCGCCAGGCTAAACATCGAATTCCCGGCGGAAGCCGCCAAGTGGCTGTGATCCGCGTGTGAGTTTGCTCACGAAGGCAAGGCCAAAACGGTCATTCCGGGCCGACAACTCACCGCTACGAAACGGACATTGACGAACTGAACCTGTCATTCCGCTCCTGATCATGGCGACTGGGACACGCCTCGCGCACTCGCGACTGGCAGGCATACGCCCGTTATGTACGTGATCGGCTTCGACATCTCGTAACGTGTCACTCACACGCTGTCACGGAGGTCACAGCTCGGCCCACGGCCCTTGTTGGAGATCCGGCACTGTGCTGGAATTCCACGGAACCGCCGCAGGATCGAGCCGGCGCGCAGGGGGCGCACAGCAGCGCCGGGTGGCGGCGAGACAGGGGGAGCCAGCGCCGGTCACACTCACGACCAACAGGGGGCGTATTCAGGGCGCTCCCCCCTACAACGCCGACACCGTGTCCTTCCGTTCAGCGGAGGGGTGCCTGGTCCAGAGGTTGCGACGCTAGTGCAGGGACGATTCAAGAGGGATGGCAGCGCTTCGGCAGAGCCGGAGGCGCACGGCGGGACCGACCGCGGTTCCTCGCCCCAGCACGCCCAGAACCCGGGCCCGGCTCCGGCCGGTGGTGTTGGTGACGGCGGTGAGCGCCCAGGGCGCCCCGCCGTATCGGCGTCTTCGGGGTCCACGGGCCCCCAGCCGACCGCCACACCGGCACCCACGGTCAAGCCCCCGAAGGGCCCGTCCAACCCCGGTTCGCGCGTGGCACTGCGCAACTGGCGCATCTCCACGCGCCTGGTGTCGCTGCTCGCGCTCCCCGTGGTGGCGGCGACGACGCTGGGCGCGGTGCGCATCAACCAGTCGCTCGACGACATCCAGCAGCTCGACAACATGAAGCTGCTGACCGACATGACCAAGCAGGCCACCGAACTGGCCCAGGCGCTCCAGGACGAGCGCGACCAGTCGGCGGGTCCGCTGGCGCACGGTGCGTCGACCAGCAACGTGGCGGTCAAGGGTCTCGAGGAGAAGACCGACCAGGCCCGCGAGAACTTCCTCAACGCCTCCGAGGAAATCGACACCGCGAGCAAGAACGGTCAGCTCCAGGGTGTCCGTGACAGCCTCGTCGGTCTGGCCGGCCAGCTGGACGACCTGGCGAAGATCCGCAAGGACGCCTACCAGCAGCAGCGGAACTCGACCCAGACGGTCGAGGCCTACCACCGGCTGATCACCCAGCTGATCGACCTCTCGCAGGACATGGCGCAGGCCTCCAGCAACTCGGAGATGATCCAGCGCACCCGCGCCCTGGCGGCGTTCTCCACCGCCAAGGAGTACGCGTCCGTGCAGCGAGCGGTCATCGCCGCGGCCCTGCCGGCCAACAACACCTCCGCCGGCGACCTCTCCGAGAACGACCGGCTGTACGCCGAGTCGGCCCAGGAGAGCGAGACCTCCGAGCTGACGATCTTCCGGAAGATCTACGCCGGCAACGCCTCCTCGCTGCTCAGCCCGATCGACGGCGGCAACCCGACGATCGAGTCGGCGGACACCTACGCCAAGCGCGCCCTCGGCGCCCAGAACGGTCTGAACGAGCTCTCCAAGCGGTCGTACCGCGACTGGGTGGACGACAGCTCGACCAAGATCGAGCAGATGCAGAAGATCGAGCACACGCTGCTCGAGGACATGGAGCAGAAGGCCCGCGAGCTGCGCTCCTCCTCCGAGCAGGAGGCGATCCTCTCCGGTGCGCTGATCCTGCTCGTCCTCGGCGTGTCGCTGGTCGGCGCCTTCGTCGTGGCCCGCTCCATGATCCGCTCGCTGCGCCGCCTCCAGGAGACCGCCACCAAGGTCGCCCAGGACCGGCTGCCCGAGCTGGTCAAGCAGCTCTCCGAGTCCGACCCGCAGGACGTCGACACGTCCGTGGAGTCGGTCGGTGTGCACTCCCGGGACGAGATCGGCCAGGTGGCCGCGGCCTTCGACGACGTGCACCGCGAGGCGGTCCGTCTCGCCGCCGAGCAGGCCCTGCTGCGGGGCAACGTCAACGCGATGTTCACCAACCTCTCGCGCCGCTCCCAGGGCCTCATCCAGCGTCAGCTCTCGCTCATCTCCGAACTGGAGTCCCGCGAGGCCGACCCGGACCAGCTGTCCTCCCTCTTCAAGCTCGACCACCTCGCGACCCGTATGCGCCGGAACGGTGAAAACCTTCTGGTCCTCGCCGGTGAGGAGCCCGGCCGCCGCTGGACCCGCCCGGTCCCGCTGGTCGACGTGCTCCGCGCCGCCGCCTCCGAGGTGGAGCAGTACGAGCGCATCGAACTGGCCGCCGTGCCGACCACCGAAGTGGCCGGCCGCGTGGTCAACGACCTCGTGCACCTGCTCGCCGAGCTCCTCGAGAACGCCACGTCGTTCTCCTCTCCGCAGACCAAGGTCAAGGTCACCGGTCACGCCCTGCCCGACGGCCGGGTGCTGATCGAGATCCACGACACCGGTATCGGCCTCTCCCCCGAGGACCTCGCGGCGATCAACGAGCGGCTCGCCTCGCCGCCCACCGTGGATGTCTCGGTCTCCCGCCGCATGGGTCTGTTCGTGGTCGGCCGGCTGTCGCAGCGCCACGGCATCCGCATCCAGCTGCGCCCGTCCGACTCCGGTGGTACGACCGCGCTGGTCATGCTCCCGGTCGATGTCGCCCAGGGCGGCAAGAAGCCCGCTCCCGGCAAGCCCGGCGCCCCGGCGCCGACCGGCGGTCCGGCCGCCGCGCAGGCCGCGGCCGGTGCGGCAGCGGCCCGCCGGGGCAACGGCCAGGGCGGCGCTGCCGGTTCGCTCGGCGCGGGTGCCCCCGCCCCGGCCCTCGGCGGCGGTGCCGGCGGAGCCGGACCGCGTGGTGGTGCCCTCGGTTCCGGCGGGCCCTCCGGTGGCGGACTGCTCGGTGCCGGTGCCGGTCCGCGCGGCCAGGTCGGTGCGGGCCAGGGTCCCCGGGCGGCACTGCCCGGCGCGGGCCCGAACGGCGGCCGCCCGGGTGCGCAGGGCGGCGCGCGGGGTCCGCAGGGTCCCCAGCAGGGCGGTCGGCCGACCGCCGGTGCGGGTGCCTTCGGCGCCCAGGACGCGTTCGGCAACAGGCAGGACGCCTTCGGAGGCCAGGACGCCTTCGGTGGTCAGGATGCCTTCGGCAACCGTGGCCCGGTCCCGCCGCAGCGCTCCGCGAACTCCTCCGACCAGGGCCGTCAGCCCCAGCTGCCGCCGCGCGGTGGCCCGCGGGCCGAGCTGCCCGGCGGCAACCCGCAGGCGGGCCGGCCCAGCTGGAGCGACGAGAACGCCCAGCCGCCGCTCTCCCGCGCCTCGCTGGACACTCCGCGCGGCCATGATGAGCAGGACCCGACCCGGACGGCGTCGATGCCCCGCATCGACGACCGGCAGGACCTGGGCGCGACCTCGCAGATGCCCGCGATCCCGCAGAACCCGTCGTCCACCGGCGAGTTCCCGCGCCCGGACTTCACCGCGGGCCCCCAGAACACGGGCTCGTTCCCGCGCCCGGGTGTGAACGGCCAGCAGGACACCGGTTCCTTCCCCCGGCCGGGCATGAACGGCCAGCAGGACACCGGCTCGTTCCCGCGGCCCGGCAGCAACGGCCAGCAGGACTCTGGGCAGTTCGTCCGCTCCGACGTGTTCGGCACGCCGGCGCAGCCGAACGGCTCCCAGAACACCGGGCAGTTCGCCGCTCCGCAGGCCTACGACAACGGCTCCACCGGCCAGTTCGGCACGCCGTCCTTCGACAGCGGCTCCACCGGGCAGCACTCCCTGCCCGGCCGCCAGAACGGCTACGCGAGCAACGGCCAGCACCTCAACGGCAGCAACGGCAACGGCAACGGCCAGCACAACCCGGGCCAGTTCGAGCGTCCGGGGACCAACGGCCGCGGCATCGACTTCGGCGCGGCCCAGCGCCCGCCGGTCCCGCCCGCGATGCCCGCCCGCCAGGAGCCCGAGGCGCTGCCGCCGGCCAGCGGTCCCGGTGACGGTCGTACCCCGCTGTACGACACGCTGGAGACCAACTGGTTCCACGGCGGCCAGCAGGAGCAGCAGCAGCGCCCGCAGAGCAACGGCAACGGCTCGGCGTCGATCCCGCCGGTGCCCTCCCAGCCGCCGGCCCCCACAGCCGCGGCCCCCCAGCGTCCCGCCCAGGCGGCCTGGCGCACCTCGCCCAACGACGACCTCGTCCGGCAGGCGGAGCGCGTACGGCAGCCGGCGGCGGGCGGTGTCACCACCTCCGGTCTGCCGCGTCGGGTCCCACGGGCGAACCTCGTGCCGGGCACGGCTCAGCAGCAACAGCACCACACCGGTCCGGCTGTCTCGCGTGCGCCTGACGACGTGCGCGGCCGCCTGACCAATCTCCGTCGGGGTATCGCGCAGGGTCGGCAGGCCAGTCCTGGCCCCCAGACCGGCAGCTTCCCGAGCCCCACTCACCAGCAGGAGCGTTAGTTGAGTCCGATGAGCCAGGCGGCACAGAACCTCAACTGGTTGATCACCAACTTCGTGGACAACACCCCAGGTGTGTCCCACACCGTCGTCGTGTCCGCCGACGGTCTCCTTCTGGCGATGTCCGAAGGCTTCCCGCGTGACCGTGCCGACCAGCTGGCGGCGGTCGCGTCCGGGCTCACCTCGCTGACCGCCGGGGCCTCCCGGATCTTCGAGGGCGGCACCGTGGCGCAGACCGTCGTCGAGATGGAACGCGGCTTTCTCTTCCTGATGTCCATCTCCGACGGCTCGTCCCTCGCCGTTCTGGCCCACCCGGAGTGCGACATCGGCCTCGTCGGCTACGAGATGGCACTGCTGGTCGACCGCGCGGGCGCGGTGCTCACGCCCGACCTGCGCGCCGAACTGCAAGGCAGTCTGCTCCACTGACAGCCTGGATCCAACCCACCTCACCAAATCACCGTCCGGCCGCCACAATCCCCCCACCGGCCACGTCCGACGGCACGACTGACCGACTTGCTGTCCCGCCCGGAGGAACGATGACCCCGCCCACCGCCTCTCATGATCCGTACGCGGAGCCGTACGGGGACGAGGGCGACCAGCCGCTGGTACGTCCTTACGCGATGACCGGCGGCCGGACCCGGCCGCGCTACCAGCTCGCCATCGAGGCGCTGATCAGCACCACGGCCGACCCGGCAGCACTCATGGGGCTGCTCCCGGAGCACCAGCGCATCTGCCACCTCTGCCGTGAGGTGAAGTCGGTGGCCGAGGTCTCCGCGCTGCTCGCCATGCCGCTGGGTGTGGCCCGGATCCTGGTGGCCGACCTCGCCGAGGCCGGCCTGGTCGCCATCCACCAGCCGGGCGGCGACGAGAACAACGGCGGCGCTCCTGACGTGACGCTGCTCGAAAGGGTGCTCAGTGGACTTCGCAAGCTCTGACGGAGGCCGGGCCACCACCTCCGCGAAGATCGTGGTGGCGGGCGGCTTCGGCGTCGGCAAGACCACGTTCGTGGGAGCGGTCTCCGAGATCAACCCGCTGCGCACGGAGGCCGTGATGACGTCCGCCTCGGCGGGCATCGACGACCTGACCCACACCGGGGACAAGACCACCACCACGGTGGCCATGGACTTCGGCCGTATCACGCTCGACCAGGACCTGATCCTGTACCTGTTCGGCACCCCCGGCCAGGACCGTTTCTGGTTCATGTGGGACGACCTGGTGCGCGGCGCGATCGGCGCCGTCGTCCTGGTCGACACCCGGCGCCTCGCCGACTGCTTCCCCGCGGTCGACTACTTCGAGAACAGCGGGCTGCCGTTCGTCATAGCCCTGAACGGCTTCGACGGGCACCAGCCCTACACGCCGGAAGAGGTGCGCGAGGCGCTGCAGATCGGACCGGACGCCCCCATCATCACGACGGACGCCCGGCATCGCGCCGACGCGAAGAGCGCGCTGATCACACTGGTGGAGCACGCCCTCATGGCACGGCTGCGGTAGCGGCCGGACCGCATCCAAGTGCGACGTCGTGTACGACAGTTGTCGTAAGGAAACCGGAGCCGGCTGTGGCCTTTGACACGGTCGGCTCCGGTGTTCATAACGTTTCGGCAGAGGAATCCAGTGGCATCGCCACGCGTCGCGGTCAGGCGGTACCACTGCGCTCACAACGGCCCCGCCTTTTGGCGGGGCTCGCTCTTTATGACCGTTTTATCTGGGGCTTACATCAGCGTACTCCGCAGGTTTCCGGTGTTTGGAAGTGCGCAGGCCCCCGTGCTGGAATGCCTGAACTGCCCAATAGTCAAAGACGTACTGAGTAGTGGTCTGCGACACACCGGGCTCTGAGAGACTGCGGCACGACGACAGGTGCCCGCCGCCGAGAGGTTGTTGGTCGAGTGAGGCGAAGCAAGAACGGTCCCGAGCCGTCGGCACGGGGCAACTTCACCCCGCCGCCGCGCGCTGCGGCGCCCACCCCTGTGCCAGCCGCGGAACCACCGGCCGCGCCCGCGAAGAGCGGCGGCCGTTTCTCACCGCGGAACTGGCGAGTACCGACCAGGCTGAACGCGATTCTGCTCATACCCGTGGCCGTCGGCCTGGTCATGGGCGGTTTCCAGGTGAAGAGTTCCATCGACACCTGGCAGGAGGCCCGCGACGCGGAGAACACCGCGCGCCTGGTCCGCGCCGCCCTCACCTACGGTGACGCTCTCTACAACGAGCGTGACGTCAGCGCGGCGCCGCTGCTCCTGAACAAGAACAAGGCCACCGTCACCGCGGCGCGCGCGGAGACCGACAAGGCCGCCGACGCCTTCGACGCCGCCGCGCAGAACATGCCCCAGAAAGCCGGCCTCGAACGCCGGCTGAAGCTGTTCCGCGAGGCCGAGCCCAGTCTCACGAACCTCCGCGCCGCGGCGTACACCACCAAGCTCACCGGTGTGCAGACCGAAGAGGGTTACACCCAGATCGCCCACCCGCTGATGGAGTTCGCCAACGAGCTCGGTCTGGGCACCGGAAACATCACCTCCTACGGCCGCACCGTCTACGCCATCTCGCTCACCAAGGCGGCGCTGTCGCTGGAGCGGTCGATCGGCATGCACCTGCTGATCAAGCCGGGGCCCGACGCCGGGAACCTGGCCACGCAGCGGGTCGCCCTCTCGTCGTACGCCTATCTCGAGGGCATCGCCGTCGAGGAGTACGTCGGCGGTGGCACCGAGGCCGACGCGCAGAAGCTCACCGACCTCGAGAAGAAGATCAAGACCGACGGCGCGGCGATGGTCCAGGCGGCCAAGGCCAAGGACCCGAACTACGTGGCCCCGCCGTCCAGCACCACCACGATGGTCTCGGCGCTCGCGACGCTGAAGGACACCGACCCGAGCACCCGGCAGGCGCTGGCCACCCAGGGCATCACCGCCGAGAACTGGTGGGCGGTCAACACACTCAAGTACAACGCCTACCGCACGATCGAGTCGGACATGGCCGACAAGGCGGTGAGCGAGGCCTCCGGTATCGCCGACGACGCCAAGACCTCCGCGTTCATCACCGGTGCCGCGGTCGTGGTCGCCCTGCTCGCCGCGTTCATCCTGGCCGGCATGGTGGCCCGCCAGATGTCCCGCTCGATGCGCCAGCTGCGCAACGCCGCCTTCGGCATCGCCGAGCAGCGCCTGCCGATGCTGGTCGACCAGCTCTCCCGCACCGACCCGGGCCGGGTCGACACCCGGGTGGCGCCGATCCCCATCAGCACGACCGACGAGATCGGCGAAGTCGCCCGCGCCTTCGACCAGGTCCACCGCGAGGCCGTCCGGCTCGCCGCCGAGCAGGCCCTGCTGCGGGGCAACATCAACGCGATCTTCACCAACCTGTCGCGCCGCAACCAGTCGCTGATCGAGGGCCAGCTGACCCTGATCACCGACCTGGAGAACAACGAGGCCGACCCGGACCAGCTGGAGAACCTCTTCAAGCTGGACCACCTCGCGACCCGTATGCGCCGCAACGGCGAGAACCTCCTGGTCCTCGCCGGCGAGGAGCCCGGCCGCCGCTGGGACCAGCCGGTCCCGCTGGTCGACGTGCTGCGCGCCGCCTCCTCCGAGGTGGAGCAGTACGAGCGCATCGAGCTCTCCGGCGTCCCGGAGGCCGAGATCCACGGCCGCGCGGTCACCGACCTCGTGCACCTGCTCGCCGAGCTCCTGGAGAACGCGACCACGTTCTCCTCCCCGCAGACCAAGGTCCGCGTCACCGCGACCCGTCTCCCCGACGGCCGCGTCATGATCGAGATCCACGACAAGGGCATCGGCCTCACCGCCGAGGACTTCGCGGACATCAACCACAAGCTGGCCAACCCGCCGACCGTGGACGCCGCGATCTCCCAGCGCATGGGCCTCTTCGTGGTCGGCCGCCTCTCCGACCGGCACGGCATCCGTGTTCAGCTCCGTCCCTCGGGCGAGCAGGCCGGCACCACCTCGCTGGTCATGCTGCCGGACGCGATCACGCACGGCGGTGGCGGCGAACAGCCGCTGGAGCGCGACGAGTTCACGGTCTCGCAGATCATCCCGGAGCAGCAGTACCAGGCGGAGAACTTCGCCCAGCCGCAGCTCCAGCCGATGCGCACGGCGGCCGAGCTCGGCTTCGACGACAGCCGTTACGTGGAAGTCCCCGACGACATCCGCGACCTCGACCCCGTGGGCCGCTCCCTGATGCGCGACGAGCGCCGGGCGGCCCTGGAGGCCCAGACGGGCGCCCCGCAGGCCGCACAGGCCCCGCAGGAGACCTCCGAGATCCCGGCGTACGTCGACGAGTTCGACGCCGGCCGGCAGGACTACGACACCGGCGCCACCGGCTTCCAGGAGCAGCCCGCGGGCTACGACGCGCAGCCGTCGTACCAGGAGCAGTCGCAGAGCACGTACGACGAGCAGTACTACGCGCCGAACGGCGGCCTGCCGCAGAACGACCCGTTCTCCGTCAACGGCGGCTACCCCGAGCCCGCCTATCCGGAGCCGGTGCAGGAGGAGCCCGCGGCCGCGCAGGCCGCCGCCCCCGACGCGTTCCCGGCATTCGGGGACCAGCCCTACCAGGACGACTGGCCCCAGCAGGACAGTTACCAGAACGGTTACCCGGCCCAGTACGCTCCGGAAGCGGAGTCGCCGCAGGCCGGTGACGTGGACGAGCGGAACCGCGTAGGCTTCGACCGTCCGGGAGGGGCCCCCTCCGCCGGTCACCAGCTGACCGACGCCGGGCTGCCCCGCCGGGGCTCCGCCGCCGGTACGGCCGGCTCGAACGGCGCGGGTCCCGTGCAGCAGGCCGCGGCCCCGGCACCGGCGGCTGCCGCTCCGGCGGCCTCGGCTCCGGAAGCGGGCGGCAACGACGCCTGGCGTTCCCAGAACGACGAGCGTTGGCAGCAGGCCTCGGCGCTGCGCAAGCCCAAGGCGGGCGGGGTCACCTCCTCCGGTCTGCCGAGGCGGGTCCCCAAGGCCAACCTGGTCGAGGGAGCCGCCGCGAGCACCCCTCAGGGAGGCCCACAGGTCTCCCGCTCCCCGGAGGACATCCGGGGCAGGCTGAGCAACCTGCGTCAGGGCGTCCAGCGCGGACGCAGCGCAGGCAGTGAAACGAACGGCCAGGGCTTCGGTCCTGACAGCACCTACAACCAGGAGCGTTAGTGTGAGCCCGATGAGCCAGGCGGCACAGAACCTGAACTGGTTGATCACCAACTTCGTGGACAACACCCCGGGGGTGTCCCACACGGTGGTGGTCTCCGCCGACGGACTCCTTCTGGCGATGTCCGAAGGCTTCCCCCGCGACCGCGCCGACCAGCTCGCGGCCGTCGCCTCCGGTCTGACGTCTCTGACGGCAGGCGCCTCCCGGATCTTCGAGGGCGGCAGCGTGAATCAGACGGTTGTGGAGATGGAGCGGGGATTCCTGTTCATCATGTCCGTATCCGACGGTTCCTCGCTGGCGGTACTGGCCCACCCGGAGGCCGATATCGGCCTCATTGGGTACGAGATGGCCCTTTTGGTGGACCGCGCGGGCACGGTACTTACCCCGGATCTGCGCCAGGAACTCCAAGGAAGCCTTCTCAACTAATAGTCAGACGGTGCGTTTTGGCGTCCCGGGGTCGTAAGGTTTCGGGACGCGGCTCCACAAGGATGGGTGCCCGGCACGGTCGGAGGAGGAGAGAAAGTGGCAACACCCCCAGGCGGTTCGAATAACGGCAACTGGTCGTACGGTCCTGCGCAGGGCCAGAACGACGGTTCCGCGAACCGGTACAACTTCCCCTCCACGCCGAGCCACCGGCAGCCGTACGCGCCGCAGGGCCCCGGCCCCTCGCCGTACGACCAGCCCCCGGCGCCGCGCATCCAGCCGGTACAGCCGCAGCGCCGCTCTGAGCCTGCGCCGGCGGCCAACAACCCCTTGGTGCGTCCGTACGCCATGACCGGCGGCCGGACCCGCCCGCGCTACCAGCTCGCCATCGAGGCACTGGTGCACACCACCGCGCAGCCGCACCAGATGCAGGGCCAGCTGCCCGAGCATCAGCGGATCTGCAACCTCTGCCGTGAGATCAAGTCGGTGGCCGAAGTCTCGGCCCTCCTGTCGATCCCTCTCGGCGTGGCCAGGATCCTCGTCGCCGACTTGGCGGAGGCGGGCCTGGTCGCCATCCATCAGCCCGGCGGCGACGAGAACGCCGGTGGCCAGCCAGACGTGACACTGCTCGAAAGGGTGCTCAGTGGACTTCGCAAGCTCTAGCGGCGGTCCTTCCCGCTCCACCACCTCAGCGAAGATCGTGGTGGCGGGCGGCTTCGGCGTGGGCAAGACCACGTTCGTCGGCGCCGTCTCGGAGATCAACCCGCTGCGCACAGAGGCCGTGATGACGTCCGCGTCGGCCGGCATCGACGACCTCACCCACACCGGGGACAAGACGACCACCACGGTCGCCATGGACTTCGGCCGTATCACCCTTGACCAGGACCTGATCCTGTACCTGTTCGGCACCCCCGGCCAGGACCGTTTCTGGTTCATGTGGGACGACCTGGTGCGCGGCGCGATCGGCGCGATCGTCCTGGTCGACACCCGGCGCCTCGCCGACTGCTTCCCCGCGGTCGACTACTTCGAGAACAGCGGGCTGCCGTTCGTCGTCGCTCTCAACGGCTTCGACGGCAGCCAGCCGTACAACCCCGAAGAGGTCCGCGAGGCGCTGCAGATCGGCCCCGACACGCCGATCATCACGACCGACGCGCGGCATCGCGCGGACGCCAAGTCGGCGCTGATCACTCTCGTCGAGCACGCGCTGATGGCGCGCCTGCGGTAACGGACGATTCTCCGGTGAGGGCCCTTTCCACAAGGAAGGGGCCCTTTGTGCGTCCTCAGGAGCAGGTCGCCGTCACCATGTCGGCGACCACCCCTCGGCCGCCCGTCGGGCCCGTGTTGGTCAGGGCCAGGTCGATCGTGCCGGTGCGGAAGGCGAAGGTGCGGGTGGTGTACCAGCCGCCCGCGTCGTAGGCGTGCTGGTCGAAGGTGAAGTCGGCGAAGTAGGCGGCCTGGCCGTCGACGGTGCTGTCCACGTCGTAGACCTTGTAGTGGGCCGCGTCGGCCCAGGTCCCCTGCGCCACGTGGATGCGGAAGCTGCACGCGCCGACCTCGGTGCCGGGCGTGAAGACCCAGTCGGCGTTGGCGTTCCAGCCGTCGTCGTGGTCGTCGTAGAGGTTGATGTACTCGGCCGCGCCGCAGCCGTGGAGATAGGCGCCGCCCGTGGTCTGCTTCCAGGCGCCGTCCTTGGCGTTGAAGTCGGTGCGTGCCGCGCCGGAGGAGGCGCAGCCCGTGCCCGAGTAGCCGCTCCAGGTGACCGTGGGGCTCGCGTGGGTGGCGGAGGGGTGGGACGACGGGGTGCCGGCGGTGCCGCCCCGGCCCGCCAGGACCGCCGACGGCGACGAGGACGCGGAACGGGCGGGAGTGGCCGAACGGGCGCCGGGGGACGGTGTGCCGGTGCCTGACGGGCTGCCGGCGGCCCTGGACGGGGCCGTGGGGCCGCCCGTGCCGGTCTCCGGCGGCGCGGTGAGGGTGGAGGTGCTGTTGTGGCCGACCGTCAGGGCCACGGCCACGGCGATACCCGTGGCGAGGACGAGCGGTACGGCGGTGAGCCGGACGCGGACCACGGTACGGCGGGTGGCCGCCCTGGCGAGTACGCCGTCGACCTGGGCGCGGCGGGCGGCCAGCCGGGAGGCCGCGGCCGTGGGCAGCCACGCCAGCTCGCCCGGACGGTCCGCACCGCACAGGGAGACGATCTCCTCCGGCGCCGGGCGGCGCCCGGGGTCCTTGTCCAGGCACCGCTCGATCAGCTCCCGCAGCCGGTCGTCACCGCAGTCGAGGGCCGCGGGGTCGGGGGCGGCGTGCGCGATGCGGTACAGCACCTCGCCGCTGGTGCCGGCGCCGAACGGCGGGATGCCGGTGGCCGCGTAGGCGAGCACACAGCCCAGCGCGAACACGTCCGAGGCCGCGGTGACCTCCCGCCCGTCGGCCTGCTCGGGCGCCATGAACGGCACGGTGCCGACCCGTACGCCGGTCCGGGTCAGCCGGGCGGCGTCCACGGTGCGGGCCACCCCGAAGTCGACGACCTTCGGACCGTCGTCGTCCAGGACGACGTTGCCGGGCGTCAGATCGCGGTGCAGCACGCCGGCGCGGTGGATGGCGGCCAGGGCCTCGGCGATACCGGCGGCCAGGCCCAGCACGACCGCCGCGGGCAACGGACCCGCGGACCGTACGGTCTCCTCCAGCGACGGCCCCGGCAGGTACGCGGCGGCCAGCCAGGGCCGCTCGGCCTCGGTGTCGGCGTCCAGCACGGCGGCGGTGTACGGCCCGGAGACCCGCCGCGCCGCCGCGACCTCCGCGGCGAACCGCTCCCGGAAGTGCGGGTCCTCGGCGAGATCCGCGCGCACCACCTTCACGGCGACCGGCCGCCCGGCCCGTGACACCCCCAGATACACCACCCCCATCGACCCCGCCCCCAACCGCCCCAGCAGCCGGTAGGGACCGGCCTTCACGGGATCGGAGACGGTGAGGGTGCCAACGGCCGAAACGGAGACGTCTTCCGGGACGGGCGAGGGCCAGGCGGCTACGGCGGCGGGGGGCGCCGGTGCCGGGGACGCCGGTGCCGGTGCCTGGGACGCCGAAGCCGGACCCGTGGGCACCGGAGCCGAGCCCGAGGGCGCCGGAGCCGGGCCCGGGGGCAGAGGAGCCGAGTCCAGGCGTTCCGGAGCCGACTCCGAGGGCGCCGAAGCCAAGTCCGGGAGCACCGAAGCCGGACCCGAGGGGGCCGAGGCCGGACCCGAGGGGGCCGAAGCCGGACCCGAGGGGGCCGAAGCCGGACCCGAGGGGGCCGAAGCCGGACCCGAGGGGGCCGAAGCCGGACCCGAGGGGGCCGAAGCCGGACCCGAGGGGGCCGAAGCCGGACCCGTGGGCACCGGAGCCGACTGCGCGGGTTCCGGAGTGTGCGGTGCGGCGTCCGAGGGTTGCGGTACGGCGTCCGTCGTATCCGGCGGGTCCGTCTCCGGGGCCACCGGATTCCCCGCCGTGTCCGCCTCCGGATCCGTCGTCGTGCCGCCGTCGGGCAGGAGGGTCGGGTCGTTGTGGCGCAGCCGGGCGTCCAGGTGGCGCCAGCGCTCCCGCCAGTGCGCCACGTCACCGCCGCAGGCGGCCACGAACGCCGCGGTGACCTCCCACGACGGCAGCCGGCGTCCGGAGGCCGCGTCCGACAGGGCGGAGGACGAGTAGCGTGCGCGGGCGGCCAGTTCCCGGTAGGTGGGCGAGCCGGGTGTCTGTGCCCGCAGGTCCCGCAGCCCCTGGGCGAAGTCCCTCAAGGGACCGTCCGGAACCGGAGCTTCCCGTCTGCCCATCGCGCCGCCCCTCAGCCCCACGGGTACCACCAGCCCGGTCATATTAGTGCTCGACCGGTGCCGGGGCCGTCGTGATCCGGCCATGGCGGGGCGCTCAGCCCCCGGTGCCCGCGGTCACGGCGACCGCGTGCAGGACGGCGCGGTTGGCGTCGGTGATGTCGCTGGTGAACACGAGGATGAACACGGGGTGTTCGGCGACCGCGGCCTTCAGGTCGTCGGCCAGGTTGTCACCGGTCTCGTCCGTCGCGCCGCGCATCTCCGCGACGACCGGCGTCTGTCCCCACGGCGCGGACAGGCTGCGGCCGGGGACGACGCCGTTGTCCTGGAGCCAGATGCCTTTGGCCACCGCGTAGTCGACGATCCTGCTCTCGTCGTATCCGGCGGTGCCCCCGATGAACGTCTTGTCCGGCATCAGCGCCACCGGCGTGCGGTGGAAGGCGTTCGTGTAGGTGGTGATGGTGTGCTGGGCGTATCCCCACCAGAGTTCGTCGGTGTAGCCGATGGACTGCCACAGCGACAGCAGGTCCGGGTTCTTCTCGCTGTCGGCCTTGCTCTCCCCGCCGACCCCGAGGGAGATGTCCACGGCGGAGACGGCCGCGTTGCCGTCGTAGCGGGCGGCGAACGCGGCGAGGAACGCGTCCAGGTCGCTTTCGAAGGCCGGGTTCCAGTACTGCGGCATGACCGCGCCGTCCTGCTCGGTCACCGACTTCACGCCCTGCGCGTAGACCCAGGAGGGGGTGCCGTGCGCGGAGTCGGCGGCGGTGTCCCACTTCGCCCAGCCGGCCGCGGACACCCGCAGCACGACCTTCTTGCCCGCGGCCACCCAGGGCTTCATGTCCTGGTCGACGAGGTTCCAGCAGAACCTGCCCTGCTGCGGCTCCAGTTGGGCCCAGTAGTAGACCAGCGACCGGCCGGCCACGTCCGGGTCCGCGGCCAGGTCGGAGGTGTTGCCCCCGCTGAAGGCGTAGACGCCCTGGAAGGGATGACCGGCCGAAGGTGCCGAGGAGGATGAAGCCGGCGTCGAGACGGTGGGCGTGGCGGACGCCGAACCGGACGGCGAACCCGACGGCGTGGCCGAGTCGATGTCCGGGCTGTTCAGGGGGCTTGCCGACGGCGTTCCCGGGGTCGCCGACGCCGACGACGACGTGTCGCAAGCCGCCGACGGTGTCCCGGAGGCGGCCGTGTCGGCGATCCGGGTTGTCGGGGAGGCGCCGGCCAGGTGCGGCAGGGCGTACAGCGCCGTGCCGGTCAGGACCGCCGCCAGCGCACCGCCCGCGTAGGCGACGGCCCGGCGGCGCACCGGGGACTGGTTCGAGCTCCGCATGGTGACCTCTCTTCGTCTCGGGTGGGTCTGCCTCCAGTCCACGCAAGAGCCCGCCGAGCAACCAGCTTTGTTTGTTGACCAGTTGACTGCGGACAGCCCGCCGTACCGGGCGCTGTCCGCGGTCATTCGGTCAACAAAAACTGCTGGTGCGTCAATTCGGCGCACCGTGCAGTGGAGTCATCGCCTCTTCCCCCCGCCCTCCGGGAGAACAGCCATGACCGCCACCCGACTGACCCGCATCCCTCTTCTCGCGTTCCTCCTGGCCCTCGTCCTCCTCTCGCTGACCGCCGCCCCCACGGCAGCGGACGCCACCGCCACGACCGCCTCCGCCCCGCACAGACCGACCACCACCACCGCCTCCGCCCCGCACAGACCGACCACCACCACCGCCGCCGCCGCCGTGCACTCCCCCGCCCACGTCACCCGGCACACCGCCCAACCCCCCACCCGCACCGTCCTGTTGCGCCCAGGGGACACCTTGTGGGCCCTGGCCCGCCACTACGGCACCACGGTCGCCGCCCTGCAACGCGCCAACCACCTCGGCGCCTCGACCCTGATCCGCGCCGGCGACCGGCTGACGGTCCCCCGGGGCGGCCCCCGCCCCGTGCGGCACACCACGCGCGTCCCGTCGTACGACGGCAGCGTCGCGGTCACGTTCGCCCGCACCCGGCTCGGCACCCCGTACCGCTGGGGCGGCACCGGTGACGGCGGCTACGACTGCTCGGGCCTCGTCCAGGCCGCCTGGCACGCGGCCGGCGTCCGGCTGCCGCGTACGGCCGCCGCCCAGGCCCGCACCGGCTCGCGCACGACCCGCGCCGCCCTCCGCCCCGGCGACCTCGTCTTCACCTACGCCTTCGGTCACGTCCAGCTGTACGCGGGCGCCGGCCGGGTCATCGAGGCCGCCCACACCGGCACCCTGGTCCGGTACGCGCCCCTGCCGGCCGCCGCCGCGGTCGACGCGTACGTCAGGGTCCGGGCGCCCGCGAAGGCGCCGACGGCACCTCCCGCCTCCGCGCGCCGGGCCACGGCCGCCGTCTTCGGCGCCCAGTACCCCTGCGCCGCCGAGATCATCACCCGCGAGTCCGGCTGGCGGACCACCGCGGCCAACCCCACGTCCGGCGCCTACGGCCTGGCCCAGGCCGTGCCCGGTTCGAAGATGGCCCGCTTCGGCGGTGACTGGCGTACCGACCCCACCACCCAGGTGCGCTGGATGCGCTCCTACGTCACCGCCCGCTACGGCAGCGCCTGCGCGGCCTGGGCCTTCTGGCAGACGCACCACTGGTACTGACAACCCGAGGAGAACCCGTGTTCAAGTTCCTGTCCCACCGCCCGTCCTTCCTGTCCGGGCGCCCGTCCCTGCGCGTCACCGCCGCCCTCCTGACGGCCACGGCGATCGTCGGCACCGGCGTCGGCCTCAAGACCTCCGGCGCCCTGGCCGGCCTCACCGGACACCCCTCCCACGCCGCGCAGATCCGCTCCGTCGCCGACACCGTGGCCTGTGCGCCGGGCGCCGGCACCGACCCGGTGGTCGTGAACCCGGGAACCGGCACCGTCGGCGTCGGGCAGGGCGCCGACTGCCCGCAGGGACCGGGGAGTTCGGCCGGCGCGCCGATCGGCGGGTACAGCGCCCTGCAGTGCTGGCAGGCCACGACGAGCGAGGAGGCGTTCAAGGAGTTCATGAAGAACTGGATCAGCAACAACGCCCAGCGCTGGGCGACCGAGCTCCAGAACAAGGGCGTGAACCCCGCGCCCGCGCCCACCGACCAGAGCGTGGACGACGCGTTCGCCAAGATGGAGCAGTCGTACTACGACTCGACCAGTGCCTTCGCCCAGGCACTGACCAGCGCCGCCGAGAGCGACAACGAGCGGGTCTCGGACTGCACCGCCAGTGACGACGGTCTGGAGCCCAACTGGATGGACGAGGCGTTCGGCCAGGCGGTGGACCTGCGGAACGAGACTCCGTGGTGGCTGGAGCAGGCCGAACAGGCCCTGGTCCAGGCGGTCGCCCAGACGGCCTGCGACAACGCCGGCGGCAGTTGCTGACACGGCGGGCCGCTGACAACAGGCCGTCGGCCCCTCACCCGGAAGTGAGGGGCCGACGGTCGTACGCGTAAGGACTCAGTGCCAGCTGTGCGGCGCGCGGAAGCCGTTCTCGCGCTCCAGGCGGCGCCAGCCGGCCTTGGCACGGCCTCGGTGGTGGGTCTGCTCGGTGTCGGCGGTCGGCCGGGCGGCCGCGCGGGCCAGGAGGACCGCCGTGATGGCGGCGACTTCCTCCGGGTCGGCATTGCCCTTCTCGACGCGGATGTCAGGCACGTTCATGGGCGTCAGTCTCCGTGAGAGAGGTTTCCGCAGGATTACTGCGGGGGGTTGCCGTGCTTACGGGACGGCAGGTCGGCGTGCTTGGTCTGCAGCATCGCCAGGGACTTGGCGAGCACCTCGCGGGTCTCGGCCGGGTCGATGACGTCGTCGACCAGGCCGCGCTCGGCCGCGTAGTAGGGGTGCATGAGCTCGGCCTTGTACTCCTTGACCATCTTCTGCCGCATGGCCTCGGGGTCCTCGGCGGAGGCGATCTGCCGGCGGAAGATCACGTTGGCCGCGCCCTCGGCGCCCATGACCGCGATCTCGTTGGTCGGCCAGGCGTACGTGAGGTCGGCACCGATCGACTGGGAGTCCATCACGATGTAGGCACCTCCGTACGCCTTGCGCAGGATCAGCGAGATCCTCGGCACGGTCGCGTTGCAGTAGGCGTAGAGGAGCTTCGCGCCGTGGCGGATGATCCCGCCGTGTTCCTGGTCGACACCGGGGAGGAAGCCCGGTACGTCCAGGAAGGTGACGATCGGAACATTGAAAGCGTCACACATCTGGACAAAGCGCGCAGCTTTTTCGCTCGCCTCGATGTCCAGGACGCCCGCGAGGACCTGCGGCTGGTTGGCGATGATGCCGACCACCTGGCCGTCGATGCGGGCCAGCGCGCAGATGATGTTCCGCGCCCAGCGCTCGTGGACCTCCAGGTACTCGCCGTCGTCGACGATCTCCTCGATGACCTTGGTCATGTCGTACGGCCGGTTGCCGTCGGCCGGGACCAGGTCCAGCAGGACGTCGGAGCGGCGGTCGAGCGGGTCACTGGACTCGACGCGGGGCGGGTTCTCGCGGTTGTTCTGCGGGAGGAGGGAGAGGAGGTAGCGGACCTCCGCGATGCAGGTCTCCTCGTCGTCGTACGCGAAGTGGCAGACGCCGGAGGTCTCCGCGTGGACGTCGGCGCCGCCGAGGCCGTTCTGGGTGATCTCCTCGCCGGTGACCGCCTTGACGACGTCCGGGCCGGTGATGAACATCTGCGAGGTCTCGCGGACCATGAAGACGAAGTCGGTGAGGGCGGGCGAGTAGGCCGCGCCACCGGCGCACGGGCCGAGCATCACGCTGATCTGCGGGATGACACCGGACGCCTTGGTGTTGCGCTGGAAGATGCCGCCGTAGCCGGCCAGGGCGCTGACGCCCTCCTGGATACGGGCGCCCGCGCCGTCGTTGAGGGAGACCAGGGGCGCACCGGCCGCGATGGCCATGTCCATGATCTTGTGGATCTTGGTGGCGTGGGCCTCGCCCAGCGCGCCGCCGAAGATCCGGAAGTCATGGGCGTAGACGAAGACGGTACGGCCGTCGACCGTGCCCCAGCCGGTGATGACACCGTCGCTGTAGGGCTTCTTGGCCTCCAGACCGAACCCGACCGCACGGTGCCGGCGCAGCTGCTCGACCTCCTGGAAGGAATTCGGGTCCAGGAGCAGCTCGATGCGCTCCCGGGCCGTCAGCTTGCCCTTGGCATGCTGCGCCTCGGTCGCCTTCTCGCTGGGTCCGGCCACGGCCGCCGCACGGATCTCGTGCAGCTCGGCGACCCGCCCGCGCGCGTCCGTCGGTTCGCCGGTGGGTTCGCCCGTCGTCTCTTCCAAAACGGTCATGTAGTGACCTTACGAAGGACACCAAGGAATCCGAGACGTCGACTCCGTACAGTCTCCGACGCGTTTTCCTGGAACCACTGAACAGAACCAGAACGGCATGCAGCCGTTCCGACTGCTCAAGGGGCTTCGCCGTTGTAGAAGTGCCACAAAGGCATCACCTGAGACGCGGCTCACATTCACGGGCGGCCCGTACCGCCCCCGGAGTGACAGACCTCCCCGGACAGCCCCCGGACAGCCCCCACACCCTAGTCGCGATACGACCCGCACGAGGTTACGTTGAGTAATGACCGCGACACGCCGACCGATGATGTTGAAAGTTGAATGGAATAGGCCTACGGTGACTTCCGTTGAGTTCGTTGAACGTTAAACATCAACACCCCGTCCCCCCAAGGAGCACGTCATGGGCATCTTCGGCCGCAAGAACGACGAGACGACCGCCGCCGGCACGACCGCCGACACGGCCGCGCTGACCGGCGACTACACGATCGACCCGTCGCACACCACGCTGGGCTTCGTGGCCCGCCACGCGATGGTCACCAACGTCAAGGGCAGCTTCCAGGAGTTCGAGGGCACGCTGCACCTGGACGGCGAGGACCCGGCGAAGTCCACCGCGTCGCTCGACATCAAGATGGACAGCATCACCACCGGCAGCCCCGACCGTGACGGCCACCTGAAGTCGGCGGACTTCTTCAAGACCGACGAGTTCCCGACGATGACCTTCCGCTCCACCGAGGCGGAGGCCCTCGGCGGCGAGGACTACCGCATCACCGGCGACCTCACGATTCTCGGCGTCACCAAGCCGGTCACCATCGACCTGGAGTTCAACGGCGCCGCCAAGGACCCGTTCGGCAACGAGCGCGTCGGCTTCGAGGGCAAGGCCGAGATCAAGCGCTCCGACTGGGGCGTGACCTGGAACGCGGCGCTGGAGACCGGTGGCGTCCTCGTCTCCGACAAGATCAAGCTGAACTTCGACATCTCGGCGATCAAGAACGCCTGACCCGGCGGCACGGAACGCCTGACCCGACGGCCCGGAACGCCTGACCCGGCGCCGCGGACCCGCCGGAAGCACCGGCGGCGTCCGAGCGCGCCCGGCCACTTTTCTGCACTGCCCCTGGCGCCCGCCCTCCGCTGCCCCGCGCGGAGGCCGGGCGCTCGGTCATGTCCGCGGCCGGGCGGACAGCCGGGCCAGGGCGGCCGTCAGCCTGGCCGCCCGGCCCTGCGGGGTACGGGCCGTGAGCAGCCCGAAGATCACCTGGTATCTGTCCGTCCGTCCAAGGGCCTGGAAGGCCGTCCCGGCTTCGGGGTTCCGCTCCAGCGCCGCCGCCAGGTCCTCGGGGACCCGGGCTTCGCTCTGCGGCTCGTACGCCGCGTCCCACCGCCCGTCCGCCTGGGCCGCGGCCACCTCCGCGAGCCCCGCGGGACGCATCCGGCCGGCGGCGGTCAGCTCCGCCACCCGGCGCACATTGACCATGGACCAGAGGCTGCCCGGCCTGCGCGGGGTGATCTTCTGCAGGAAGTACGTCGCGTCAAGTGCCTTGCGCTGCCCCGTGATCCAGCCGTGGCAGAGGGCGACGTCGTTGACCTCGGCCCAGCTGACGGAGACCAGGCCCGAGCCCTTCTTGGCGACCTTCACCCAGAGGCCGGGGTGCGGGGCGGGGTGGGCGGTGAGCCAGGAGTCCAGGCCGGAGGCGGAGGCGAAGGCCAGGGCGGCGGACGTCTCGGCGGTGTCGCTTGCGGTCATGGCGACACGGTAGGGAGGAATTAGGCCTGGAACCGTCCTAATAGTCGATGCTCGGGTACCAGTTCCCTCGTCCCTGCGGGGTCAGGTCGAGCAGGTGCCAGACGGGCGTCAGCAGGTCGATACCGCGTTCCTGGATGTCGTCGGCCATGCGCGGATGGGCGGAGTAGGCGTGCCGGACCGTGCCGCTGCCGTCGCGGGTGAAGACGGAGACCGTGGAGTCCTGCGCGCCGTCCTCGTCCTCGCTGCCCAGGTCGTACTTGAACGTGCTGTCACCACAACTGAGCAGCCGCAGCCGGTGCCAGCCGCGTTCGCGGGCGTACGTCCGGAGGGTGGGCGGGTCGGCGGCCGCGGCGACGACGAAGTCGGCGTTCCGGGCCACGTGGTGGGCGATGCCGTCGTAGCCGTCGATCCACATCGTGCACATCGGACAGGGACCGGTCTGCAGCTTGCCGTACATGAAGTGATAGACGATCAGCGGCCGTCCGGGCCCGGAGAACAGCTCGCTCAACGCGACCTCACGCACCGGGGTGTCACCGGCGTCGAGATCGGCGGGCCCTTCGAGGAAGACGTAGTCGTCGACGGCCGGCCCCGGCGGGAGCGCCCGCCGCAGTGCCGCGACCTCCTCCCGGCGCCGCATCAGCCCGACCTCGGCCAGCCGCAGCTCCTCCCGGGCGCCGAGATACTCCTCGGTCTCCCCGGCCAGCCTGGTCTGCCGCGCCATCGCGTCCTCCTGGAGTGGGGTCCCCCGTGGCGGTACTTCGAGTCTAGGACGGCCGGCCGGCTCACTCACCTTTGTAGAGGCGCGCCAGATCGACCAGCACCACCTCTCCCCGGTCGCCGGCGGCCCGGAGGTCGTCGGTGAACCCGGCTGCGCTGTAGCAGGCGAGCCGGACAGCGGATGTGTCGACACCACGTCCGGCCAGCAGCGCGGTGACGTGACGCAGTCGTTCCAGGTGCCCCAGACCCATGACCTGGTCCCACTTGGCCTCGCCCAGGGACAGCAGGACTCCGCTGTCCTGGCCCACGGCCCCTCGGACGACCACGTCGATCTCGTGTCCGGTGCGCTCGGCCTGGTCCTGGACGGTCCCGTACGAGACATCGATCGGCATGCCTCCGAAAGTCTCCGGAGCGGCGAAGTGGGCAACCCACTCGCGGCAGATCTGTTCGAAGTGCGGGCCCACGACGGCGGAGAGGAAACGGGAACGGGAGCTCTCCCAGACCTGTTCCGCCAGGCCCCGGTCGAGCAGGGAAAGTTTGGGCCGGGAGATGGCGTGGTCGAAGGCGATGAGCGGTTCGCCGACGCGGTAGACACTGCGGTTCCGGCGGAAGGCGTCCGTCTCCCGGCGCACCAGTCCGCAGTCTTGAAGGACCGTAAGGGGATGGGTGATGTCACTGGTGGGCCGCTCCAGGCAGCCGGCGATCCGCCCCGCCGTGGCGTTGCCGGACGCGAGCGCCGCGAGGACGGAGTGGTACAGGGCCCGGTCCCGCAGGTCGGACTCGTCCGCGAGCAGATAGCGGGCTTCGCGGTAGAGCGGAGAGCGGGGGGAGAGCGCGGTACGGCAGACCCAGGCGTCGAAGTCGGCCAGGTCGACGGGGGTGTCGTCGCGTACGAACTCCCTGCGATAGGCGGGAGTCCCACCGACGACACTGTGCACGAGGAGCGCGAGCCGGTGGTCCTCGATGCCCCAGAAGTCGGCTGCCTGCCGGAAGTCGAGTGGGTGGACGACGAGTTCGAGACCGGCGCGACCGCGGAGCGGCGACGTACCGCTGAGCAGCTTGCCCATGAAGGAGAGGGAGCTTCCGCACAGCAGAAGACGGGTGCGGGACTGGAGTCGCTCCGGCCGCCGAGGGCCGTACGCCACCTGCACGATCGAGGGCAGTGAAGGAGTCGCTCTGGCGAGGTACGGGAACTCGTCGATGACCACAGGGAGAGGCCGCTCCTTCCCCAGAGCAAGGAGGGCGTCGACTGCCTGCTCCCAGCGGTCGAACCGCATAGGCGCGA
Source organism: Streptomyces sp. NPDC048277 (assembly GCF_040652235.1). Classification (NCBI taxonomy): domain Bacteria; kingdom Bacillati; phylum Actinomycetota; class Actinomycetes; order Kitasatosporales; family Streptomycetaceae; genus Streptomyces; species Streptomyces sp. NPDC048277. The sequence goes on from NZ_JBEZLQ010000013.1 coordinate 223,320, forward strand.
TGCTACCGCTGTACTGGCCGAGTTCCTCACCGAAGCGGCGCAGCGACTCGGCCTCGGTCGCCTCGTACGCGCAGAAGTAGAACCCTCCGGCGGCCCGGGCGAGCGAGTCGAGGAGGAAGGACTTTCCCTGGCGCCGCCGCCCGGAGACGACGGCCATGGTGGCCTCGGGCCCCTCGTCGCCCGCGAAGGCGGTGAGTTCACTCCACTCCCAGTCGCGGGCGAACATGTCGGGGGGTTTCGGGAGGTGGGGGCGGGACGGGGGCATGGACGTCTCCTGAAGGGAAGATCCGGGAAGTACGTTTCCCGGAAGTACGTTTCCCCTAACGAGCCTGGGACCTGACAGTGACGGGCATTCGAGCACACGCGCCCGCGTCATGGGCCAGGATTGGCCTGTGACGCAGCGGGGGTGGAGCGAGACTGCAGGCGAGGGCGACCACGTCGATTTCAGCGGAAGCACCTTTTACGGCCCGGTAGCAGGAAAGGCCGAGGAGCACATCCACTACTACGGCCCTGCCCCTACCGCGATGTCGGGTATGCCAGCCCCACCTACCGCTTTCACGGGCCGTGACAGGCAGGTGGCCCAGCTGACGAAGGCTTTGGACCCCAACGCGGCCGGGATCTCCGAGGCGGCACCGATCGTAGCGGTGGGCGGGCTCGGCGGAATGGGTAAGACCGCATTGGCCCTCCACGTCGCACACGCCGTGAAATCTTGGTTTCCCGGCGGCACCCTGTTCGTCAACATGCGTGGCTACGATGAGGCTTCTGTAGCACCTGAACAAGCTGCACTCTCACTTCTGCGTGCTCTCGGTGTCCGTGACGGCGATATGCTAATTGATTCGGACGAGTTGTATATTTGGTACCGGTCTCAACTGAACCGACACGGGCCAGTCTTGATCATTCTCGACAACGTGTCCGATCCATCACAGGTAGTGCCCCTACTCCCCGGCGACTCCAGGCACCGCGTCCTGGTGACCTCTCGGGAGAGTCTTGATTCACCGCCCGCACTACAAATCAACCTTGGTTCCCTGCATCCGGACGAAGCCGTCACGCTTGTCGAGCGGTCTCTCCGGCTCAAAAACCCCCACGACTCCCGAGTTGCCGAGGAGCCAGATGCGGTGAGGAAACTGGTGGAACTCTGCGGGTGCATGCCACTTGCTTTACAGATCGTAGCGGCCCAACTGCGACGACGCAGATCCCGCTCCATTTCCACCGTGGTCACCGACCTTCAGGCGGCAACCGATCGAGTGACCGAACTACACTTTCAGGGAATGGACCAATACGAGCGAACTCTGGCTCTGCGCCCCGTATTCGATATGACATATGCGCGACTAGACACAGAACAGGCGAAGTTTTTCCGGCAGATTGCCCAGTCTCCCGGGGTGGACTTCTGCGTCGCGACCGCTTGTGCCCTCTCCGCCTTGTCCTCGGCTGAGGCTCTTGACCAGCTCGACGAATTGGCAGCCTCCTTCTTGATCACCCCGTCAGGAAGCGGCGAGCGTTGGAGCATGCACGACCTAATCCGCAATTACGCCCACGTATTGATCGCGGAACGACCGGGGCACCTCGCCGAGGCGACGGATGCCCGCAACGGACTGATCGATTCCCTCCTCAGGCTGGCCATGGGGGCAGACAAACACCTTCACGGTCTGCTGATGCCGGAAGCTCCCGACCTGTTCACAAGCCATACCGAGGCCTTGGCCTGGCTCGATATCGAGCGATCCACCCTGGTTGGGGCAGCTCTTTGGGCCAATGAGTCCGAACACTCCGACCATGCATCGATGCTTGGGATCTGCATTCACCAGTACTTGCGACTGGGCCGTTACCACACTGACGCAGAAGCAGTAGCCAAAGCAGCACTGTCCGCCGCCCAAGCCAATGGAGACCGGAACTTGGAAGCATCTGCATGGAGCACGTTGGGAAACGTCTTCCAAGACTTGCGCCGCCATACTGATGCCGCCAAGGCCCACACAAAGGGACTGCGCCTCTCCTATTCCCTCGGTGACCGTACCGGCCAGGCGATCTCATGGACCAATATCGCTTCCAGCATGGACGAACTGGATCAGTTCGCGATCGCATTTCAGATGCGCCAATTCGCTCTGACGATCTTCTCCCAATTGAGTGACGAACACCGGGCAGCGATGGTATGGAATGACCTCGGTACAAGCCTGAGATTACTTGGCCGACTCAAGGACGCCGTCCGGGCACACCGCACGGCGCGACGCATCCATGCTCGCCTAGGCGATCGACGGCGGGAGGCGATCGCGTGGCTCCGACTTGGCTTGGTTCTCAAAGATCTGGGAGACCTCGACGCCGCAGCGAATGCGTATATGAACGCGGCCGATATCTTCAGGGATCTTGGTGACAGACATGGAGAAGCCAATGCATGGAACAACACTGGGCAAGTACTCGTCGAAGTTCGGAGTTTCGACATGGCGCTGCAATCGTTTGGAGCATGCGCGGCAGCCTATTCGAAGCTGGAGGCCTGGTACGAAGCGGGTATCGCCCGGCGGAACATCGCCCTGCTTTATGACTCTCATGGACAGAACGAAGAGGCGCTGAAGGCTTGGCGTTGGGCTGCCGACGCGTTCACCCGAGCAGACGCACAAGAGGAATCCGCCGAGGCTCTCGACAGAATGAAGTAGTCACTCCCGACCCTCACTTGTCCGCAAGCAGGCTGACCAGCATCAGGCCCCGGCCGTGTTCCGACTCCGGCGACATCTCGCCGTAGCGGAGTTCGCCCAGGCCGCTGTCGTGGACCTCGGAGCGGAGGTCTCCGTCGGGGTGCAGGGCCAGCTGGAGGCGGAAGCCGTAGCCCGGGGGCACACCGTGGAGCACGGTGTTGGTGGTCAGTTCGCTCACTCACCGGGCGTTGGCGCGGGTGGATCAGTCTGTCCGTCGACGGGCGTGCCCTGTGGCGGCTCGGTCTGTACCCGGATCAGTCTCCGTCACCAACGGACCTTCCCCTCCTGCCTGGTGGCATGCCGCTGGACAGTGTTATGCCTCCGCGCGCCCCGACCGGAAGACGCCGGATCCGGCGGGAGGGGCTTGACCTCAAGTGAGGTTGAGTTTTTACGGTCGGTCTTGTCGGAGCAGGTCAGGTGAAGACGGAGGGACCGGACGTGGAGTACTCGCACACCGATGCCGAACTTGTCCAGCAGCCCATCGGCTACTGGAGTTGGGCCGCGTTCAAGGCCGTCGTCGACCGGACCCGCGCGGCGCTCGCCGGGATCGGCACCACCCAGCCGCAGTGGTGGGTCCTCGCGCAGGTCGCGCGAGCCGAGGACGTCAAGACCCGCGACGAGGTGTCCCGCGTCCTGCGGAACTACCTCGACACGGGCTCGGAGACCCTGGAGTCCGAGATCGATACGGTCATCGTCCAGGGGTGGATCACCGAGGACGCCGAGGGCCGCCTGAGCCTCACGGCCGAGGGCAGGGCGTTCTACGACAAGGCCGCGGCCGTTCAGGACGAGCTGCGGGCGGAACGGCACGCGGGCGTCTCCGACGAGGAGTACCTCGTCACTCTCAAGGTGCTGCAACGCTTCATCCACAACACGGGCGGGAGCGCCTGGCACCACTAGGTTGAGGCCGGCCGTGCGGCGCTCGGCACAGGGCGTTTCGGCACCGGCAGCAGCCACCACGCCGAGGCCACCGACAGGGCCGCGCCCACCGCGATGCCCTCCAGGCGGGTCGGCAGCAGGGATTGCGCGTTCTGGCCGAAGTAGCCGAGGAGGAGGGAGAGGGCGCAGGTCATGCCGGCCGCCCAGTAGGCGTAGTTGAGGGGGCGCAGCCAGAGGGCGATCGTGAGGACCGTGAACATCAGGGCCACCGCGGTGGGGCCCGTGATGCCGGCCGCCGCCACACCCACCGCCAGGAGCGTGCCGACGCAGGCGCCGGCCAGGCGCTCGATTCCCTTGCGCAGTACGTCCGTTCGGCCGCGGTTGCCGCTCGCGGCGACGTACGCGGTCAGGACGACCCAGGGCCAGTGGTCGTCGAAGAGCAGGCGGCCGAGGGCGAAGGCGACGGCGATTCCGGCCGCCATCTGCAGGGCCATGCGGGTGCTGGGGCGGGGGTGGAGGCGGGAGCGGCGGGCGGGCGGGGCGGGGGCGGGCTCCGCTCGCCAGGGGCCGAAGCGGTCGCCCAGCCCCTGCACCAGCCACACCGTGGCGCACGCCAGCGCCCCGACCAGCGCCGCCCAGCCCCAGGTCACCAGCCCGCTCTGTGCCTCCGGCGGCAGCGCCGGGCCGGGGACGATGAGCAGGGCGACCAGCGGAAGGGCGATCAGGGTGCCGGCCTTGGTGGCGGCGGGGCCGTAGCGGCGGATCCAGATGGCCAGCGCCATCCCGGCCGCGTAGACGGCGGCACCGATCGGGTAGTGCGAGGCGATCAGGCGGCCGAGGAAGATCGACGCGCCCGCCGTCAGCGGCAGCACCACCAGCGTGGTGAGGCGGCGCCGGGTGTCGGCGGTGCGCTGACTGGCGGCGAGGGTCAGGCTCAGGGCGACCGCCAGGACCAGTACGTCGGTGTGCAGCCCGGCCGCCCCCTCCAGCGCAAGGGCAGCGGACCAGCAGAGCAGGACAGCGGTCATCGTCAGCGCCGCTTCGTACGCGTTGCGTATTAGTTTTGCGGTCACGGAGGCGATAGTACGGGAGTTTCAGCGTGAGAGTTGTCAGCTCTCGCTTAGCATCTCTCTTATGGATCACGCCCTCTCCGACGCCGCCCGCATTCGTCGTGCCGTCACCCGGTTCAACCGTCGGCTCCGGCAGGAACGCGGGGACGGGAGTCTCAGCGCCAACCAGCTCGTCGTCCTCGGGTACCTGCACCGGCGCGGCAGCGCGACGCCCGGCGAGATCGCGGCGGCCGAGCGGCAGCGGCCGCAGTCGCTCACCCGGGTCTTCGCCGAACTGGAGGCGGAGGAGCTCATCCGGCGGGAGGCCGGGACCGTCGACCGGCGGCAGTCCGTGCTGACCCTCACCGAGGCCGGGCGGCGGGCGCTGGAGGCCGACATGGCCCAGCGTGACGCCTGGCTCGCCCAGGCGTTGCAGTCACTCGGGGAGACCGAACGCGGGGTACTGCTGCTCGCCGCCTCGGTGCTGGAGCGGCTGGGAGACCCCGAGTAGGCCACGATCGGGCCGGAAGCAAGCCAAACGCGGGCCGGACGCAGGCCGGACGCAGGTCAGAAGCCGCCGCCGAAGTCCCCGCTGTCGCCGCCCCCGCCACCGAAGTCCCCGCCCCCGCCGAAGTCCCCGAAGTCCCCGGGGTCGAAGTCCGCGCCCGACAGGTCGCCGCCCTGGTAGCCGCCGGTGCCGAAGTCGCCGTACCCGGTGCCGTAGTCGGCCGCGTAGGCCGGTGCGGACATCCAGCCGCCGAGGGCCGTGCCGAGGAGGAGGCCGGGGAGGATGCCGCCGCCGAAGTAGCCGCCCGCCCAGGGGCCGTAGGCCGGGCCCGCGTCCCAGTAGGGGCGGCGGCCGTACTCGGTGTCGACCTCGCGGATCACGGGGTCGCGGCCGTCGGCGAGCCGGGTGGCGTCGGCCGCGCAGACCGGGACCTCGCGGGGCGAGCCGCCGGGCGGGGTCCAGGCGGCGTCCGTGACGGAGGGGCCGTGCCGGGGGTCGAAGAAGCACGGGGGCCGGCGTTCGGGGAGCGGGCGGCCCGCACGGCGCGCGGCGAGCTGGGCGAGCGAGAAGCGGCCGTCCTCCAGTGCCTGGGTAACCGGGCGGACGTCCTCCGGTCTGCGGGCGTCGGCCATCGCGGCCTTCGCCTGGTCGTAGGCGTTCAGCGCGCGCTCGTAGTCGGCGCGCATCGCGTCGTCGGCGCCCGGCTCGGCCGGATGGAAGTCGAGGCGGTCCAGTTCCTCGCCGAAGGCGGTGATGTCCTCGTCGACGACCACCCGGAGCCGGTCGAGGGCGGCCCGCTGCTCCTCCTCGTGCCGTCGGCGGTTGCGGCGGACCAGTGCGTACGCGCCCGCCCCGCCGCCCACCACCACGGCTCCGATCGTGATCAGCGCCGTACTGGAGACTCCGGTTCCGGTGCTGCCGCCGCCCCATGTCGAGGGTGCCCTGCCGCCCATGTTGGTCAGCGCGCGGTCGGTGAAGTCGGTCAGCTGGGCCTTGGCGCCGCTCTCGCCCTGGACGCTGGTGACCAGGTTCTGCACGGCCGTCCTGGGCAGGACCGAGGAGTCGGCGCGGGCGTCGAAGCGGTCGCCGAGCCGGACGGCGTAGAGGCCGGTGATGCCGGTGGCCGTGCGCAGGTCGGTGAAGAGGTTCCGGGTGGGGTAGCCGGCCGGCAGGACGGCGACGAAGACGGGTTTGTCCGCGTCCTTGATCTGCCGGGCCAGCGCGTCGGCGTCGGTCGTGGACAGCTGTCCGGCGGCCGCCGGGTCGACGTACACCGGGCTCTTGCGCAGGGCCTCGGCGATCGTCGAGACACCGGTGGCCGCCGTGGCCCGCGGGGCGAACGCCGTCAGGGCGATCACCGCCAGGACCAGCAGCAGGCCCGGGAGGCTTCGGGTCCGCAGCACGCGCAGCACGGCCTTCATGCTTCGAAACTACCCGAAGCCCCCCAAACCCAGTCATTCTCTACACTGCCTACGTCACCTACGCCGCCTGGTAGGCCTCCGTCAGCTTCTGCACCGCCGCGCCGTACCTGCCGGTCAGCAGCAGATGGTCCGCGTCGGCGAAGGGCTTCGCCACGGCCGCCGTGATCGACTGGCCGATCCTCGCCTGGACCAGCAGCCGGGCCTTGGTGACCAGGTTCCGGCCGGTCGCGTCGGCTCCCGCCCGTTCCGCGGCCTTCGCCGCGACGGCGAGCGCCCGCAGGGTGGCCGCGCCGCCCTTCGGGGTGTCGGTCACGGTCGTCAGACCCCAGCCGTACGGGTACTGCGGGTCGTACGAGGCGTCGCCCACGTTGATCGGCAGCTGCGCCTCGGACTTCGGCCAGGTGACCGGGAGCTGTCCGGTGAAGGCCCGCTTGCCGTAGAGCACGTCGGCCACGCCGTCGCCCTCCGTGCCCGGCAGCCAGGACGCCACCAGGGCGTCGATCTCGCCGAGCCGGTCGCCGATCAGCTGCGGCCGCCCGGAGACGATCAGCACCGCGCACTTCATGGCCGCGCACACCTTGTCCACGGCGGCCTGGTCGGCGGCGGACAGGGCGAGGTCATGGCCGTTGCCGACGTCACCGACGCCCTCGGCGTACGGGGTCTCGCCGACGACGACCACGCCCACGTCGTAGCCGGTCATGGGCGCCGAGGCGTCCTTCGAGTACGTGGCGTCCCCACCGGCGTCGCGGATGCCCTGGAGGATGGTGGTGCCCGTGGTGTGGGTGCCGGAGGCGCCCTGCCAGGTGATGGTCCAGCCGCCGGTCTGGTTGCCAAGGTCGTCGGCGTTGGACCCGGCGACGTACACCTTCTGCGACTTCTTCAGGGGCACGACGCCGGAGGAGTTCTTGAGCAGCACCTGGGACTCGGCGGCCGCCTGCCGGGCGACGGCCCGGTGCGCGGCGGAACCGATCCCCGAGGCGCCGGACGTGTCGGCGTACGGGTGCTCGAAGAGGCCCAGCCTGAACTTCTGGGTGAGGATGCGGGACACCGCGTCGTCGATGCGCTGCTCGGTGACGCGGCCCGCCTTCACCTCGGCGATCAGGGCGGCGGTGAAGTCCGCGTACCCGTACGGCACCATCATCATGTCGACGCCCGCGTTCACCGCCGTGCGGACGCGGGTCGCGTAGTCGCCGGGGAGCTGGTCGATGGCGTTCCAGTCGCTGATCACGAAGCCCTTGAAGCCCATCCGGTCCTTGAGCACCCCGTTGATCATGTCCGCGCGGGCGTGCATCTTCACCGGGCCCTGGCCGTCGCCGACGATGTCGAGCGAGGAGTACGACGGCATGACCGTGCCGATGCCCCGGTCCACGGCGGTCTGGTACGGCGCCAGGTGGATCGCCTCCAGCTGCTGCCGGGTGACGGTGGTGACGCCCTGGTCGATGGTGTACGACCCGGTCGTGGACGAGCCGTAGGCGGTGCCGCCGTCGCCGACGAAGTGCTTGGCGGTGGCCAGGACCTTGTCGTTGCGGCTCAGGTCCTGTCCGTTCGCGCGCCCTTGCAGCCCCTGGATGACCGTCTCCATGGACTTCACGAGAGCCGGGTCCTCGCCGAAGGACTCGTAGGAGCGGCCCCAGCGTTCGTCACGGGTGACGCAGAGGCAGGGGGCGAAGTCCCAGGGGATGCCGGTGGCGCGGACCTCGGACGCCGTCACCGCGCCTGCCCGTTCGGCCAGCCGGGGGTCACGGGTGGCGCCGATGCCGATGTTGTGCGGCATGATCGTGGCGCCGGCCAGGTTGTTGTGGCCGTGCACCGCGTCGACGCCGTAGATCAGCGGGATCTGGAACCGGGTCGCCTGCGCGCGCAGTTGGAAGCCGTCGATCATCTGCGCCCAGGCCGCGGCCGTGTTGGGCGTGGGGGTCGAGCCCCCGCCGGAGAGCAGCGAGCCGAGGTCGTAGGCGGCGACGTCGCCCCCGGTCCCCACGGCACCGCGCTCGGCCTGGGTCATCTGTCCGGCCTTCTCCTCCAGGGACATCCGGGAGAGGAGATCGGCGACGCGCTTCTTCACGGGCAACTTGGCGTCCAGGTACGGCAGTCCGTGCGCGTCGATGACGACCTGCGGGGTCTCGGCCGGGGCCTTGGCGCCGCTGACCGTGAGCTTCAGCGGGATGGTCTCCGCCGGTTCGGCCGACCGGTCCTTCAGCGTCGGCACCTGAATGGTGCGGGTGGCCCCGGAGGCGGTGCCCGCCGGGAAGGTGAGGGTGCCGGAGACCGCCTTGTAGTCCTTGCCGGCCTCGGCGGTACCGCCCGTCGTCTCGTAGGCGACGGTCACCGGGTCGTCGATCGGGGCGGAGCCGGTCGTGGCCACGGTGACCTTCACGGACGCCGTACCGCCCTCCTTCACCGGGTAGACGGCCGCGTCCGTGCTCACGGACGCCCGCAGCGCCTGGTCCGCCTTGCCGTACAGCTCCACGTCGTCCATGGCGAACCGGCCGTTGATCCCGACGGGGAGGGTGACCGCGTACCCCCACATCTGGGTCAGCCCGAGGACGTGGTCGATGCCGCCGACCGGCTGGTAGTCGGTCCGGTACACGAAGTCGGTGAAGGGGATCTCGATCTGCTTCCAGCCGGTGAAGTCGTCGGTGAACGAGGTCGTCCAGAGCTCCGAGGCCTCGCCGTTGGCGCCGCCGTCCTTGATCTCGAAGGCGATCTTCTTGCCGTTGTCCTGGCCGTCCCACCAGAAGCGGATGCCCTTGTGGGCGGACCAGTCGTGGGCGGGCTCGGTCGCGGCGAAGTCGTGGGTGAAGCCGCCGTAGCCGCTGATGTCGTACGTCCCCGAGAGGACCTTGGCGCCCTCGGGGGCGTCGGCCCGGTCGGCGAGTTGCAGGGTCGGCGGGTCGTCGCTGTCGCTCCCCCAGGTGAAGATGCCCTCGGCGGGCTGGGAGGCGAAGGGGACCTCGCCCTCGAAGCGGTCGACGGGGGTGGGCGCGGGGTCGTCCGCGGCACGGGCCGCGGCGAGGGGCATCAGTGCGGTGAGCAAGGCGGTGGAGACGAGCAGGGCGGTTCTTCGCATGGACCTTCCCTCAACTCTCGTGTCTCGCAAATGACTTAGTTCACCTCGTGAGTTAACGGGCGGCCCAAGGGATCGTCAAGACGTCCGGCAGCCCCGGAACTCGCACCACACCGCCTTGCCCGGCTCCCGTTGCCGCACGCCCCAGTCGTCGGACAGCGCGGCGACCAGCAGAAGTCCCCGGCCGTGCTCCGACTCGGGTGTGACGCCCGGGGTACGGACCTCGCCCGGACCGCTGTCCTGCACCTCGACGCGAAGGACACCGTCGGTGTCGAGGCTCAGCTCCAGCCGGAAGCAGCGGCCCGGCGGGACGCCGTGCAGCAGGGCGTTGGTGGCGAGTTCGCTCACACAGAGCAGTACGTCGTCGCTCCGCTGGGGCAGACCCCAGTCGGCGAGGGTGATGCGGGTGAGGTCGCGGGCGATGCCCACCGATCTGCGGTCCCGGGGATAGAGGGCGGTGCGGGCGCGAAGGAGTTGGGGTGGGGCGTTCATGAGGCGACTGTCACAGGGAGTGACTACGATGAGGCAGTGAGTGAAGTCGTAGTCCTGATTACTACGGGCGCGCTACGGGGACTTCGGGCACGTACGGGGGAAGAGGTCGGCCATGTCGAAGAAGGTCGGTTCGTGGCAGGCGATCGGTGCGCTCGTGGCGCACTTCCGGAAACAGGCCCGCCTGACACAGGAGCAGTTCGCCGAGTCGGCGAACATCCACGTCGACACGGTGGGATCGATCGAACAGGGGAGACTGGCGCTCCAGCCGGACCGGGCGGAACAGTTCGACGAACTGCTCGACACGAAGGGTGCGTTGGCGCTGCTGGTGGCGCGGATGCCGGTGCGGGAGAAGGTGGTGCAGTTCGCGCAGGGGTACGTGGATCACGAGCAGGACGCACTGAGCATCCTGTCGTACCAGAGCCTGATGGTCCACGGATTGCTTCAGACCAGGGAATACTGTCGCGCCGCCTTCGACGCCCGGTACCCAGCACTCGGCAGCGAGACGGCGGAGCAATGGGTGAACGCCCGTATGGAACGGCAGTTGGTCTTGGAGCGGGAGCGGCCTCCTGTGTGCCACTTCGTCCTGGAGGAGAGCATCCTCAAGCGCCAGGTCGGAGGTCCCGAGGTGATGCGGGAGCAGTACCGCCGCATCCTGGAATCCACGGAACCAGTCCACATGAGCTTTCAGATCATGCCCATGGACCGGATGCCACACGCCGGTCTCGCGGGCCCCATGACCCTGCTGAAGACCCTTGAGCACGTAGACCTCGCCTACCTGGAGGTACAGCGCGCCAGCTTCCTTGTTGAGGAGCCCGACGAGGTCAATGACTATCAACTGAAGTATGGAATGCTGCGGTCACAGGCGCTCTCACCGGACGAGAGCGTGCGCCTCGTTGAGGGATTGCTAGGAGACCGATGAGCACTGCACTCCAGTGGTTCAAGTCCAGCTACAGCAGCAACGAGGGCGGCGAGTGCGTCGAGGTCGCCGCGCAGCCCGCTTCCGTCCACGTCCGCGATTCCAAGAACACCGGCCCCGTCCTCACGGTCGCACCACGCACGTGGCTCGCGTTCCTGGGCCTCGCGGAACGAGGCGTGTCCCACTAACTCCGGTCCGGCAACGCCCTGAAGGGGCGCGGGGAACTGCGCGACCAGCCACAACGGCGCCGCAGATGAGCCTCGGCGAGTTCGAGAAGCTCGCCGAGGGACTTCTGCCGAACCCGGGACCTACTCCGCCGGCTCCACTCCCGCCCGCAGCAGACCGTACGTGTACGCATCCTCCAACGCCTGCCAGGACGCCGCGATGACGTTCTCGGCGACGCCCACCGTGGACCACTCGCCGCTGCCGTCGGACGTGGAGATCAGGACGCGGGTCGTGGACTCCGTGCCGTGCTTGCCCTCCAGGATGCGGACCTTGTAGTCGACCAGGTCCAGCTTGGCGAGCTGCGGGTAGATCTTTTCGAGCGCGACGCGCAGCGCGCGGTCGAGGGCGTTGACCGGGCCGTTGCCCTCCGCCGTGGCGACGATGCGCTCGCCCTTGGCGAAGAGCTTGACCGTGGCCTCGTTGGCGTGGGTGCCGTCGGGGCGGTCCTCGACGATGGCCCGCCAGGACTCGACGCGGAAGTAGGTGCGCGGCTTGCCCTCGACCTCGGCGCGGAGCAGGAGCTCGAAGGAGGCGTCGGCGGCTTCGTAGGTGTAGCCGCGGAGTTCACGCTCCTTGACCCGCTCCACCACCCGGCCCACCAGCTCGCGGTCGCCGCCCAGGTCGACGCCCAGTTCCTTGCCCTTGAGCTCGATGGAGGCGCGGCCGGCCATGTCGGAGACCAGCATGCGCATGGTGTTGCCGACGAGGGCGGGGTCGGTGTGCTGGTAGAGGTCGGGGTCGACCTTGATCGCGGAGGCGTGCAGGCCGGCCTTGTGGGCGAAGGCCGAGACTCCCACGTACGGCTGGTGCGTGGAGGGGGTGAGGTTGACGACCTCGGCGATGGCGTGGGAGATGCGGGTCATCTCGCGCAGGCGGCCGTCCGGCAGCACCTTCTTGCCGTACTTCAGCTCCAGCGCGGCGACCACCGGGAACAGGTTGGCGTTGCCGACGCGCTCGCCGTAGCCGTTGGCCGTGCACTGCACGTGCGTGGCGCCCGCGTCGACGGCGGCCAGCGTGTTCGCCACCGCGCACCCCGTGTCGTCCTGGGCGTGGATGCCGAGCCGGGCGCCCGTGTCCGCGAGGACGGTGGAGACCACGGCGTTGACCTGGGCGGGGAGCATGCCGCCGTTGGTGTCGCAGAGGATGACGACGTCGGCGCCCGCGTCCGAGGCGGCCCGTACGACGGCCTTCGCGTACTCGGGGTTGGCGCGGTAGCCGTCGAAGAAGTGCTCGCAGTCGACGAAGACGCGGCGGCCCTGGTCCTTCAGGAACGAGACGGTGTCGCGGACCATCTCCAGGTTCTCGTCGAGGGTGGTGCGCAGGGCCAGCTCGACGTGCCGGTCGTGGGACTTGGCGACCAGCGTGATCACCGGGGCGCCGGAGTCCAGCAGCGCCTTGACCTGGGGGTCCTCCGCCGCCTTGGCGTTCGCCCGGCGGGTGGCGCCGAAGGCGACCAGCTGGGCGTGCTTGAAGTCGATCTCCTGCTGGGCGCGGGCGAAGAACTCGGTGTCCCGGGGGTTGGCTCCCGGCCAGCCGCCCTCGATGAATCCCACGCCGAAGTCGTCCAGGTGCCGGGCGATGGCGAGCTTGTCCGCGACGGTGAGGTTGATGCCCTCGCGCTGCGCGCCGTCGCGCAGCGTGGTGTCGAAGACGTGGAACGAGTCGTCCAGCTCGTTGGTTTCCGTCTCGGTCATGGTCTCAAGGCTCCTGATGTCGAATCTCGGTCGTACCGGAATGACCGGCTCCACCGTCCCTCAATGGTCCCTCGCGCCTGCCTTCCGGCTGAAGGTGGGCCGGAAAACGAAAAAACCCCTCGCGGGTGCGAGAGGTCTGCGCGCGGGTCGAGGACGACGATGGCCACCCGTACCTGGTCGTACGTGGTGGTCACTGCGGACCGGCGCGCCTGCTGCCAATAATCATGGCGAACGAGAGCACGGGGGCAGTCTGGCACAGCCCCGCCCCCGACTCACTCACCGTCTCAGGATGCGGTCGTCACACTGGGTGTCCCGCGAGCCGTCACCCGTGCCAGATCCAGGTCCTTCGTCTCCCGCATGGTGAGGTACACCACAAGCGATACGGCGGCGCAGCCCGCCACGTACCAGTAGAAGCCGGACTCGATCCCGGCGTTCTTGAACCACAGGGCGACGTATTCCGCCGTGCCCCCGAACAGGGCGTTGGCGAGGGCGTAGGGCAGGGCCACGCCGAGCGCGCGGACGCCGGTCGGGAAGAGCTCGGCCTTCACACAGGCGTTGATCGAGGTGTACCCGGTGACCACGACGAGGGCGAGGAGGGAGAGGCCGAGGGCGGGCCAGTATCCGTTCGCGTGTTTGAGGAGGGAGAGGACCGGCACGGTGAGGACGGTGGACCCGACCGCGAAGGTGATCAGCAGCGGACGGCGGCCGATGCGGTCGGAGAGGGCGCCGGCGAGGGGCTGGAGGCAGGCGAAGACGGTGAGCGCGGTGAAGGAGACGAGGGTGGCGGTCTCCTTGGACAGTCCCGCGGAGTTGGACAGGTACTTCGTCAGGTAGGTGGTGTACGTGTAGTAGGCCACCGTGCCGCCCATGGTGAGGGCCATGACGAGGAACGCCTCCCGCCGGTGCTGCCACAGCGCGCGCAGGGTGCCGCGCTCGGCCGCGTGCGAGGTGTCCTCCTCGTAGACCTCGGTCTCCAGCATCGACCGGCGCAGATAGAAGACCACGGCGGCGCCGAGCGCGCCGACGACGAAGGGGATCCGCCAGCCGTAGTCGTGCAGGGCGGTGTCGGAGAGGGTGTGCTGGAGGATGATCAGCAGGCCGAGGCCGGCGATCTGGCCCGCCGTCATCGACACGTACTGGAAACTGGAGGCGAAACCGCGCCGGCGCGGGTCGGAGGCCTCGGTGAGGTAGGTGGCGCTGGCCGCGTACTCGCCGCCCACCGAGAGTCCTTGCAGGAGGCGGGCGACGAGGAGCACGAAGGCTCCGCCGTAGCCGGCGACGTCGTAGGTCGGAGCGACCGCGATGAGGAGCGCGGACACGGACATGAGCGTGACGGTGAGGGTCAGCGCGGCCTTGCGGCCCCTGCGGTCACCCACGCGGCCCAGCAGCCAGCCGCCCACGGGGCGCATGAAGAACCCGACGGCGAAGATGCCCGCCGTGTTCATCAGCTGCGCGGTGGGATTCCCGCTCGGGAAGAACGCCCCGGCGAAGTAGGTGGCGAAGCTCGCGTACACGAACCAGTCGAACCACTCGACCATGTTGCCTGCCGAGCCGACCCAGATCTTCTTCCAGTGTTGTCGTCCCATGGGCCGTTCCTGCCCGGACCGGGAACACGGAATTCCTTTACTGCAAATGCCTCACGAAGACGTCCTGTTCGTTGCGCCTCCCCTGGCCGGAAGGTCACGTGTCCGCGCGGAGGTCCGTTTCCAGGAACTCGCGGACATGGCCGAGAACCCGGTCCCGGTCCGTGCCGCGCAGCCCGATCGCCACGTGGATGGAGAAGCCGTCGAGCAGGGCGCGGAGCCGGGTGGCGAAGCGGTCGGGGTCGACGGGCCGGAACTCGCCCCGTGAGATGCCCTCGGCGACGAGGGCCACCAGATCGCGGTGCCAGGCCCCCTCGATGGCGGCCTGCCGGTCGCGGGCGGTTTCGTCGGCGTTCTGCGAGCGGTTCCAGACCTCCAGCCAGAGGGTCCAGTGCGGGTCGCGGTGCCCCTCGGGGACGTACAGGTCGACGTACCCGTCGAGGCGCTCGCGGGCGGTACCGGGCCGGGTGAGCAGCCGGCCGCGCTCGCCGCCCAGCCGGCCCTCGCTCCACTCCAGGGTCCGCAGCAGCAGCTCGTCCTTGGAGTGGAAGTAGTAGAGGAGATGGCCGCTGCTCATGCCGACCTCGCGGCCGAGGGCGGCCATGGTGAGCTTCTCCAGACCGCGGTCGGCGATCATGGCCATGGCGGCGGCGAGCACGTCCTCGCGGGGCGGGGCGTTCCTGCGCGCACCGGCCATCGTCGACTCCTGGATCCTCTAGATCTTCGGCTGCTGTTGGGTGATGCAGTGGATACCGCCACCGCCGGCGAAGATCGTACGGGCGTCCACCAGCGTCACCGTCCGCTCGGGGAACAGCCGGCGGAAGATACCCGCGGCGATCTCGTCGCGCGGGTCGTCGAAGCCGCACAGCACGACCCCGCCGTTGCAGAGGTAGTGGTTGATGTAGGAGTAGTCGGCCCAGTGGCCGTCGGCCTCCAGGACGGTCGGCGCCGGAACCTCGACGACCTCCAGCGCCCGGCCGCGCGCGTCGGCCTGGGACCGCAGCAGGCCGATGACCTCCCGGGTCACCTCGTGGTCGGGGTGCGCCGGGTCCGGCTGGTGGTGGGCGACGACCACGCCGGGGCGGGCGAAGGCGGCGACGATGTCGACGTGTCCGAGGGTGCCGAAGCCGTGCGGGGGGTAGTCGCCGGTGAGGCCGCGGGGCAGCCAGATCGCCTTGCGGGTGCCGAGCATGCCGTGGATCTCCGCCTCGACCTCCTCCCGCGTCCAGTCCGGGTTGCGCTCGGGGCCGAGCTGCACGGTCTCCGTCAGCAGCACGGTCCCCTCGCCGTCGACGTGGATCGCGCCGCCCTCGTTCACCAGCTTCGAGGCGTACGTCTTCGCGCCCGCGAGGTCCGCGACCTGGGCGCCGATCTTCGCGTCGTGCTCCCAGCGGGCCCAGTGCTGGGCGCCCCAGCCGTTGAACGTCCAGTCCACGGCGCCGAGTCCGCCCTTGCCGTCGGTCAGGAAGGTGGGGCCGACGTCCCGCATCCAGGCGTCGTCGAGGTCGCGCTCGACGGTGTCGACGCCCGGACCGAGCAGCTCCCGCGCGGCCGTCGACTGGCCGGGGCCGCAGACGACGCTCACCGGTTCGAAGCGGAGGATCGTACGGGCCACCGTGGCCCAGGCCGTCCGGGCGGCGGCGAGGTCGTCCGGGTCGTCGAAGGTGGGGTTGGGGCCCGGCCACGCCATCCAGGTGCGCTCGTGCGGGGTCCACTCGGCGGGCATGCGGAAGCCGTCGGAGGCGGGGGTGGTCATACGAGGGCCCTTCACAGGAAGTACAGGCGGTTGAGGGAGACGGAGTCGGCGGGCTCGGAGCGCAGCGGCTCTCCGTCGAGGGTGACCAGGCCGGTGCGCCGGTCCACGTCGACCGCTCCGGTGCGGGAGTTGAGCCGCAGGTCGGCGGGGCCGATGCCGCGGGTGCCGCGGACGGCGACCCTGCGGCGCCGGGTGGGCATCGTGTCGTTGCCCTGGTCCAGCGCGGCCTGCGCGACGAACGCCACCGAGATGTCGGCGGGGGTCGCCCCGTGCGCTCCGAACTGCGGTCCCAGGACGAGGGGTTCGCAGGTGTCGGTGGCCGCGTTCGGGTCGCCGGTCACGCCGTACGCCGGGAAGCCGGACTTCAGGACGAGCTGCGGCTTGGCCCCGAAGTACTCGGGGCTCCACAGCACGATGTCCGCCAGCTTGCCGACCTCGATCGACCCGACCTCGTGGGCGAGCCCGTGCGCGATCGCGGGGTTGATGGTCAGCTTGGCGAGGTAGCGCAGGACGCGCTCGTTGTCGTGACCGTCGTCGGGGGCGCCGAGTTCGGCCTTCATCTTGCCGGCCATGGCGAAGGTACGGCGGACGGTCTCCCCCGCCCGGCCCATGCCCTGCGCGTCGGACGAGGTGATGCCGATCGCGCCCAGGTCGTGCAGCACGTCCTCGGCGCCCATGGTCCCGGCGCGGATGCGGTCGCGGGCCATGGCGGCGTCGCCGGGCAGGTCGGTCTTCAGGTCGTGGACGGAGACGATCATCCCGTAGTGCTCGGCGACCGCGTCCCGGCCGAAGGGCAGGGTGGGGTTGGTGGAGGAGCCGATGACGTTCGGGACGCCGGCCATCTTCAGGACGTTGGGCACGTGTCCGCCGCCGCAGCCCTCGATGTGGAAGGCGTGGATGGTGCGGCCTTCGAGCACCCGGAGGGTGTCCTCGACCGACAGGCACTCGTTCAGCCCGTCGCTGTGCAGGGCGACCTGGACGTCGTGTTCCTCGGCGACCCGCAGGGCCGTGTCCAGGGCCCGGGTGTGGGCGCCCATGTCCTCGTGCACCTTGAAGCCGGAGGCGCCCCCTTCGGCGAGGGCCTCGACCAGCGGGGCCCGGTGCGAGGACGAACCCCGGCCCAGGAAGCCGATGTTGACCGGCCAGGCGTCGAAGGCGCCGAACGCGTGCTTCAGCGCCCAGGGCGAGTTGACGCCGACGCCCCACACCGGCCCGAACTCCTGCCCGATGATCGTGGTCACGCCGGAGGCCAGCGAGGCCTCCATGATGCGCGGCGACAGCAGATGGACATGGGTGTCGACGGCCCCGGCGGTGGCGATCAGCCCCTCGCCGGACACGATGGACGTACCGGTGCCGACCACGACGTCCACCCCGTCGAGGGTGTCGGGGTTCCCGGCCCGCCCGATCGAGCAGATGCGCCCTTCCCTGATACCGATGGACACCTTGCGGATGCCGAGCACGGCGTCGATCACGACGACGTTGCTGACGACGACGTCACACGTCTCCCGGACGGCGGCGGCCTTCAGGTGCAGTCCGTCACGGGCGGTCTTGCCGAAGCCGGCCAGGAACTCGTCGCCGTACCGCTGGGAGTCGGACTCGACGCGGATCACCAGCCCCGAGTCACCGAGGCGGACGCGGTCGCCGGCGCGGGGGCCGTGGGTGGCCGCGTACTCGTGGGGGGTGAGGCGGCGGGCCTCGGCGGGGTGGCCTCCGGGGCGGCTCATCGCGCGGCCTCCCCCGCGTCGGTCCCCAGGTAGCCGCAGGCGGCGGCCCGGCGCAGCGCCTCCTCGCGGGCGCCGGGTGCGTCCAGCGGCCCGTCGACGAGCCCGGCGAAGCCGATGGCGACCCGGGCGCCGCCGATCGGCACGAGACCGACGTCCAGCGACTCCCCCGGCCCGAACCGCACGGACGACCCGGCGGGCACGGCGAGCCGCATGCCGTAGGCCTCGGCGCGGTGGAAGTCGAGGCGCGGGTTGGCCTCGAAGAAGTGGAAGTGCGAGGTGACGGAGACGGGGACGGTCGCGGTGTTGGTGACGGTCAGCCGTACGACCGCCTCCGGGTCGGTGTGCTCGGGCCCCGGCAGCAGCGCGCCGGGCGCGTCCTCGCCCGGTCCCCCGCCCCCGATCGGGTCGGTGACGACCGCGAGCCTCGACCCGTCGTCGAAGACGGCCTCGACATGCACCTCGGTGACGACGTCGGCGACGCCGGGCAGCACATCGGCCGGGCCGAGGACGGAACGGGCCGCCTCGACGGCCTCGGCGAGCCGCCTGCCGTCCCGGGCGGCCTCGCAGACGGTGTCCGCGATCAGCGCGGTGGCCTCCGGCACATTGAGCCTGAGCCCACGCGCCCGCCGGGCCCGGGCCAGCTCGGCGGCCCCGAAGAGCAGCAGCCGATCACGTTCCGTGGGGGTCAGCCGCACGTCCCGGCACCTCCTTCGCTTCCTCTTGCCTTCTCCGTTTAGAACATCACTCTAAACACCGGATTGCGGAAAGGAAACCATGGAGGCAGGCATGGCGACAGGGTGCCTGGCCATCCGCATAGAACATCACTCCAAGTCTCCGGCGGATGTCTCAGAGGAGTTCGCGATGCGGTTCTCCCAGGCCCAGGCGGCGATCTCGACGCGGTTGCGCAGCCCGAGTTTGTCCTGGATGCGGGTGATGTGGGTTTTGACGGTGCTGAGGGAGATGAACAGCTCGGCGGCGATCTCGTGGTTGGTGCGGCCCCTGGCAATGCTGCGGGTGATCTGGGTTTCACGTTCCGACAGCGGGGTCGGGGGTTCGGTGGCGTGGGGACGCGGGGGCACCAGGTGCTGGAGCAGCCGGACGGTGACAGCCGGGGAGATCAGCGCTTCTCCGGTGCTCGCGGCCCGTACCGCCTCGATCAGGAGTGCGGGGCCGGCGTCCTTGAGGAGGAAGCCGGTTGCTCCGGCGCGGAGTGCGCCGTAGACGTATTCGTCGGTGTCGAAGGTGGTGACGATCACGATGTGCGGAGGTCGGGGGATGCCGGGTCCGGCGAGGGCTCGGGTGACCTCGATGCCGTCGAGGCCGGGCATCCGGATGTCGACGAGGGCGACGTCGGGGCGGAGTTCCCGGGCCAGGGCGACCGCCTCCAGGCCGTCGCCGGCTTCCGCCACGACGGTGATGTCGGGTTGCGACTGGAGGATGAGCCGGAAGCCGCTTCGGACCATGGCCTGGTCGTCGGCGATGAGGACGCGGATGGTCACGGCTGTGTGGGGGCGGGGACGGGCAGGCTGGCGTGTACGGCCCAGCCCGCGTGAGGCAGCGGGCCGGTGCGGACGGTGCCTCCGAGGGTTTCGACGCGCTCGCGCATTCCGATGAGGCCGAAGCCGCCGACTCCACGCGGCCGGGCGTGAGTTGCGGGGGCGTCGTCGGTCACCTCGACCGTCACACCCTGCGGTCGATGGGTGATGGTGACGGTGACCCGCTGGGCGTCGGGTGCGTGGTGGGCGACGTTGGTGAGTGCTTCCTGGACGACGCGGTAGAGGGTGCCGGCGATCTCGGGGGGCCAGTCGACCGCGTCGGGGGCGCGCAGGGTGACCGGGGGGCCGTGTCGGGTGAAGCGCTCGACGAGCCGGTCGATCGACTCGGGCGCGGTCTGCCTCGCGGTGGTGTCGGCCGGGTCGCGCAGCAGTCCCACGAGCTTGCGGAGGGCGGCGAGGGTGTCGGCTCCCGCTGATTCGATGCTGGTGAACGCGTCGGTCGTCGCGGAGTCGTGTTCGCCGGTGAAGCGGGCGGCCTGGGCCTGGACGAGGATGCCGGTGACGTGGTGGGCGACCACGTCGTGGAGTTCTCTGGCCAGCTCCAGCCGCTCCTCGCGCCGGACGGCCTCCACGGCTGCATGTCGGCGGTGGTCCAGATGGCGCAGCCACACGCCGAGTGCGAGGCTCCCGGCCCAGATCGTGGCACCGGTCAGGGCAAGGTTGGCCCGGCCGCTCCATTCGTAGCTGGTGTGGGCGAGTCCGCCCGCGGCCATGACGATCACACCGGCTGCCCCGATGACCACCGCTCGGCGCGGCGGCAGCGACCGCGCGGCCGAGGCGGCTAGTACGGCCAGGCCGGTCATCGCGCCGCCGAGGAGCGCGAGCGGTTCGAGGATCCACCGTCCGGCCGCGAGCGTGGCCGAGGCGTAGACGGCGAGGCCGGCCACGGGCGCCCCTGTGCGGCTCAGCCCGCGCAGGAGGGCGATGGCGCAGATCACGGCGCTGACAGCGAGGTCGAACGGCCATTGGTCGCCGGCTGTGGTGTGGGTGATCTCGCGCATGTCGAAGGCGAGCGCGACCGCCATGATCAGCCCGAGGCCGATGTGCGTTCCGTTCCCGATCCCGCGGACCCATCGCTCCAGCCACACAGCGCCCAGGGTACGACCGCTCCCGTCGCGGCAACTGTCGGCCGAAAGTACGAACCCGCGTCGGGCACGGTGCGAACTTGCGGCCGATACCGCGCGTGGACGCGATCGGTGAGGTTTGGGCTCCTGCCATCCGCTGTGAGAGGAAGCGATGAACGAGCATCGAGCGCAGCCGCCGGACGACGAGTTGATCTCGGTGGACGGGCTGACCAAGACGTACCGGACCGGCTCACCACCCGCCCTGGCAGAGGTCAGCCTGCGTGTCACGGCCGGGGAGGCGGTGGCCGTCATGGGCCCGTCGGGCAGCGGCAAGTCCACCCTGCTCAACCTCCTCGCCGGTCTGGACCGGCCCACCGCCGGAACCGTCACCGTGGCCGGGCGGCGGATCGATGCCCTCGGTGAGAGCGCGCTCGCCCGGTTCCGGGCCCGTCATGTCGGGATCGTCTTCCAGTTCTTCAACCTGCTCGACGACCTGACGGTGCTCGACAACGTGCTGCTGCCCGCCCAGCTCGCCGGAGCCTCCCGGCGTCGTGCCCGGGCACGCGCGGACGAGTTGCTCACGCAGTTGGGTGTCGAGCGGCACCGCGACACCTACCCGGCGCGGCTGTCGGGTGGGCAGCGCCAGCGGGTGGCGATCGCGCGGGCCCTGGTGAACTCCCCCGAGCTGCTGCTGGCCGACGAGCCGACCGGGGCGCTGGACACCGCCACCGGCGCGGCGATCAGCGAGCTGCTGCGCCGGCTCAGCGCCGACGGCCAGACCCTGGTACTGGTGACCCACGATCCGCGGCTGGCCGAGCGGCAACGGGCCCGTACGGTGCGGATGGTGGACGGCCGTCTCGCCGGCGTGGGCGAGAGGACGGCGCGGTGAGCCGGCTCGCCGTCATCAGGACCGCCGGCGGCGGAGTCATGCGGCACAGAGCGCAGGCGGTCGTGATCGGTGTGGTGCTGCTGGTCTCCACCGCCTCGGCCACGCTCGGCTTCACCCTGCTGGCCGCCATCGACGCGCCCTACCAGCACGCCTTCGACGCCCGGCGCGGCGCGCACGCGGCCATCACCGTCGACACCGCGCGTGCCGGCCCCCGCCGTCCGGCCGCCACCGGCACCCTGCCCGGGGTCACCGCGGTGGCCGGACCGTTCGCCGTGGCGACCGTTCAACTGCGCTACGGCGGAGTGTCGTTGGGGCCGCGGACACTGGCCGGCCGGGCATCGCCCGGCGGGCCGGTCGACAACGTGGTGCTCTCCGAGGGCCACTGGCCGGACAGGCCGGGCCAGTTGGTGCTCGACGCGGGGCCGGGAGGCGGGGCGGGTTACCCGGGGCTCGGTGACGCCGTGACGGCCACGGGCCCCCGAGGCGTACACACCCTCACGGTGACCGGGTTCGCCACGTCGATCACCAGAACCGCCGACGGCTGGGTGACCCCGGCCCAGGCCGGTGCGCTCGGACCTCAGGGGGCTTCGGCGACCGCGCAGCTGCTGGTCCGGTTCGCCGACGCCGGCACCGACGCCCGGATCCGCCGCGATGTCGCCGAGGTCGCCCGAGCACTGCCGAGCGGCGCGGTGGCCGGCAGCACCTCCTGGCTGACCACCGAGCGCAACGCGGCCGGCAACGCGGCACTCATGGAACCGTTCCTGCTCGCCTTCGCCCTCATCGGCCTCGTACTGGCCGTACTGATCGTCGCCAACGTCGTCAGCGGCGCGGTCGTCGCGCAGTACCACCGCATCGGCGTACTCAAAAGCATCGGCCTGACCCCCGGCCAGATCGTCGCGGTCTACCTGAACCGGATCGGTCACCCGGCCCTGGCCGGATGCCTGGCCGGGGTCGCGGCGGGCAACCTGCTGGCCGTCCCGGTGCTGCGCGCCTCCTCCGGCATCTACGGCGTCGGCCGCCAGCAGGTGCCATGGTGGGCATCGGTCGCCGCGCTGGCCGGAATGCTCGCGCTCACCGTCCTGGCCGCGCTCGGCCCGGCGGTGCGCGCGGGCAGGCTCTCGGCCGTGCAGGCGATCACGACCGGACGCGCCCCCCGGGCACGGCGCGGGTACGCCGCGCACCGCCTCACCGCCCGGCTGCCCCTGCCACGCCCGGTCGGCATCGGGCTCGCGGCCCCGTTCGCGCGGCCCACCCGAACCCTGATGACGCTCGCCGCGATCGCCGCCGGCGCCACCGCGGTGATCTTCGCGGCAGGCCTGAACACCGCACTGGGCCGGGCCGAGCAGGCCCAGACCCTCGCCACCACCGCCCCCGTCGACATCCGGCTCGCCGACCCGCACGCCGACGCCGACGCGGCACAGGACGCCACCGTGACGGCCGCACTCCACGCACAGCCCGGCACGCGGCACTACGTCGCCGTGTACGGCAGAGGAGCCGCCGCGGCGGTCGAAGTCCCCGGCATCGCACAGCCGATCGACATCCAGGCCTTCGGCGGGGACGCCTCCTGGCTCGGCTACGCCGTGATCACCGGCCGGTGGTACCGCGCCCCCGACGAGGTGGACGTCAACACCGCCTTCCTCACCGACAGCGGACTGGCGGTCGGCGACACCACCACCCTCGACACCCCCGGGGCCGCACCGGTCACCGTACGGATCGTCGGAGAGGTCTTCGCCCCTTCCGGCAACCCCTGGCTGCTCACCGGCGCACAGACCCTGCCCGGCCTGGCCACACCCGGCAACCTGGAGGGCTACGACATCGGCCTGGGTCCGGGCACCGACACCACCGCATACATCCGGGCGGTCAACACGGCGCTGCGCCACGGCACCCCCTGGCAGGCCGCCGTCCCGTCAGGCAACCAGTTCTACGGGATCGCCACCGGCCTGCTGGGCCTGCTCGCACTCATGGTCGCCGTCGCCGCGGGACTCGGCGTCCTCAACACCGTCCTGATGTCCACCCGGGATCGTGTCCACGACCTCGGCATCCTCAAAGCGCTCGGCATGCGACCCGGCCAACTGCTCACGATGGTCCTCTGCCAGGTCGCCGCGCCCGCCGTCGCCGCAACGGCGATCGCGGTGCCCACGGCGATCGCGCTGACCACCGCCACCGTGCACGCCATGGCCGCCGCCAAGAGCACCCGCGTACCGGCCGGCTTCACCGACGTCTTCCCTGCCTCCCAGCTCGCGCTGCTCTCGCTCGGTGCCTTCGCCATCGCGCTCGCCGGAGCGCTGCTGCCCTCGAGCTGGGCCGCCCGCGCACGTTCCGCCACAGCACTGCGCACCGAATGACCGGGCTCCCCGGTTCCGTCAGCCCGCCTCCAGCCCCGGCAGGAACCGGCTCGCCCCGAACGCGGGCTTCAGGTCCGTCCACCACGTCGCCCCCTCGTCGTACGCGGCGAAGAAGGGGCGGCCGACCAGGGCCGGGTCGCGGGCCTGGATCAGGTGGAGGGCGAAGACCTTCTCGCCGGCCACCTCGGCGACGCCGTCCACGCAGACCTTGCCGGGCATCGCCGACATGACCGGGCCGCGGACCGTGCGGGCGAGGCCGGAGACGCGGGCGTAGGCGTCGCGGAAGATGGCATGGCCGCGGGCCAGGGGGACGCCGAAGTAGCCCTGGGGGCCGGTGTCCCGTTCCACGAACTGGTAGTACGGCACCGCGCCCAGCGTGGTGGTCTGCTCCCACAGCTCGGCCCAGGCGTCCGCGCTGTCGTTGATCCCGGCCACCAGCGGGCCCTGGCAGCGGATCACGGCGCCGGTGTCGCGGACGCGGCGCATGGCCTCCCGTACGACGGGCGGGCGCAGCTCCTGCGGGTGCGTGAAGTGGGCCATCAGCGCGAGGTGGCGGCCGCTCGCCACGACCTGTTCGAAGAGGCGGAGCAGGTCGTCGGCGTCGCGGTCGGTGGTGAACCGGTACGGCCAGAAGGCAAGGGACTTGGTGCCGATGCGGATCGAGCGGATCGTGTCGATCGCGAGGAGCGGTTCGACGTAGCGGCGCAGTACGTCCGTGGTCATCACCAGCGGGTCGCCGCCCGTGATCAGCGCGCTGGTCACCTCGGGGTGGGCGCGGAGATAGCCGGTGGTGGCGTCGATGTCGTCGGTGGCGATCCGCAGGTCGGCCTCGCCGACGAACTGCGGCCAGCGGAAGCAGTACGTGCAGTAGGCGTGGCAGGTCTGGCCCTGGCGCGGGAAGACCAGCACCGTCTCCGGGTACTTGTGCTGGAGCCCGGTGAGGCGGCGGCCCTCGTGCACGGGGACGTTGGCGTCGAGCTGGCCCGAGGGGTGCGGGTTGAGCCGCATCCGGATCTCGTGGGCGGCGCGCAGGAGTTCGGCCTTGGGCGCCGCACGGGCCAGCAGGTCGGCCATCCGGCGGACGTCGGGCGCGGGCAGCATCCCGGCCTGCGGGAAGGTCAGCCGGAAGATCGGGTCCTCGGGTACGGCCGACCAGTCGATCAGCTCGTCGACGACATACGTGTTCGTACGGAACGGCAGGACCGAGGAGACGGCCCGCAGCGCCAGTCGCCGATCGTCTGTGAGAGGCACGCGCCGCAGCAGACCGTCCAGGTCACGGGGCGTGAAGGCGCGAAAACGGGGGTGGTGCGCTGAGCTCATATCGTGCTGAGGCCCTCTATTCCGTGACCAGGACCGAAGTGGGCCGCAACTCCACGAAGGCGGCCGCCTGCGCATCGTACTTCTCCCCGAAGTGATGGATGAGCCGTCGATGCAGCTCGCTCTCGTCGTCCACCACGATGACCTCGTGGGCGCCGGTCGCGCTCAGCGCCGCGCTGTAGGCGCTGAGTTGGTCGAGGCGGCGGCGGGCGAGGTAGGTGACGAGGTCGGGGGCGGCGACGTAGAGGCGGTCGTCGACGAAGACGAACCGGCAGCTGAACTCCCGTCGGCCGTCGGTGGCGTCGACGAGGGTGACGGGGAGATGGGTGAACCGTTCCATCGGCTTGCCCTGCTGCCACAGCTCGTCGAAGCGCTGCTCCACGAAGGCGCCGAGCGGGGAACGGACCGCGACCTCCAGCTGGACCCCCTCGCCGGAGAGCCGGCCGACGGTGAGGAAGGAGACCAGGCAGCGCTCGTCCCAGCGGTACAGGGTGACGCCGGGGGAGGTCGAGCACAGCCGTACCTCCAGGAGCTGGCGGGAGGTGGCGTCCAGGCGGCGCGCGAACTCGTCGAGGGTACGCAGGTTGCGCATGATGTCGCGGCGGATGTCGGCGCTCTGCTCGCCCAGTTCCCGGCCGCGCAGGATGACGGCCAGGGAATCGGGGTCGAGGAGCAGGATCTGGACCCGGGCGCCGCTCGCGGTGGCGGATCTGACGCCCCGGAAGAGCCGCTCGGAGAACTGCGGGCCGAACAGGTTGGAGAAGGTGTCCAGGACCTTCACATTGGAGGTCGAGCCGTACACCTGTGCGGCGAACCACTCGTAGTCCAGCCGGGTGTGTTCGCGGACCCGGCCCTCCTGGGCCCGGGATATCAGCGGGCCGATGACGAACACGGTGACGACCACGCCGACCAGGTCGGTGCCCAGGTTGAGGGCGAGGTTCTGGCCGTAGCTGTCCATGCCGGCGGCCCGCCAGAGCAGCAGACCGGCCACGGCGGCGAGCAGCGCGAGCACGGTGAGGCTCTGCGGACGGCGTGGCGTCCGCAACGTGCGCACCAGCCAGCGCAGCCGTGGCACCGGTGATCGTCCGCTCACGCGTGCTCCCTCCCCCGTGGATTCAGGAGATACCCGTACGGGGGAGGCGATACGCGTCGAACGGGCAGCCGGAGATCGTCCGTCGGTACGACCGGTGAGGTCAGCCGAGCTGGTGCATCCAGCCGTGCTTGTCCTCCGCGGTGCCGCGCTGGATGTCGAGAAGCGCCTCGCGGAGCCTGAGGGTGACCTCGCCGGGCTCGCCGTTCGACTGCCGCCACTCGGTGGTCGAGCGCTTGACCGTGCCGACCGGGGTGATCACGGCCGCGGTGCCGCAGGCGAAGACCTCGGTGAGGGTGCCGTTCTCCGAGTCGCGCTGCCACTGGTCGATGGAGACGCGGGCCTCCTCGGACTCGTAGCCGAGGTCACGGGCGACGGTCAGGAGGCTGTCGCGGGTGACGCCCTCCAGGATCGAGCCCGTGAGAGTCGGGGTGACGATCCTGTCGCCGTACACGAAGTACAGGTTCATGCCGCCGAGCTCCTCGACCCACTTGTGCTCGACCGCGTCGAGGTAGCAGACCTGGTCGCAGCCCTGGGCGGCGGCCTCGGCCTGGGCGAGCAGGCTGGCCGCGTAGTTGCCGCCGGTCTTGGCGTCGCCCATGCCGCCGGGGACGGCGCGGACGCGGTCCTCGGAGGCCCAGATGGAGACCGGCCGGACCCCGCCCGGGAAGTAGGCGCCGGCCGGGGAGGCGATGACCAGGAAGAGGTACTCGTTGGCCGGCTTGACGCCCAGGCCGACCTCCGTGGCGATCATGAAGGGGCGCAGGTAGAGGGACTCCTCGCCGCCGTGCGCCGGGACCCAGTCCTTGTCCTGCTGGACCAGGACGTCACAGGCCTCGATGAAGGTCTCCACCGGCAGCTCGGGCATGGCGAGGCGGCGGGCGGAACGCTGGAAGCGCTTGGCGTTCTGGTCGGGGCGGAAGGTGGCGACCGTACCGTCGGGACGGCGGTAGGCCTTCAGACCCTCGAAGATCTCCTGCGCGTAGTGCAGGACGTTGGTGGCCGGGTCGAGGGGGATCGGCGCGTACGGAACGAGCTGGCCGTCGTGCCAGCCGCGGCCCTCGGTCCACTTGATCGTCACCATGTGGTCGGTGAAGTGGCGGCCGAATCCGGGGCTGGCCAGGATCGCCTCGCGCTCGGCGGTGGCGGTCGGGTGCGCGGACGGCTTGAGCTCGATCGTGGGCGTCGTCATGAGTGGTAGTCCTTCACCGGTTGTAGTGACTGGCCGCGCTCACACCCTTGTCTCGTAGGACGTCCGAGCATTCCCTCATACCGCGGCTTCGCGTTCGATTATCGCGCGGGGGCCTGGCCGGAAGGAATCGGGGTGAAAGCGGACCGGGATAGATGGTGGCACCCGGCGGCAGGCATGGGGAAGCCGCCGGGTGCGTGTGCGACCCGGCGGCTTCGAAAGTCTTCGTGAGGCTTCGAGAAACTCGGCGGGTCAGCCGGCTACTCGTACGGCGAGCGCGTCGCCGATCTCCGAGGTGGAGCGGGCGGGCTTGCCCTGGCGCTCGGTGAGGTCGGCGGTGACGGCCTCCTCGACGCGGGCGGCCTCGGCCTCGTAGCCGAGGTGGCGCAGCAGCAGGGCGACGGACAGGACCGTGGCGGTGGGGTCGGCCTTGCCCTGGCCGGCGATGTCCGGCGCGGAGCCGTGGACCGGCTCGAACATCGAGGGGAACTCGCGGGAGGGGTTGATGTTGCCGCTCGCCGCGACGCCGATGCCGCCGGAGACGGCCGCGGCGAGGTCGGTGATGATGTCGCCGAAGAGGTTGTCGGTGACGATCACGTCGAAGCGACCGGGGTCGGTGACCAGGTAGATGGTCGCCGCGTCGACGTGGATGTAGTCCGTGGTGACCTCGGGGAACTCCGCGGCCACCTTGTTGAAGATGTTCGTCCACAGGTGCCCGGCGAAGGTCAGCACGTTGTTCTTGTGGACCAGCGTGAGCTTCTTGCGCGGACGGGCCTGGGCGCGGGCGAAGGCGTCCCGGACGACACGCTCGACGCCGAAGGCCGTGTTGACGGACACCTCGGTGGCGACCTCGTGCTCGGTGCCCTTGCGGATGGTGCCGCCGTTGCCGGTGTACGGGCCCTCGGTGCCCTCGCGGACCACGACGAAGTCGATCTCCGGCTCACCGGCCAGCGGGGTGGCGACACCGGGGAGGAGCTTCGACGGACGCAGGTTGACGTGGTGGTCGAAGGCGAAGCGGAGCTTGAGCAGGAAGCCGCGCTCCAGGACGCCGGACGGGACGCTCGGGTCGCCGATCGCGCCCAGCAGGATGACGTCGTGCTGCTTCAGCGCGTCGAGGTCGGCGTCGGTGAGGGTCTCACCGGTGGCGTGGTAACGCCGGGCGCCGAAGTCGTACTCCTTGGTCTCCAGCTTCACATCCTGCGGGAGGACGGCGGAGAGGACCTTGAGGCCTTCGGCCACGACTTCCTGCCCGATGCCGTCACCGGGGATCACTGCGAGATCGATGCTGCGAGACATGCCCGGCACCCTACTCCTCGTCCCATGGGATGACATGCACTGTCCGCCATACGGACACGGCGAGTCGTTCCGTCAACCGGCGTTCACCCGTACGTATGGCTGGTGTTGGCGTCCGCTGGGCAGCGTCTCACGCATGGACATCCCCGACTTCGGCATTCCGCCGCGGCTCGCCGCCCGGATGAGCATGGCCGAGCAGTACGAGTATCTGCGCACCCGGCTGGTGAGCCGCCGCACGCTGGTGACGGCGGGCGCGGTGGCGGCGGGCGCGGTGGCGGGCGGCGCGCTGCTGACCGGCTGTGCGGCGAAGTCGGCGAGCCCGGCGCCGGCCACGTCGGGGATCCGCGGCGCGGCCGTCACGCCCTTCGGCCGGCATCTCGCCTTCGGCGCCGACCCGAGGACGCAGCTGCGGATCTCCTGGCAGGTGCCGTCCGCGGTACGGAAGCCGTTCGTGCGGATCGGGGTGCGGCCGGACGCCCTGGGCCCGCGCGTCGCCGCGGAGATCCGGCATCTGCACACGCCGGGGGTGCAGGGGGTGCGCCCGGTGGTCGAGCAGTACTACGTCCACGCGGCCCTGAACGGCCTCACGCCCGGCACCACGTACTACTACGGCGTCGGCCACGACGGCTGGGACCCGGCCCTCCCCGGCCGCCGCTCCACCATCGCCTCGTTCCGCACCGCGCCCGCGAGCCCGGAGAGGTTCGTGTTCACGGCCTTCGGCGACCAGGGCGTGAGCCAGGCCGGCCTCGCGATCGACGGCGCCCTGCTGAAGCAGGAACCCGCCTTCCATCTGCACGCGGGCGACATCTGCTACGCGGACGGCAACGGCGCGGGGAAGACGAGCGACGGCTACGACGCCCGGGAGTGGGACCGGTTCCTGAAGCAGAACGAACCGGTTGCGCGGTCGGTGCCGTGGATGGTGACGACCGGCAACCACGACATGGAGGCCTGGTACTCCCCCGACGGCTACGGCGGCCAGTACGCCCGCTTCGCCCTCCCGGACAACGGCTTCGACCCGCACGGGTCACCGGGCGTGTACGCGTTCACCTACGGCAACGTGGGCTTCGTGGCGCTGGACGCGAACGACGTGTCGTACGAGATCCCCGCCAACCTCGGCTACAGCGGCGGCCGGCAGACGGCGTGGCTGGAGAGGAAGCTGAAGGAGCTGCGGGCGGCGAAGGGGGTGGACTTCGTGGTCGTCTTCTTCCACCACTGCGCGTACTCGACGTCCTCGCACGCCTCCGACGGCGGGATCCGGGCGGCCTGGCTGCCGCTGTTCACCAAGTACCGGGTGGACCTGGTGATCAACGGGCACAACCATGTCTACGAGCGCACGGACGCGGTGAAGGGCGGCACGGTCGGCCGCGCGGTCCCGGTCGGCGGCTCGACCGACCCGGCCCGGGACGGGATCGTCTACGTCACGGCGGGCGGCGGCGGACGCGGCCTCTACTCGTTCCCGTCCGGGGTCAAGGACAGTTACGAGGGGCACGTCACCCGGCACGACGCGGTGGACAGCTTCCACTGGGCCAAGGGGCAGCACAACGTGGCGGAGACGGTGGAGTGGTCGCGGGTGCGGTACACCGGCTTCTCCTTCCTCAGGGTCGAGGCGGAGACGGGGACCGGGGCGCGGCTGAAGGTGTCGGCGCTGGCGCAGAGCGGGGCGCGGATCGACCACTTCGAGATCCGGCACGGGGCGTGAACCCCGGAGTACGGCGCGGCTGTCCCGGCCGCGCCGTACTCCGTGCGGGTGCGGCTCCCGTCGAGAGGGTGTTACCCGTGTTACCGGCGGTGCGTCAACGGCTCAGTGGCCGGTCTCGCCGCCGTTGTCACGGCGGTCGAGGGCACGCTGGAGGGCGGCTGCGGCGTTCTTGCGCTCGGACTCGCTCGTGCGGGACACGTGGCGGACCCGGCGGCGGACGGTCGTCTCGGCCATGGGAATCGACTCCTTAGACGTACGTGGAGTACGGAAGGGGGGTTACGAGACGCCGGATGGGGCGGGGAGCGGTGCCACAGGGGTTGCCTGCACGGGGCCCGGCTCACGACCGCCATTCGCTTGATCGAGCGAGACGTTCGGCTCCTACAAAAATAAGCGAGCGGCCCGCTTCTGTCTGCACAATTACTCGGACTTCCTACTATCTGAGACGGTGGAGTCGGTCACACGGCTGTGAGCTGGTCCTTCGACGGGTGGGACTACCAGGCGACCGGGCCGTGGCGGTCGATGAAGCGGCCCGTTCCCGCGTCGGACGCCTCGGTGGCGAGCCGCACGATCGCGTCGGTGCCCTCGGTGACGGTCTGCGGACCGCTGTGGGCGTTGAGGTCGGTCGCCGTGTAGCCGGGGTCGGCGGCGTTGACGCGGATGTCCTTCAAGGCCCTGGCGTACTGGGTGGTGAGCATGGTGAGGGCCGACTTGGAGGCGGTGTAGAGGGGCGAGACGACGGAGGACTCGACGCGCTCCGGGTCATGCGTGAGCGCGAACGACCCCATGCCGCTGCTGACGTTGACGATGACGGGGTCCGCCGAACGGCGCAGCAGGGGCAGGAACGCGGCGGTCGTACGGATGACACCGAAGACGTTGACGTCGAAGACGCCGAGGGCGTCGGCCGCGGTGAGGTCGGCCGGGTCACCGTGCGGACCGGCGACACCGGCGTTGTTGATCAGTACGTCGATCCTGCCCTCGTGGGCGGCGACGTCGGCGGCCGCGGCGGCGACGGAGGCGTCGTCGGTGACGTCGATCCGCACGAACCGCGCGCCGAGCGCGGCGGCGACCGCGGCCCCCTGCTCCGGGTCACGGGCGCCGACGAGCACGGTGTGGCCGAGTCCGGCGAGACGGCGGGCGGTCTCCTGGCCGAGACCCTTGTTGGCACCGGTGATGAAGGTGATGGTCATGGACCGATCGTCCGCCGGGCGCCGATCCGCTGCCAGGGACGCTCCGACCGTAGGAACGGCAGTACCAGGATCGCCGAAGGGGCAGGATGGAGGACATGAGCGGGAAAGAGGCGACCGGCCTGGGGACGACCATCCGGACCTGGCGGGAGCGGCTGTCACCGACGGACCTGGGCCTGCCGGCCGGCCGGACCCGGCGCGCACCCGGACTGCGCCGCGAGGAACTCGCCGAACGCGCAGGGGTGTCCGTCGACTACGTGGTGCGCCTGGAGCAGGGGCGGGCCACGGCGCCGTCCGGGCAGGTGGTCGCCGCCCTCGCCCGCGCCCTGCGGCTGACCGGCACCGAGCGCGAGCACCTGTACCGGATGGCCGGGCTGCTTCCCCCGGACGACGGTCCGATCCCGGATCACCTCCCGTCGGGCGTGCACCGCGTGCTGAACCGGCTCGGGGACGTGGCGGTCGGCGTGTTCACCGCGCACTGGGAACTGCTCTGGTGGAACCCCGGCTGGGCCGCGCTGCTCGGCGACCCCGCGGCCACACCGTCTCGGCTGCGCAACTTCGCCCGCGTGCGCTTCCCGGCGGGCGACGAGGCTGCCCGGCTCTCGGCATGGCCGGTGCGCGCGGCGAACGGCGACGCCTCCGACCTCTCGGTCGTGTCCGACCTGCGCCGCGCCACCGGGCGCTTCCCGCACGACGCCCGCCTGGCCGAGCTGATCCGCGAACTGACCGAGGGCAACGAACGGTTCGCCCGGCTCTGGGCGAGCGGCACGGTGGCTGCCCACCGCGAGGACCGCAAGACGGTCGAGCATCCGAGGGTGGGGCCGGTGGAGGTGGACTGCGACGTCCTCACGGACGGCGACTCGGAACTGAAGATCGTGATCCTGTCGGCTACGCCGGGCAGCACGGACGAGACCGGGTTGCGGACGCTGACCGAGGAACGTCCTCAAAATATTAAAATTACGCCTCCCTTGCACCAGTTCGTACCGACTGATGTTTAACCGCAGTCCGGTGCCAATCGGGCAGCCAGGGCATGACCTTCAACACAGGGAGGTGTCCAGCAGATCATGCAGCGTCGCTCGAGGAGCACCGCCTTTCGGCCTCAAACGCGACCACCTGTCCGTCGGCAGCTGCATCACCAAGGCACCAGGCGGATCACCGGTAATACCTCAGAGCGCGGCTCCAGGACTCCGATCCAGGCCCACCCTCGACCAGCTCGCCCTCGCTCGGCTCATCGAGTCCGGCCGCTACGACCGCCATCTATGTCGTATGGGCCCGGTGTACGCCGCCCGCCGCACCGCGCTCGCCGCATCCCTCGCCCGGCGCCCCGGCCGTACAGCTGTCGGACCGGCGACCGGCTTCCACACGGTGGCCCATCTTCCCGCTGGCACCGACGAACCGACGGTCCTGACCCGCGCCCGCAGCGTCGGCCTCTACGGCATGAGCGGCTGGGCGGTGGCGCCGTGCCCGGGTGTCTACAGCCGCGCCCCCTTCAACGCCATGTGCAGCAGCAGCCGGTCCTCGCCGTCGTCCAGGTCGAGGCCGGTGAGCTGTTCGACGCGGGACAGGCGGTAGTACAGGGTCTGCCGGTGGATGCCGAGGGCCGCGGCCGTGCGGCCCGCCTGGCCCGCGCAGTCGAGGTAGGCCTCCGCGGTGCGGGCCAGTTCCCGGTGGGCCGGGGTGAGGAGCGGGGTCACGGCCGGGTCGTGGGACGCCTCCGGCGGCAGCGCGGTCAGCAGCCGGTACGGGCCGATGCGCGCCCACTCGGCGACCGGCCCGAACCGGGGCTCGGCCAGCGCCGCACGGGTGGCCGCGGCCGCCTCCTGCCAGACCGTGCCCAGGTCGAGCAGCCCGGTCCGGGCCTCGCCCACCCCGGCCGCGCAGCCCTGTGCCGCCGCGGCCGAGCCCGCGAACCCCGCCGCCACGGCCGCCGCCGTCCGCGCCCCGGCCGCGCGCGCCGAAGCCGCCCCTCCTTCCTGGGCCTCCTTGAGCAGCCGCGCGGCAGCCGCCAGGGCGGGGGTGGCCGCGTCCCTGCTGCGCAACCGGATGAGAACGGCCAGGCTGTGGCCGGTGACCCCCCACGGCAGCGTGCACAGCGCGGTGGCGTGCGGGACCGTACGCGGCGACGGGGCGTCGTCCGGGTCGGCGGACGGCCAGGGGGCGACACAGACCATCGTGTGCGGGCCGTCCGCACGGGCGCCCAGGGCGGTCCGCAGCTCGGCCACCGCCATGTCCCGCTGCCAGCCGCCCTCCGCGACCAGCACCGCCCGCAGCTCCCGGCCCAGCCCGGCCCCCGCCTGCGCCTCGTCCGCGAGCAGCGCGCCGATTCGCCCGGCCACCCCCATGGCCCCGGCCAGCTGGGCGTCCGTCGGACCCGGATCGCCGTCCAACAGCCACACATAGCCGAGGACGACACCCCGATGGCGTACCGGCAGACAGATCCGCCCCCGGTACACCCCCGCCTCCGGGGTCGGCGGGATCCGGACCGGGCCGGTCGCCCGGGTGATGCCGAAGCCCTCGAACCAGGTGCGGACCGCCGATGTGGAGCGCCGGGTCAGGATCGAGCGGGTGCGCACCGGGTCGAGGGCCGACGGATCGAGGTCGCCCTCACTGTCGTACGCCCCGAAGGCGATCAGCTCGAAGTCGCGGTTCTCCAGGGTCGCCGGGACGCCCAGCAGCTCGGAGATCTCGTCGACCAGCTCCTGGTAGTCACCCTTGAATTCCGACGTCACCCGGGCATTCTCCCGCAATTCACGGACGCCTTCATACATCTGTCTGAGATCCGTGGGACGGATGCGTGACAGCTGTCGATGGCCCACGATCGGAGGGATCCTTAACTTTCACGGTGGTTCTCCGTGCCGTATCCAAATCGTCGGATCGCGGCCTGTCTGACATGTGTTGTGGAGGTGCCCCGTGCTGGGTCCCGTGATTCTCGCCGCGTCGCGCAGCGACCGGATGCGACGTCTGATCTCGGCGGCCCCGGTGACGAAGCAGGTCGTCGACCGCTTCATCCCCGGCGAGACGATCACCGACATCGTCCCGGTCATCGAGGAGCTCACGGGCCGCGGCCTGGAGCTGACGATGGACGTCGTCGGCGAGGACATCACCACCGCGGAGCAGGCCAGGGCCGCCCGCGACGCCTACCTCACGCTGATCGACCGGCTGAAGGACCTGGGCCTCGGCGAGCGCGTCGAGATGTCCGTCAAGCTGTCCATGTTCGGTCAGGCGCTGGACGGCGGCCACGAGCTGGCCCTCGCCAACGTCCGTCCGGTCGTCGAGGCCGCCGCCGCCATCGGCACCACCGTCACCCTCGACGCCGAGGACCACACCACCCTCGACTCGATGTTCGCCATCCACGAGGAACTGCGCCGGGACTTCCCGCAGACGGGCTGTGTCATCCAGGCCTACCTCTTCCGCACCGAGGCCGACGCCCGCCGTCTCGCCGAGGCCGGCAGCCGAGTCCGGCTGGTCAAGGGCGCCTACAAGGAGCCCGCCGAGGTCGCCTACCAGCAGAAGCACGAGATCGACAAGGCGTACGTCCGGGTCCTGCGGACTCTGATGGAGGGCGAGGGGTACCCGATGGTCGGCTCCCACGACCCGCGCCTCATCTCCATCGCCCAGGAACTCGCCCGGCGCGCGGGCCGCAAGCCCGACGAGTACGAGTTCCAGATGCTGTACGGCATCCGGAGCGACGAGCACCTGCGGCTCGCCGCCGAGGGCCACCGGATGCGCGTCTACACCGCCTACGGCACCGACTGGTACGGCTACTTCATGCGTCGTCTCGCCGAAAAGCCCGCCAACCTGCGATTTTTCGTCCGCTCGATGATCAGCAAGGGGTGATGCGCTGGATGAGCCACGGCTGTCGGTCGCCGAGAAGTTTCGGAGGCCAACAGCCGCAGCCCTGCGGCCGGCTGAGCCGGACCCAGATCCGTGGAAAGGAGTTACGGATCCCGTGACTCCGCCCCCGAAGGGGCTTCTCACGGCTCGCCTCAGCGAGTCCGTGACGGTCAAGCCCTGACCGCTGCTCACCATACGCAACTGCCTCGGCCCCCTTGGGCTGAAGCCAGGGAATCACTCGGAAGAGGTAACCCATGGACGCTGTGACCCAGGTCCCCACCCCCGTCAACGAGCCGGTGCACGGCTATGCCCCCGGCTCGCCCGAGCGCGCCCGGCTGGAGGCGAAGCTCAAGGAGCTGGCCGAGAACCCGATCGAGCTGCCGATGACCATCGGCGGCGAGCGGCGGCTCGGCGGCGGCGAGCCCTTCCAGGTCGTGCAGCCGCACCACCACAAGGCCGTCATCGGCACCGGCCGGCACGCCACCCAGCAGGACGCCCAGGACGCCATCGACGCGGCCCTCGCCGCCGCGCCGGCCTGGCGCGCGATGGCCTTCGA
Source organism: Streptomyces sp. NPDC048277 (assembly GCF_040652235.1). Classification (NCBI taxonomy): domain Bacteria; kingdom Bacillati; phylum Actinomycetota; class Actinomycetes; order Kitasatosporales; family Streptomycetaceae; genus Streptomyces; species Streptomyces sp. NPDC048277. Next base: position 259,328 of record NZ_JBEZLQ010000013.1, read on the forward strand.
CGACCGCGCCGCGATCATCCTGCGCGCCGCCGAACTGCTCTCCGGCCCCTGGCGCGAGACCATCGCCGCCTCGACCATGCTCGGCCAGTCCAAGACCGCCCAGCAGGCCGAGATCGACTCGCCCTGCGAGCTGATCGACTTCTGGCGCTTCAACGTCCACTACGCCCGCCAGATCCTGGCCGAGCAGCCCCCGGCCAACTCCCCGGGCGTCTGGAACCGCCTCGACCACCGCCCGCTGGAGGGCTTCGTCTACGCGATCACGCCGTTCAACTTCAGCGCGATCGCGGGCAACCTGCCGACCGCGCCCGCCCTGATGGGCAACGTGGTCGTGTGGAAGCCGTCCCCGACCCAGACCCACGCGGCCGTGCTGCTGATGCAGCTGCTGGAGGAGGCGGGTCTGCCCAAGGGCGTCATCAACCTCGTCACCGGCGACGGCATCGAGGTGTCCAAGGTCGCCCTTGAGCACCGGGACCTCGCCGGGATCCACTTCACCGGCTCCACCAAGACCTTCCAGTACCTGTGGAAGACGGTCGGCAACAACATCGAGAAGTACCGCTCGTACCCGCGTCTGGTCGGCGAGACCGGCGGCAAGGACTTCCTCGTCGCCCACCCGAGCGCCGACCGGGCCGTCCTCAAGACCGCCCTCACCCGCGGTGCCTTCGAGTACCAGGGCCAGAAGTGCTCCGCCACCTCCCGCGCCTACATCCCGGCGTCCATCTGGAACGACGGTTTCCGTGAGGAGTTCGCCGCCGAGGTCGACTACCTGACCATGGGTGACGTCACCGACCTGTCGAACTTCATCGGCGCCGTGATCGACGACCGCGCGTTCGCCAAGAACAAGGCCGCGATCGACCGCGCGAAGACCGACCCGGCGTGCGAGATCGTCGCGGGCGGCTCCTACGACGACTCGGTCGGCTACTTCGTGCGCCCGACGGTCGTCGTGTGCTCCGACCCGGAGAACGAGGTGTTCCGCACCGAGTACTTCGGCCCGTTCCTCGCCGTGCACGTCTACGAGGACGACACGTACGACGAGATGCTGACCCAGATGGAGTCGGTGTCCGACTACGCGCTGACGGGATCGGTCGTCTCCAACGACCGCGCCGCCGCCGCGTACACGATGGAGAAGCTGCGCTACGCGGCCGGCAACTTCTACATCAACGACAAGTCGACCGGCGCCGTCGTCGGCCAGCAGCCCTTCGGCGGCGGCCGCTCCTCCGGCACGAACGACAAGGCCGGTGCCCCGCAGAACCTGCTGCGCTGGACGCTGACCCGCGCCATCAAGGAGACGCTGGTCGCGCCGACCGACTATGCGTACCCGCACATGGGCTGAGCACGGGCCGGGAAGCGTCTCTGATATCAGCTGAGTGATCCTGTGTGATCCGCGGGTTTGCGGGATCGGTTGGATCGTTTCCCACCGTGGTGGGGTGGCGTGGGCGTGCAGGTGGAATCCTGCGCCCAGTGCCGCTCCTGTTGGCCGGTGTCGGCGAGTGGTGGGTGTGCTGATCGTCGTCACGCCCTGGTGCCGGTGGGCTGCGCGGGGCAGCCGTCTTGGGTCCGTGTGAGCGTGTCCCTCCGGACGCTTGCCCGCCGGGCCTGTGGGGCCGGTGGGGGAGGGTGCCCTGCGTCGTCTGGGCGCGGGGCGTGAGATTGTGCGCCGGGTTGGGCCGGACTTGGACCGGTCCCGGCGAGCTGATGCGGTGGCCGGTTCGACCACCGCAGTGGCCTCAAGCGTGTCGACCACGCTGCGGATGACCATGCTGCCACTGGCGCGGTCGACCACTGTCTTTGTCTGGTGGGCGAGGCCGCGGGCGGCGATGCTCCCCCAGAGGGGGCACCCCCAGCCACGCCCCCATGTCCCGGTCGCCCTGCCAGCCACACTCGGGGTTGGGGCAGAGGGCCCATTTCCAGCCGGGTGCGGTGGGCCGGTCGGGAGCTTTGCGGTGGCGCAGCGGGACCAGGCAGCGGGGGCAGTGCTTGGAGGTGCCACGGGCCGGGACGGTGACCACGGCGATGCCCGCTTCGGCGGCCAAGTGCCGCATCCGTTCCACGATCTGTCCGCGTACCTGCTGGGAGAGGCGGGTATTGAGGGTGCGGCCCATGCCCCGGGCCTCCATCGAGCGCAGGTCCTCAACGTAGATCACGCTCGCACCGCTGGTGATGGCCTGGTCGACGGCCCAACGGGCCGCAGACCGGGCCAGCGCCTAGTTGAGGTTCGAGCGCCGGTCCGACACACGCCGGATCTCCTCTGCCAGGACGGCGTGCTTGCCAGTCAGGCGATGGCTGTCGGTGTCATTGATGAGCCGTTGATAGTGGTCGGCCTTGGTATGCAGGTGTTCGCCCTCGCGGCGCAGCCGGTGCTGTTTGGCCAACACTCCGGCGGCCCGGAACTGGGCACCCGAGCCCAGAGCGGTGATCGTCCCGTTGCTGTGGAGCCGGACCGCTCCCGCGCTGAGCAGTGTGTTCAGGCCCCAGTCGACGCCCAGCGCGATCGTATGCCCGGTTCGCGGCGCCGTGGGCACGGCATGGGTGTAGGCGAGGTCGGCGTGAACCCGGCCGTGGTGGACGCGCAGGGTGGGCAGGTGCAGCCCCGCGACGGGCGGGACGGTAGGCGGCAGCGTGAGGGGGCATGCCACCCAGGTCCAGTCTCGGTAGGAGCGCGGGGCCGGGCACGTGGGTAACTGCAGTCGCAGCAGCGCCCGGCCCGGATCATCAGCACGGACGAGGCTGGCCTGCTGTCCGTCACACGCTGACAGCAACAGCATCCGCGCCGCGCGGGGTACGGCCTCCAGCTCGAACACATCGGTCGGCAACCGGCCGTGCCGACGTGCGAAGGCGGCGATCTGCCGGGTACGGGATCTGATCGCGCTTGAGGGCAGATCCCGGCCGTCGCGGACCGCGGCACGGACGGCAGCCCACTCATCCAAGGTGCGCCTGAGGGGCTCCGCGGGCCAGCTTCCGATGACTCCGGCGGTCAAATCCGCGCGCCACTTGACGGACCGCAGCAGGCGCCCGGCCTGCTCCTGGGCCATACGCACAATCCGGTCGTTGACACGGACGCCCTCGGCCGGAGTGGTGGACCAGCCCAGCCGCCGCAGCGCCATCCACGCGTTCGACGGCAGCCTGCGGCCTGCGCCGTCCACGCCCGAGGCCAGCAAGTCCACATCGGCGGTGTTCCAGTGCGCGCCCAGCAGATCAGCGGCCATGCCGGACACCAAATCGGCCGCCCAGCCCACCCGCTGGGCCAAACTGGCGGCTGAGAGCACCTCTCCCGTCTTCTCCACCATGCCCACACGCAGCAGGCCACGGGCACAGGCGATACGGGCCGTCACGCCCTCGTGCAACGGCAGCCTCCGACTCACCAGCGCCCCTCCCCTCACTCGCAAGTGCTGTCATCCGATCAACGAGACGACCGCGGAAAGGTCACGTATTCGATCTGTACACGCGCATGCGACCGATAGGCGACGCATCACTACACATCTCTAAGGGCGTCCGCCAGACGGCCAGCCCCTGGAACGTGTGACGTCGCCGGGGGCGACACGGACCGGAGAAAAGCACCACCGGGACGTCGACGCTTGCGGCGCGTTCGACATCGCAGCCGCCGGACTTCGCGGACCGGGGGCGGGTGGGGCGCCGGCCGGGTGGGTCAGGTTCGGGTGGCGGCCGTCATGATCTGGCGAAGGCCCTCGGTGAGGGTGTCGGCGTCGGGGGCGGTCTTCGGGTCGAAGGTCCACTGGACGATCAGGCCGGACATCAGGGTCATGTAGAACTGGCCGAGGGTGTCGGCGGTCTCGTCGGAGACCTCCTCCTCCGGTACGCCCATCAGCAGCGAGGTCAGCCCCCGGCCGCCCTCGCGCTGGGCGCGGGCCAGGTGGTCGCGGACCTCCGGCGCCTGGTCGCCCATCGCCATGATCTCCATGCTGAGCCGCCACATCGAGCCGGGCCCGCGCATGGTGTCCACGATGTTCGACCACACCTCGCGGAACCGCTCCAGTGAGCCGGGCGCGCCGGTCGGTCCGCCCTCGCCGCCCTCGAAGGACATCTCCTCCACCAGGGCGATGTAGGCCTGCGCGAGCAGCGCGTCCTTGGAGCCGTAGTGGTAGCCGATCGAGGCGAGGTTGGTCCCCGACTCCTTGACGATGTCGCGCGCCGTCGTCCGCGCGAACCCCTTCTCCAGCAGGCAGCGCTTGGCGCCTTCCAGCAGATCCTCACGGTGTCCCATGCGGGTCAGCCTACCCCCGGATCCATACAACCGTCCTAGACAAACGATTTATACAGCCGTACTAGACAAGCGTTTTATACGCCCGTACATTCCTTGGCATGACGAACCCGACGAGCACGACCACCACCCCACGTGAGACCAACTCCCTTGCCGGGCGCCGTGAATGGACCGCGCTCGGCGTGCTGATGCTTCCGCTGCTCCTGGTCTCGATGGACGTCTCGGTCCTCTACTTCGCCCTCCCGGCGATCGGCGCGGACCTCCGCCCGAGCGGCACCCAGCAGCTGTGGATCCTGGACATCTACGGCTTCGTCCTGGCAGGCCTGCTGATGACGATGGGCGCGCTGGGCGACCGCATCGGCCGCCGCCGTCTGCTGCTGGCCGGCGCCGCGGCCTTCGGCGGCGCCTCGCTGCTCGCCGCCTACGCGGACAGCGCCGGGACCCTGATCGCCGCCCGCGCGGTCCTCGGCCTCGGCGGCGCGACCCTGATGCCGTCCACCATGGCCCTGCTGCGCACGATGTTCACCGACCCCGGCCAGCGCGCCAAGGCGATCGGCCTGTGGTCCGGCGTGATGACGGGCGGGATCGCGCTCGGCTCGGTGATGAGCGGGATCCTCGTCGAGCACTTCTGGTGGGGCTCGGTGTTCCTGGTCAACCTGCCCGCGATGGCCCTGCTGCTGGTGCTCGGCCCGTTCCTGCTCCCCGAGTCCAGGAACCCCTCCCCCGGTCGCTTCGACTGGCTCAGCGTCCCGCTCTCGATGGCCGCCGTGCTCCCCGTCGTCTACGGCCTGAAGGAGATCCCCTCCGAGGGCTGGCACCCGCTGTACGTCGTCTCGGTCACCGTCGGCCTGCTCTTCGCCGCGCTCTTCGTCCACCGCCAGCGCACCGCCGGCTCCCCGCTGATCCCCCCGGCCCTGCTGAAGGGCCGCGGCTTCACCCCGGCGCTGGTCCTCAACCTCGTCGCCTCGCTCGCCATGATGGGCTCGGCGATCTTCACCACGCAGTACCTGCAGTCGGTGCTCGGGATGAGCCCGCTCGCGGCGGCGCTGTGGAGCCTGCTGCCCTCGGTGTTCATCGGGGTCGCCGGACCGGTCACGGCACAGCTGGTGCAGCGGGGCGCCGACCGGGGTCACGTCGTGGCGGGCGGCTTCGCGGCCATGGCGGCCGGGTTCGCGCTGCTCGCCCTCGTCGGCACCGACTCGCTGTGGCTGGTGCTCACCGGGGCCGGTGTCCTCGCCTGCGGGATGGTCGCGATCATGTCCCAGCTGACCGACCTCGCGATGGGCGGGGCGCCGGTGGAACGGGCGGGGACGGCCTCCTCGCTGCTGGAGACCAGTGCCGAGTTCGGCGGGGCGCTCGGCATGGCCGCGCTGGGGTCGATCGGTACGGCGGTCTACCGCCACGAGATGCCGGCCACGGCTCCGGCCGGGGCCCGCGAGACCCTGGGCGGCGCGCTGGCCACGGCGGACCGGCTGCCGGGGCCCACGGGAGAGGCCCTGGTGCGAACCGCTCGGGAGGCGTTCACCGGCGGGATGCAGGGGGCGGCGATCGCGGGGGCGGTGCTGCTGCTGGTGGCCGCGGTGGGGGCGGCGGTGACCTTGCGAAGGACCGGCAGGTAGGCGGACACTCGAACGCCGGGTGGGCCGACGGGAGTCGGCCCACCCGGCGTTCGCGGAGCTGTCGCTAGACCAGGTTCACCGAGCGGGCGGACGTCGCGCCGATCTCCGCCTCGACCTCGGCCAGCACACCGGGGGCCACCGTGTCGTCGACGGTCAGGACGGCGAGCGCCTCGCCACCGGCGGCCGACCGCGCCACCTGCATACCGGCGATGTTGATCCCGGCCTCGCCCAGGATGCGGCCGACCGTGCCGACGACGCCCGGCCGGTCCTCGTAGCGCAGCACCAGCAGGTGGTCGGCGATCGCGAGGTCGACGTCGTAGTCGCCGACCGCGACGATCTTCTGGAGGTGCTTCGGGCCGGCCAGCGTGCCGGAGACCGACACCTCCTCGCCGTCCGCGAGCGTGCCGCGCACGGTCACCACGTTGCGGTGGTCGCTGGCCTCGGAGCTGGTGGTGAGACGGACCTCGACACCGCGCTCCTGCGCGAACAGCGGGGCGTTGACGTAGGAGACGGTCTCGTCGACGACGTCCTCGAAGACACCCTTGAGCGCGGACAGCTCCAGCACCTTCACGTCGTGCTGGGTGATCTCGCCGTAGACCTCGACGTCGAGCCGGACCGCGACCTCGCCCGCGAGGGCGGTGAAGATGCGGCCGAGGCGCTCGGCGAGGGGCAGGCCCGGCTTGACGTCCTCGGCGATGACCCCGCCCTGGACGTTCACGGCGTCGGGCACGAGTTCACCGGCGAGAGCCAGCCGCACCGACTTCGCGACGGCGATACCGGCCTTCTCCTGGGCCTCGTCGGTGGAGGCGCCGAGGTGCGGGGTGCAGACGACCTGGTCCAGCTCGAAGAGCGGGGAGTCGGTGCACGGCTCCTTGCTGTAGACGTCGAGGCCGGCGCCGGCGACCCGGCCCTCCTTGAGCGCCGCGTACAGCGCCTCCTCGTCGACGATGCCACCGCGCGCGGCGTTGACGATGCGCACGGACGGCTTGACCTTGCGCAGCGCCTCCTCGCCGATCAGACCGACCGTCTCGGGGGTCTTCGGGAGGTGGACGGTGATGAAGTCGGCGACCTCGAGCAGCTCGTCCAGCGACAGCACCTTCACGCCCATCTGCGCGGCGCGCGCGGGCTGGATGTAGGGGTCGTAGGCGACGATCTTCATGCCGAAGGCGGACATGCGCTGCGCGACCAGGGCGCCGATGCGGCCGAGGCCGACGACACCGAGGGTCTTCTCGGCGAGCTCGACGCCGGTGTACTTGCTGCGCTTCCACTCGCCGTTCTTCAGCGCGGCGTTGGCCTGCGGGATGTGGCGGGCGCTGGAGACCAGCAGACCGCAGGCGAGCTCGGCGGCGGTCACGATGTTGGAGGTCGGGGCGTTCACGACCATCACGCCGGCCTTGGTGGCGGCGGAGACGTCGACGTTGTCCAGGCCGACGCCGGCTCGTGCGACGACCTTCAGCTTCTTGGCCGCGGCGATGGCCTCGGCGTCGACCTTGGTGGCGGAGCGGATCAGGATCGCGTCCACGTCGGCGATCGCGGGGAGCAGTTCGGCTCGGTCTGCTCCGTTGGTGTGCCGGATCTCGAAGTCCGGGCCCAGCGCGTCGACGGTGGCGGGCGACAGCTCTTCAGCGATGAGTACGACAGGTTTCGAGCTCACGTGAGTCCTCACAAGTCCAATGCGGACGGCCGTCCCGACGGCCGCTGGCGGTGGAGGGGGCTACCGCGGAGACGCACGACGCTGTGGGCCTGACGCGTATGTTGTGCAGCAGTGTAGTGGCGTCGGGGGCGTCGTTTTACGCCACTGCGGAGGGATCACCCGGACGGGAGACTACGTTTCGTAGCCCTCCCGCCGGTTGCGCGACAGGGGGCCGCGGCATTACGCCCCGACCCCCTGTACGAAGGCTTACGCCTCTTCGTTCACCCAGCTCATCAGCTTGCGCAGCTGCTTGCCGGTGGTCTCCAGCAGGTGCTCGGAGTCCTGCTTCTTGTACTCGTTGTACTTCTTCAGACCGCCGTGGTACTCGTCCATCCAGTTGTTGGCGAAGGTGCCGTCCTGGATCTCGGCGAGGACCTGCTTCATCTCGGCCTTGGTGGCGTCGGTGATGATCCGCGGGCCGGTGACGTAGTCGCCCCACTCGGCGGTCTCGGAGACCGACCAGCGCATCTTCTCCAGGCCGCCCTCGTACATGAGGTCCACGATCAGCTTCAGCTCGTGGAGGCACTCGAAGTAGGCGATCTCCGGCTGGTAGCCCGCCTCGACCAGGGTCTCGAAGCCGGCCTTCACCAGGGCGGCGGTACCGCCGCAGAGGACGGCCTGCTCGCCGAACAGGTCGGTCTCGGTCTCCTCGGTGAAGGTCGTCTTGATGACGCCGGCGCGGGTGCCGCCGATGCCCTTGGCGTACGACAGGGCGAGCTCGAAGCCGTTGCCGGTGGCGTCCTGCTCGACGGCCACGATGCAGGGAACGCCGCGGCCCTCCTCGTACTGACGGCGCACCAGGTGGCCCGGGCCCTTCGGGGCGACCATGCAGACGTCGACGCCGGCCGGGGGCTTGATGAAGCCGAAGCGGATGTTCAGGCCGTGGCCGAAGAACAGGGCGTCGCCGTCGTTCAGGTTCGGGGCGATGGACTCCTCGTAGACCTGGGCCTGGATCGGGTCCGGGACGAGGATCATGATGACGTCGGCCTCGGCCGCGGCCTCGGCCGGGGTCACCACGCGCAGGCCCTGCTCCTCGGCCTTCGCCTTGGACTTGGAGCCCTCGTGCAGACCGACACGCACGTCGACACCCGAGTCACGGAGCGACAGGGCGTGGGCGTGGCCCTGGCTGCCGTATCCGATGACCGCGACCTTGCGGCCCTGGATGATGGACAGGTCGGCGTCAGCGTCGTAGAACAGCTCGGCCACTTTGGGTTCTCTCCTTGGTGTGCAGATGGTGCGTCCCACCGTATGACGGCGGGCGGAACGGAAGTTTCGGGGTCTCGGTATACGGGCGGCCGACGGCACGCCGACCGCCCGTATCAGGCCTGACTCAAGCCTGACTCAAGCCTTACGCAGATCGGTCGAGGGCGCGCAGGGACCGGTCGGTGATCGAACGGGCGCCGCGGCCGATCGCGATCGTGCCGGACTGCACCAGTTCCTTGATGCCGAACGGCTCCAGCATCTTGAGCATGGCGGTCAGCTTCTCGTTGCTGCCGGTGGCCTCGATGGTGACGGCCTCCGGGGAGACGTCGACGGTCTTGGCGCGGAACAGCTGGACGATCTCGACGATCTGGGAGCGCGTCTCGTTGTCGGCGCGCACCTTCACCAGAACGAGTTCGCGCTGAACGGCCGAACCCGGCTCCAGCTCGACGATCTTCAGCACCTCGACGAGCTTGTTGAGCTGCTTGGTGACCTGCTCGAGGGGCAGCGCCTCGACGCTCACCACGATGGTGATGCGGGAGATGTCGGCGTGCTCGGTGACGCCGACGGCCAGCGAGTCGATGTTGAAGCCGCGGCGGGAGAAGAGGGCCGCGATCCGGGCCAGGATGCCCGGCTTGTTCTCCACCAGGACGGAGAGCGTGTGCTTGGACATGTTTCTTCTGCGTCTCTCTCGCTCAGTCGTCTTCGTTGTCGCCGAAGTCGGGGCGGACGTCCCGGGCGGCCAGGATCTCGTCGTTGGAGGTGCCGGCGGCGACCATCGGCCACACCATGGCGTCCTCGTGGACGACGAAGTCGACGACGACCGGGCGGTCGTTGATGGAGTTCGCCTCTTCGATGACCTTGTCGAGGTCGTCCGGGGACTCGCAGCGGATCGCGTGGCAGCCCATGGCCTCCGACAGCTTGACGAAGTCAGGGACCCGGGTGCCGCGGGCGTCCGGGTTGACGTCGTCGGGCCCGGAGTGCAGGACCGTGTTGGAGTACCGCTGGTTGTAGAACAGGGTCTGCCACTGGCGGACCATCCCGAGGGCGCCGTTGTTGATGATGGCGACCTTGATCGGGATGTTGTTCAGGGCGCAGGTGGTCAGTTCCTGGTTGGTCATCTGGAAGCAGCCGTCGCCGTCGATCGCCCAGACCGTGCGGTCCGGCGTGCCGGCCTTGGCGCCCATCGCGGCCGGGACCGCGTAGCCCATGGTTCCGGCACCGCCGGAGTTCAGCCAGGTGGCGGGCTTGTCGTACTCGATGAAGTGCGCGGCCCACATCTGGTGCTGGCCGACGCCCGCCGTGAAGATCGTGCCCTCGGGCGCCAGCTGTCCGATGCGCTCGATGACCTGCTGCGGGGAGAGCGAGCCGTTGTCCGGCAGGTCGTAGCCGAGCGGGTAGGTCTCGCGCCAGCGGCTCAGGTCCTTCCACCAGGCGGTGTAGTCGCCCTGGTGGCCCTCGCTGTGCTCCTTCTGCACCGCCTGGATCAGGTCGGCGATGACCTCGCGGGCGTCACCGACGATCGGCACGTCGGCGGCGCGGTTCTTGCCGATCTCGGCGGGGTCGATGTCGGCGTGGACGATCTTGGCGTACGGGGCGAAGCTGTCCAGCTTGCCGGTGACGCGGTCGTCGAAGCGGGCTCCGAGGGCGACGATCAGGTCGGCCTTCTGCAGCGCGGTGACGGCGGTGACCGAACCGTGCATGCCCGGCATTCCCACGTGCAGCGGGTGGCTGTCGGGGAACGCGCCGAGCGCCATCAGGGTGGTGGTGACGGGCGCTCCGGTGAGTTCCGCGAGGACCTTCAGCTCGGCGGTGGCGCCGGCCTTGATGACACCGCCGCCGACGTAGAGGACGGGCCGCTTCGCGGAGGTGATCAGCTTGGCGGCCTCGCGGATCTGCTTGGCGTGCGGCTTGGTCACCGGGCGGTAGCCGGGCAGGTCCATGACCGGCGGCCAGGAGAAGGTGGTCTTCGCCTGGAGGATGTCCTTGGGGATGTCCACGAGGACCGGGCCGGGGCGGCCGGTGGAGGCGATGTGGAACGCCTGCGCGATGATCCGCGGGATGTCCTCGGCCTTGGTGACCAGGAAGCTGTGCTTGGTGATCGGCATGGTGATGCCGACGATGTCCGCCTCCTGGAAGGCGTCCGTACCGATCGCGGCGGAGGCCACCTGGCCGGTGATCGCCACGAGCGGCACCGAGTCCATGTTGGCGTCCGCGATCGGGGTCACCAGATTGGTCGCACCCGGGCCCGAGGTCGCCATGCAGATGCCGACCTTGCCGGTGGCCTGCGCGTACCCGGTGGCCGCGTGACCGGCACCCTGCTCGTGGCGGACCAGGATGTGGCGGATCCGGGTGGAGTCCATCATCGGGTCGTACGCCGGCAGGATCGTGCCGCCGGGGATGCCGAATACCGTGTCAGCGCCGACCTCCTCGAGGGAGCGGATCAGGGACTGCGCACCCGTGACGTGCTCGACGGGGGCGGACTGCTGTCCTCCGGAACGGGGCCGCGGCTGCGGATGGTGGGCCCCGGTGGCCTGCTCGGTCATCGGCATTCTCTTCTCGATGCTGAGGGTTTTTGCGAGGTTCGTACGGATTTCTACGTCCGTACGTCTGGTGCTGGTGCAACAAAAAACCCCTCGTGCCAAAAGGCAAGCGAGGGGAGCGCGCCGGTGTGGTCGCTGGGCTTTCCGGATCCTTCTCCGGTGGGTCCCAGCTCAGCCGACGCGCTGTCCAAGTACGAGAATTCGGGTGCGCATGGGACTGACCCTCCCTCTGACGCGCACCACGTGTCAAGTGGGTGGGACGGGAGTCTCATTATGTGAGCGAAGGACACTTCCGCCTCCGAGCACCGCGGGCACACCACTGGTGTACACCCCCGCGCGGCCGCCCGCGAACGCCGGCTCGCCCGATGCGTGCGGAACCGGATAGTGGCCGGATCCTAGCGCCCGGCGCAGCCGGTACTCGTCCACCGGGCCGGAGAACGCCATGCCCATTCCGTGGGTACAGCCCATCGCGCGCAGCGCCGTGACCTGCTCGGGCAGGTCCACGCCCTCGGCCACCGACTGGAGCCCGAGGTCACCGGCGATCCGCAGCAGGCCGCTGGTGATCTTGTGCAGCCGGGCCGACTCGACGATCCCCTCGACCAGACCGCGGTCGAGTTTCAGTACGTCGACGGGGAGCTTCCGGAGGGCGGTGATCGCCGCGTAGCCGCTGCCGAAGCCGTCCAGCGCGATCCGGACGCCGTGCCGGCTGAGCACGGTCAGCCGTCGCTCCAGCTCGTCCAGCGGGATCCTCGGATCGGTGTCGGACAGCTCCAGGACCAGCGCCCCGGACGGCAGCCCGTGCCGGGTGAGCAGGGCCTCCACGGAGCCGAGCGGCGAGGACCGGTCGAGCAGCCGCCGGGCGCTCATCCGCACGGCGACCGGCACCACCAGCCCGTTGGCCGCCCGCTCGGCGGCCTGTTCGACCGCCTCCTGGAAGATCCACCGGTCCAGTTCGGCGGTCTTGTCGCTGTCCTCGGCCACCCGCAGGAACTCGGCCGGGGTGAACAGCACCCCCTGCGAGGAGCGCCAGCGGGCCTGTGCGGAGACCGATTCGATCCGGCCGCTCTCCAGGCACACCACGGGCTGGTGCAGCAGCGCGAACTCGCCGTCGTGCAGCGCGGCCCGCAGCCGGGTGGCCAGTTCCGCCTTGCGTACGACGTCCTGCTGCATCTGTGGCTTGTACAGCTCGACGCGGCCCTTTCCGGCCGACTTGGCGCGGTACATCGCCAGGTCGGCGTTGCGCAGCAGCTCCCCCGCGCCGAGGCCCGGTTCGGCGAAGGCGACGCCGATGGACGCGTTGACACGGACATCGTTGCCGTCAATGGCGTACGGCTGGGAGAGGGTCACCCTGAGGCGGTCGGCGAGCTCCAGGATGTGCCGCTCCCGGGCACTGCGGTCACGGGTGCCGTCGCCGACGATCAGCGCCGCGAACTCGTCGCCGCCCAGCCGGGAGGCGGTGTCGCCCTGGCGGACCGCGTCCTGGAGTCTGCGCGCGGCCTGGACGAGCAGTTCGTCGCCGGCCTGGTGCCCGATCGTGTCGTTGACGGCCTTGAACCCGTCCAGGTCGATGAAGAGCACCGCCGTGTTCCTGAGGGCGGGGCCCCGGTCGGAGGAACGGCGGCCGGACAGGGCCTGCTGCACCCGCCGGGTGAACAGGGCCCGGTTGGGCAGGTCGGTGAGCGGGTCGTGCTCGGCGTTGTGCTGGAGCTGCGCCTGCAGGCGCACTCTTTCGGTCACGTCCCGGCTGTTGAAGATGAGGCCGCCGTGGTGCCGGTTGACGGTGGACTCGACGTTGAGCCAGCCGCCCTCGCCGGACCGGAACCGGCACTCGATACGGGTGGTGGGCTCCTCCTGGGGCCTGGCGGCGAGGAAGCGGCGCACCTCGTGCACCACGCAGCCCAGGTCCTCCGGGTGGATGAGGTTGGCCAGTTCCGAGCCCACCAGGTCGTCGGCGGGCCGTCCGTAGACCCCGGCCGCGGCCGGGGAGACGTACCGCAGGACCCCGCTGGGCGCGGCGATCATGATGACGTCGCTGGAGCCCTGCACCAGGGAGCGGAAGTGGTTCTCCTGCTGTGCCAGTTCCTGGGTGAGGGTGATGTTGTCGAGCAGCATGATGCCCTGGCGCACGACGAGCGCGAGGACCACACAGCCCGCGGTGATCAGTACGACGTGGTCCGGCCTGCGGCCGTTGAGGACGTTGTAGAGGATGCCCAGGGTGCACACGGCTGCGGCCAGATACGGGGTCAGTGCGGCCAGGGAACCGGTCAGCGGGCGGCCCGCCGGGTACCGGCTGTGATCACCCCCCGGGGCGGGCGCGGGCGCCTGCTTCGGCGCCGTGGCCCGCAGTCCGGGCACGTGCTCGTGGACCACACGCGTGTGCCCCTCGGGCTCCGGGGCGCCCTGGCTCCTGGGCGCGGCCCAGGGGGCGTACGCGAGGAGCAGCGAGCCGGCGAACCAGCCCGCGTCCAGCAGCTGACCGGAGCGGTAACTGCTGTGCAGCAGCGGCGAGGTGAACAGGGCGTCGCACATCACGGTCAGGGCGAGCGCGCCGATCGCGGTGTTCACCGCGGTGCGGTTGCCCGGCGAGCGCCGGAAGTGCAGTGCGAGCACCATGCTGACCAGGGCGATGTCCATCAGCGGGTACGCCAGCGAGAGCGCGGTGTGCGCGACGCTGGGCCCGTCGAACCGGGCGGCCTGGGCGAGCGCGAGGCTCCACGACAGGGTGAGCAGCGAGCCGCCGATCAGCCAGGCGTCCAGCGCCAGGCAGATCCAGCCGGCCTTGGTCACCGGCCGTTTGGCCAGCACCAGCAGTCCGACGATGGCGGGCGGCGCGAAGCACAGGAAGAACAGGTCGGCGTAGCTGGGGCTGGGCACCGGCCTCTGGAGCACGACCTCGTACCACCCCCAGACCGCGTTGCCCAGGGCCGCCATCGCCGAGGAGAGGGCGAACAGCAGCCAGGCAGGTCGAAAGCGGACCCGCGGGGAGCGGGCGTAGAGGAAGCACGACACGGCGGCGGTGCCGGCGGCCGCGGTCAGACCGAAGTCCCCCATGAACAGGGCGACTTGGTTCGAGCCCCAGTCGAACGCGGAACCGACGGCGTATCCCGCGCAGATCAGGGCCAGGGCGAGTTGGCGGACCATGCCGGTCCCGCCGCCGACGGCCGGCGGACGGGTCTGCGGCTTCCCCGCCGGAGACTGCGCCCGCAGCGCTCCGGGGAGGGTGGTCGTCACGGACGTCGGCGCGGTCACCGGACCCTCCCGGTCCGCGTCGCTCCCGGATCCCTCGGGTCCCGGTGCGCTGGATGTGCGTGCCTGTGACGTCCGCTGTGCCCGCGGTGGTGGTGGTGATGGCTGGTGTGGTGGCCGCGTCTGCGCGCAGCTGTGCGCCAGGGTCGCCGCCGGCGGCTCCGCCGCGTCGGATCGTTCGTCCATAGGCCGTGCATCGCCCGTCGCCCCCCTCACAAATCTGAAATGTCCATCCCCGGCGCCGAACGGTGCGCGGCGCAGCCCCTGTCGGGACGATACACCAGTCTCGTCACTCAGGGACATAGCTTCTCTACGCTCCGTGACGACCAGCGGCTATGCGCGCACGCACCGCGCCCGGAAGGTTGCGGACCGTACCGGAAGCGGATTACACGCGTGTTGCCGGGGCTTTCAGTTGTCGGTGGATCCTGTCGTAAGGATCACGTTCCGAAGGGGCTCCCGGTTCATGAGCCGGTTCAGCTGCTCGGTGACGAGGCGCTTGGCGCGCGGCAGGAAGGCCGAGGTGGGGCCGCCGACATGAGGGCTGATCAGGACGCCGGGCGCGTGCCACAGGGGGTGCCCGGCCGGCAGCGGCTCGGGGTCGGTGACGTCCAGGGCGGCGGTGAGGCGACCGCTCTCCAGTTCGGCGAGCAGCGCCTTGGTGTCCACGACGGGACCGCGCGCGATGTTCACGAGCAGTGCGCCGTCCTTCATCCGCGCGAGGAACTCGGCGTTGACCAGGCCACGCGTGGTGTCCGTGAGGGGCGTGGAGAGGATGACGACATCGGCTTCCGGAAGCAGATTCGGCAGTTCGGTGAGCGGAAGCACGGGACCGCGCGCCGAGGCGCGCCCGGAGCGCGCAACGCGCGCCACCCGCGCGCACTCAAAGGGCGCGAGCCGGTCCTCGATGGCCGAACCGATGGCCCCGTAGCCGACGATGAGGACGGACTTGTCGGCGAGGGCCGGGTGGAATCCGCTCTCCCAGTGCTCCTGCCGCTGGGCCCGGACGAACCCCGGGATACCGCGCAGGGACGCCAGCGTCAGGGCGAGCGCGAGCTCGGCGGTGCTCGCCTCGTGCACCCCGCGCGCGTTGCACAACTGCACGCCCGGGGCGATGAGGTCACGGGCCGCCAGCATGTCGTCGACACCGGCCGTGAGCGTCTGGATGAGCCGGACGTTCCGCATCCCCTCCAGCGGCCGCACCTTCAGGTTCTGCCGCTTCATGTAGGGGACGACGTAGACGGCACAATCGGCGGGATCGCCGGGAAACTCCTGGTCACCGTCCCAGAAGAGGTAATTGAGCCCTTCGGGCAGATCCGTGAACTCGTCGATCGGGATGGGGAGCCATGCGTCTTGGGTCATGGTCGGGAGGCTATGTCAGGCGCGTGTGGGGGATCGGGTTAGGTTGGGGACCGGAGAAGGAGGTTCACGGGCTGGTGGAGCGCAGGACGATCGGCGCGGGGGCGCTCGCGGTGGGGGCCGTCGGACTCGGGTGCATGCCGATGAGCTGGGCGTACAGCGGGTCGCGGCAGCGGGGCGACGAGTCGGTGCGAGCGGTGCACCGGTCGCTGGACCTGGGCGTGACGCTGCTTGACACGGCGGACATGTACGGCCCGTTCACCAACGAGCTGCTGCTGGGGCGCGTGCTCAAGGAGCGGCGTGCCGAGGCCTTCGTGTCGACGAAGGTGGGGCTGCTGGTGGGCGACCAGCACATCGTTGCGAACGGGCGGCCCGGCTATGTGAAGCGGGCGTGCGACGCGTCGCTGCGCCGGCTGCAGACCGACGTGATCGATCTCTACCAGTTGCACCGCGCCGACCCCGAGGTGCCCGTCGAGGAGACCTGGGGCGCGATGGCAGAGCTGGTGCAGGCGGGGAAGGTGCGGGCGCTGGGGCTGTGCGCCGTGGGGGCGCGTGGGGGGCGCAGGTCCGGCGCGCGACTGCACGACGCGACCCTGCGCCAGCTTCAGCGGGTGCAGCAGGTGTTCCCGGTGAGCGTGGTGGAGGCGGAGCTGTCGGTGTGGTCGCCGGAGGCGCTGGAGGCGTTGCTGCCGTGGTGCGAGGCGCGGGGGGTGGGGTTCCTCGCGGCGATGCCGCTGGGCAACGGGTTCCTCACCGGCACGCTCACGCCGGGTGAGGGGTTCGAGCCGGACGATCTGCGGGCGCGGCATCCGCGCTTCACGGCGGAGATGATGGCGGCGAACCAGCCGATCGTGGCGGGGCTGCGGAGGGTTGCCGGCCGGCATGGGGACGGTGTCACCGCCGCTCAGGTGGCGCTGGCGTGGGTGTTGTCCAAGGGGCGGCATGTGGTTCCGGTGCCCGGGACCAAACAGGGCCGGTGGGCGGTGGAGAACGCCGGATCGGCGGACGTGCGGCTGACCGCTGAGGATCTGGCCGAGCTGAGCCTGCTGCCTGCTGCGCAGGGCTCGTGGGATTAGCAGCGCGACTGGCGTGGTCTGCCGGTGGTTCACTGCTGCGCCGTTGTGGCTGGTCGCGCCCACGCGGCGGAGCCGCAAATCGATACAGTCCCGCGCCCCTGGCGGGGCGCTGTACTAACGTCGGTCGGGAGGCGCTGTGAAGGGAACTTGATCGTGCAACGTCGTGCTGTGTCCGCCTTGTTGGTCGTGGGCGGGCTCCTGGTGGCGGGGTGTTCCTCCGGTGGCGGTGGGACGGGGTTGCCCACGCCGTCCTGGGCCGGGGGTAGCTCGGCCGCCGCCTCCGGGTCTGCCGGGGCCGCGGACTCCGCCGCGCCCGCCACGGGGTCCGTGAAGGTGGTGCGTACGGTCGCCCAGGGGCTGAAGTCCCCCTGGGGGCTCGCGCCGCTGCCGGACGGGGCCGGGCTGCTGGTCTCCGACCGGGACGACGGGACGATCAGCCGGGTCGACGAGAAGACCGGGAAGATCACCGAGCTGGGCGTCGTCTCCGGGGTCTCCGCGGCCGGTGAGGGCGGGCTGCTGGGTATCGCGCTCTCGCCCGGCTTCGCCTCGGACCACATGATCTACGCGTACTTCACCTCGGCCTCCGACAACCGCATCGTGCGCATGCTCTGGGACGAGAGCAAGCCGGCCAAGGAGCAGCTGGGCGCCCCCGACACGATCTTCAAGGGCATTCCCAAGGGCTTCATCCACAACGGCGGCCGGATCGCCTTCGGTCCGGACGGCATGCTCTACGCGGGCACCGGAGAGAGCGGGCAGCGGGGGCTCGCGCAGGACAAGAAGTCCCTCGGGGGCAAGATCCTGCGGCTGACGCCGGAGGGCGAACCGGCCCCCGGCAACCCGTTCCCGGACTCCCCGGTCTACTCGTACGGCCACCGGAACGTGCAGGGGCTCGCCTGGGACGACAGACAGCGGCTGTTCGCCTCGGAGTTCGGGCAGGACACCTGGGACGAGCTGAACGCGATCAAGCCCGGCGGCAACTACGGCTGGCCGAACGCGGAGGGCATGTCCTCCGACCCCAAGTACGTGAACCCGATCGCCGAGTGGCACACCGACGACGCCTCCCCCAGCGGCATCGCCTATGTCAACGGCGTGATCTGGATGGCGGCGCTGAAGGGCCAGCGGCTGTGGCGCATCCCGCTGGACGGCACGACGGCCGCCGCCGCCCCGCAGGCCTTCCTCCAGGGTGAGTACGGCCGGCTGCGCACGGTCGCCCCGGCGGGCGGCGACAAGGTGTGGCTGGTGACCAGCAACACGGACGGCCGGGGCAAGCCCAAGGCGGGTGACGACAGGATCCTGGAGCTGGAGGTCAGGTGAACAGCTCCAGGCGGTGCGCCACCGCCGCCGCCTCTCCGCGCCCCGAGACGCCGAGCTTGCCCAGGATGTTGGAGACGTGGACGCTCGCGGTCTTCGGGGAGATGTAGAGCTCCTCGGCTATCTGGCGGTTGGTGCGGCCGGCCGAGACCAGCCGGAGGACGTCCCGCTCCCGGCTGGTGAGGCCGAGGCTCTCGGCGGGGTCGAGGGCCTTCCGCGGGGTGCCGGCGGTGAGGGTGAGGCGGGCCCGCTGGGCGAGCAGGGCGACGGCGTCCGCGAGCGGGCGGGCGCCCAGGTGGTCGGCGACCGCCCCGGCCAGGCGGAGCAGTTCCGTCGCGCGCCGGCGCTCGTCGTCGCCGGCCGCCTCTTCGAGCAGGGTCTGGGCGAGGCGGCGGCGGACCCGGGCGAGGTCGTAGGGGCGGTCCAGGCACTCGAAGTCGGTGACCACGTCCGACCAGATCGCGGCGGTGTCGGTGCCCCGGGCCCGGTGGAGTTCGGCACGGGTCCAGCGCTCGTACGCCCGCCAGATGGGCGCGCCGGTGGTGAGCTTGCGGACGGCTTCGGTGAGCCGGTCGAGGACCTCGGTGCGGCCCCCGGCCGCCGCGGGCAGGGCGCGGGCGTCGGCCTCGGCGGTGGCGGCGGCCAGCAGCAGGGGCCAGCCGTAGCGCTGGGTGCCGGGCGGGAAGCCGGCCGCGAGGGCGCGGTCCAGGTCGGCGCGGGCGTCGAGGAGCCGGCCCTCCTCGGCGGCGACGCCGATGGCGATCCGGGCGACGGGCAACTGCGCCTGGGGCATCGGGTCGTGGGTGCCGTAATGGGCGTGGGAGACGGCCAGTTGGCGGGCTGCCTCGGCGGCGTCGCCCCGGGCGAGGGCGATATGGGCGAGGCGCAGGGCGGCGTCGCCCCGGGGTTGGGCGCTGGCCGCGGAGCCGAGGGCGCCCGCGGCGGCTTCGACGGCCTCGTCCCACTGGCCGAGCGCGTACAGCGAGTCGGAGAGGTTGCCCCAGATCCACACCCCGTAGTCCAGCAGGCCGTACCGGCGGGCGAACCCGAGGCCTTCCCGCAGGATGGGCACGGCCTCCCGGGAACGGCCGACCGCGTCCAGCTCGGACGGCAGGTTCACATAGGCGCGGGCCGCGACCTGGGCGACGCCTTCCCGGAGCGCGGCCTCCTTGACCAGGGCCATCTCCGCCAGTCCGGCCTCGGCGTCACCCGCGTCCACCATGAGCCCGCCCAGGGTGAGGCGCGCGTTGAGCTCGATCTCGCGGGCGCCGACCATCCGGGCGTACTCCACGGCCCGTTCGGCCGCGGCGAAAGCCTCCGGGCCGGGTTCGTGGAGCATGGACCAGTTGGCCACGTTGGCCAGCACCTCGGCGTGCACCTCCGAGGGCGGCAGGCCGCGCACCAGGTCCTGGGCGGTGCCGAGTTCCTGCCAGCCGTCGCCCCGGGCCAGGGCCTGGACCAGCCGGGAGCGCTGCACCCAGAACCAGGCGGCGCGCAGCGGGTCCCCCTCGTCCTGGACGAGCCGCAGCGCCTTCTTGGTGATCTTCAGGGCGCGTTCGCGTTCCCCGCAGAAGCGGCCGGCGACCGCCGCCTCCGCCATCAGGTCGAGGTAGCGCAGCGGGGTGGTCGCGGGATCGCAGCCGCAGGGCGGGTAGACGTCGGTGTAGTCGACGGGGCGCAGGTCGGCGCGGATCTCCTCGGGCGCGGTGTCCCAGAGCTCCATCGCCCGCTCCAGGAGCCGTAGTTGCTCGCTGTAGGCGTGCCGGCGGCGGGCCACGACGGAGGCGTCGAGGACGGCGGGCAGGGCCTTGGCGGGGTCGTGGGCCTGGTACCAGTAGCTGGCCAGGCGGGTGACGCGGGCGTCGGCCGGCACCAGGGCCGGGTCGCTCTCCAGGGCCTCGGCGTAGCGCCGGTTGAGCCGGGAGCGTTCGCCGGGGAGCAGGTCGTCGGCGACGGCCTCGCGGACCAGGGAGTGCCGGAAGCGGTAGCCGTCGCCGGCGGGGGTGGGGGTGAGGATGTTGGCGCCGACGGCGGCCCGCAACGCCTCGATGAGGTCGTCCTCGGCGAGCTGGGCGACGGCGGCGAGGAGCCGGTACTCGACGGTGGAGCCGCCCTCGGCGACGATCCGGACGACCCGCTGGGCGCTCTCGGGCAGCGCCTCGACCCGGACCAGGAGCAGGTCGCGCAGCGAGTCGGTGAGCCCGGCGCAGCAGTTCTCGGCCCGGGCGACGGCGAGTTCCTCGACGAAGAAGGCGTTGCCGTCGGAGCGTTCGAAGATCTCGTCGACCTGGGCGGGGTCGGGTTCGGCGGCGAGGATGCCGGCGATCTGGCGGCCGACCTCCTCGCGGTTGAACCGGGCGAGTTCGAGGCGGCGGACGGTGCGCAGCCGGTCGAGTTCGGCGAGCAGGGGGCGCAGCGGGTGGCGGCGGTGGATGTCGTCGGCGCGGTAGGTGGCGAGGACGACGAGCCGGCCGGTGCGCAGGGTGCGCAGCAGGTAGGCGAGGAGGTGACGGGTGGAGGCGTCGGCCCAGTGCAGGTCCTCCAGGGCGATGACCACGGTGCGCTCGGCGGCCACCCGTTCGAGCAGACGCGCGGTGAGTTCGAACAGCCGGGCCATGCCCTGTTCGTCGTGGCGGCTCGACGTGGCCTCGCCGAGTTCGGGCAGCAGCCGGGCCAGCTCGTCCTCCTGGCCCGCGGCGGCCGCGGCCAGTTCGTCGGGCAGGGCCGCGCGGAGTGCGCGCAGCGCGGTGGAGAAGGGGGCGAACGGCAGCCCGTCGGCGCCGATCTCCACACAGCCGCCCAGCGCGACGACCGCGCCCCGGCGGCAGGCGGCCGTGGCGAACTCCTCGACCAGCCGGGTCTTGCCCACCCCGGCCTCGCCGCCGAGCAGCAGCGCCTGCGGCTCGGCGGCCTCGGCGCGGGCGAGCGCCTCGTTCAGTGTGTCCAACTCGTCGTTGCGGCCTACGAACACGGGACTCACGGACCTGGTTTCCACAGGCCAGAGCATCGCACGCGGCTCGGAGCGGACGGCAGCGGTTTTCCACAGCACCGGTGCGCTTGTCGTACGACTCGTACGGCCTGATGGAAACAGGGAAGGCCGGTGGCCGACCCTGTGGCCACCGGCCTTCCCGGCTTCCGGGTGCTCGGCCTCCGGGCGGTGGGCGCCGCCCGGCCCCCTGGTCACGCGGTGCGCGGGAGCCGGCGCCGGCTGCGGCGGTCGGTATGGGTCTCCTCCGGTACGGCGGCCTGGCGGGCCGCCTCCTCGCGACGGGCGGCGCGCCGGGTGCGGACGGCCTCGCGGACGAGACGGGCGGCGGCGGCCTCACGGCGCAGTTCGGCGGAGCGGATCTGGTGGAGTTCGTACTCGAACATGCTGAATCCCTTGTGAGACGGGGTGGTTGGGCTTCGCTTTCCGCGATGCCTCCACTGTCGTCTCCCAGGGGGGTGCGCCACATCGGGAGAGTTCCGCATCTTCGGGCGGACGCCGGGCCCCGGACGCGCGTAAGGGGCCTTAGGCCGTCCGTAAGGTGCTTACGGACGGCCTAAGGCCCCTGGTGACCTGCGCTGTCTCAGCTGGTCGACGGCAGCCCGAGGAGCGCGTCGGAGTACTTGAGGACGGCCAGCAGCAGGCCGATGACGCCGAGCGCGACACCCGCCCAGGCGACCGACTTGATCCACGGGGCCTGCGCCCTGCCGGGGCTGCCGAAGGCGGGCCGGGCGAGCACCACGACGGCGGTGATCAGCGCGACCAGCGCGAACAGGCCGGCCCACAGCGCGGTGGTCTGCCAGGCGTCGCCGTACACCTCCTTGACCTGCGTGGCGACGCTCGCCGACGACGAGGTCTGGAGCTGGCCGATGAGGGTCTCGCGGGCGGCGGCGATCGTGCCGATCCAGCCACCGGTGAGGGAGACCAGGCCGAGCGCGACGGAGACGATCGCACCGGCGCCCTGGCCGACGCCGGAGGCGCCCTCCGGCTCCTCCTCGGCGAGGTCCGACAGCTCGTCGAGGTCGTCGTCGGTCAGCTCGTCGGAGTCCTCCGCCTCCGGCTCACCGGCCTCGGCGGAGGTCTTGCCGGCCTCCACCGCGGTCTCCTCGGCCGCCGATTCCCCGGCCGCGGTCTCCTCGGCGGCCGATTCCCCGGCCGCCGCCTCTGCGGTCACCGTCTCCGCGGTCGCCTTCTTCTCGTCGTTCTTCGCCTCGGCGCCGGTCTCGGCTCCGTCCACAGTCTTCGTTCCCATACCTCGCACCGTACGGACGCTGTCTGAGAGGTCTCTTAATGATCGTTCTCGGCGGTACGCGCGCGTGCCGCACTCCACTCGGGGGCCAGCACCGACCAGACCTCGGTGTCCGTGCGCACACCCCGGTGGGGGTAGTTCTCCCGCATCACGCCGTCGCGGGTCATGCCCAGCCGCCGGGCCACGTTGACACTGGCCTCGTTGGCCGACGACGCATGCCACTCCACACGGTGCATGCCACGCTCGTCAAACGCCCAGTCCAGAAGCGCCCGCATGCCACGCGTCACCAGACCCCGCCCGGCGGCCCCGGGCTCCAGCCAGCAGCCGGCCTCGCAGACCCCGGCGGGCGTGTCCCAGACCCGGAACAGCAGCCCGCCGACGAGTGTCCCGTCCAGCCACACCCCGTGCAGGCTGCCGCCGTCGACGGCGCGCTTCTCGGCGTAGGACCGCAGGTAGGCACGGGCCCCGGCGAGGTCCTCGATCACGTCCGGCAGCCCGATGTGCCGGCCGATGAACTCCCGCCCCCGGTCGATGTTCGCGAGCAGCTCCTCGGCGTGCCAGACCTCCAGAGGCCGCAGTTCGGCGCCCTCACCCAGGGATGTCGCGTACATCGTGCCGCTGCTCCTTCTCCAGTTCCTCCACGACCTCGTCGAGCCTCTCATGGGCGGCGCGGCACTCGGGCGGCTCGATGCTGATCCTGGGCAGCCTGCGGTCCAGCCAGCGGGGCAGCCACCAGTTGGCGGCGCCGAGCAGGTGCATCAGGGCGGGCACCAGCAGGGTGCGCAGGACGAAGGCGTCCAGGGCGACGGCGGAGGCGAGCGCGATGCCGAACATGGCGATCACGCGGTCGCCGCTGAGCACGAAGGCGAGGAAGACGGAGATCATGATGACGGCGGCGGAGTTGATCACCCGGCTGGTCTCGGCGAGGCCGACGCGTACCGCCCGCCGGTTGTCGCCGGTCTCCAGCCACTCCTCGTACATCCGGCTGACCAGGAAGACCTGGTAGTCCATGGAGAGCCCGAAGAGGACCGAGACCATGATCACCGGGAGGAAGGGCTCGATCGGGCCCGCCCGGCCCAGGCCGAGCAGTTCGCTGCCCCAGCCCCACTGGAAGACGGCGACGACGATCCCGAAGGCGGCGGCCACGGCGGCGATGTTCATCGCGGCGGCCTTCAGCGGGATGCCGAGCGAGCGGAAGGCGAGCAGCAGCAGGACGCAGCCGAGCCCGATCACCACCCCGACGAAGAGCGGAAGTTTGCCGACGATCACACTCGCGAAGTCGTCGTAGCTCGCCGTCACCCCGCCGACGAGGACGTGCAGCGAGGTGCCGCGTTCCGCGCGCGGGAGGACCTCGGTGCGCAGCCGGTCGACGAGTTCGCTGGTGCGCTGCGACTGCGGGGCGGAGTCCGGTACGACGGTGAGGTACGCGGTGCCGCCCCCGCCGGCGTAGGTCGCGGAGGTCACCGAGGCGACTCCCTCGGTGGCGCGCAGGGTGCTGTCCAGGCTGTCGAGGGCGAGTTTGGCGTCGGCGCCGTCGACCCGCGCCACCAGCGTGAGCGACCCGTTGACGCCGGGTCCGAAGCCCTCGGCGAGCAGGTCGTAGGCCTGCCGGGTGGTGGATCCCTTGGGGTCGTTGCCCTGGTCGGAGGTGCCGAGGTGGAGGCCGAGGGTGGGCAGCGCGAGCACGGTGACGACGGCCAGGGCGAGCGAGCCGAGCAGCTTCGGATGCCGCTCCACGAACACGGACCAGCGGGCGGCGAGCCCGGTGGGCAGTTCGGGCTGCGGTCCGTGCTCGGCGAGCCGGCGCCGCTCCCGGCGGCTGAGGGCGCGCATGCCGATGCAGGACAGGAGGGCGGGCAGCAGGGTGACGCTTGCCGCGACGGTGAGGACGACCGTCAACGAGGCGGCGACCGCGACGCCGTTGAGGAAGCCGAGCCGCAGGATGAGCATGCCCAGCAGCGCGATGCAGACGGTAGCGCCCGCGAACACCACCGCCCGCCCGGTCGTCGCGGCGGCGTCGGCCGCGGCCTCGGTGACGGACAGGCCGCGTTTCAGGCCGCGGCGGTGCCGGGTCACTATGAACAGCGCGTAGTCGATGCCCACGCCGAGCCCGATCAGCATGCCGAGCATGGGGGCGAAGTCGGCGACGGTCATGGTGTGCCCGAGCAGCACGATCCCGGCGTAGGCGGTGCCCACGCCGACCAGCGCGGTGCCGATCGGCAGCAGGGAGGCGGCGAGCGAGCCGAAGGCGAGGAACAGCACCACCGCGGCCACGGCCACCCCGACGGCCTCGGCGAGATGCCCGCCGGCGGACTCGGTGAGCCCGATGGCGCTGCCGCCCAGCTCCACGCGCAGCCCGTCGCCCTCGGCGGCCTTGGCGGCCCGTACGACGGCTTCGGCCTGCGCCTTCTTGATGTCCTCGGCCGGCCGGTCGAAGGTGACGACGGCGTACGCGGTGTGCCCGTCGCCGCTGATCCGGCCGGCGCCCTGGCCGCCGTAGGGACTGCTCACGGCCGCGACACCGGGCAGGCCGGCGATCCTGTCGAGGACGCCGGTCATGGTCTGTTCGACGTCGGCGGCGCGGACGGATCCGGAGTCGGTGTGCCAGACGACGGTGTCGCTGTCGCCGCCCAGCCGGGGGAAGCCCTCGCGGAGCAGCTGGGTGGCACGGCCCGACTCGGTGCCGGGGACCTCGTAGTCGTCGGAGTAGGCCGAACCGGTCACGGCCGCGGCCGCGGCGACCCCGCCGAAGGCGAGGAGCCACAGCAGGACGGTGACCAGACGGTGCCGGACACACCAACGCGCAAGGGCAGCCAAGGTCGTGCTCCCGGGGACGATTTGTGGATCTTTGACCGGGAACAGTCGTCGACTAACCGAACAACCCGCAAAGAATGTATGAGGATTCGAGGGACACTCTGACAGGCGAAACGGATCGTTCCGCGCGGTTCATGGGCTCGCTCGCGCGACTGGGAGCTAAGTCACAGGACAGTAACGACAACTCTGTCGCCCCGGCGGGGACTTCAGTCGAACTGGTCTCCGAGAGCCATCACCATGGTCCCCAGAATCATCAGCCACAGAGCCCAGCGGGTACGGCCCCGGGCCCCCAGGACCGACGCGACCACGCAGACGGCGGACCCGGAACCGTAGGCGGCCGGCACCAGCGCGGGCACCCCGCTCAGTCTCATCAGCGAAGCGGTGAGCCCCATCAGGGCCAGCAGAGCACCGGTCACGGTGGCGGTCCAGCGGGCCCGACGGGCGTCCTCGTAGAGGTCCTCGTCGTCCTCCGCGGCCTCCACCTCGGTTATCTCGGGTTCGGCGTCGGATTCGGCGTGTGCGGTCATGGCGGGCGAGCGTAGTACCCGCACCTGAGGGAATCGCCTGCGGAGTACGTCCACAACTGCTAGCTTCCGCTGGTCAGCCTTGATCGGCCCCTCGCCGACGACCGAAGCGGGTGCGTTGTTTGACGGTCCGAATGAGCTCCTATGCATCACCTTTCACTACGAAGATCTCAAGGAGCCCGTTCAGCGATGTTCGACGCCGCCTCTCCCACATCGTCGAAGGACGACTCGCTCACTGACCGACTGAGCCTCCCCCGGTACCCGCTCAGCAGCACCTACGACGCCCGCTGGACCATCGAGAACCAGATGGGCCCGCACGCCCTGTGGCTGCTCGAATGGCTCGCCCCCGCCCTCGCCCTGGACGCCCTGCGCCCCTGCGCGCGCGTGCTCGACCTGGGCTGCGGCCGGGCGATGACCTCGATCTTCCTGGCCAGGGAGTTCCACGCGCAGGTCACCGCCGCCGACCTCTGGGTCAGGCCCGACGACAACGCCAGGCGCATCGCCGAGGCCGGGTTCGCCGACCGGGTGCAGCCCGTGCACACCGAGGCGCACGACCTGCCCTTCGCCGAGGGCGGCTTCGACGCGATCGCGAGCATCGACGCGTACCAGTACTTCGGCACCGACGACCTCTATCTGCCCACCCTCACCCGGCTGCTGAAGCCCGGCGGCCGGATCGGCGTCGTCGTACCGGCGGTCCGGGAGGAGCTCACGGGCACCGAGCCGCCGGAGCATCTGAAGCCGTGGTGGGAGCCCGACTTCTGGTGCTTCCACTCCGCCGACTGGTGGCACCGCCACTGGACGCGCAGCGGGGCCGTCGAGGTCGAGGCGGCCGACTGGCAGCCGGACGGCTGGCGGGACTGGCTGCTGTGGTGCGAGGTGGTCGCCGAGGAGAGCACGGACGACTTCCACGTCCGGATGGCGAGCCGGAACGCGGAGATGCTCCGCGCGGACCAGGGACGCACGCTGGGCTTCGTACGGGTCGTCGGCCGCCGTAAGTAGTCCCGCCCGGCCCTTCGGGCAACGGTACGGCCCCGGAGGCGTCGCCTCCGGGGCCGTACCGCTCGATGGTGCTCAGCCCTCGCTGACGCCCAGCTTCTCCAGGATCAGCTCCTTGACGCGGGCCGCGTCGGCCTGGCCACGGGTCGCCTTCATGACCGCGCCGACCAGGGCGCCGGCCGCGGCCACCTTGCCGCCGCGGATCTTGTCGGCGACGCCCGGGTTGCCGGCGATGGCCTCCTCGACCGCGGTGGTCAGGGCGCCGTCGTCCGACACGACCTTCAGACCGCGCTTGTCGACGACCTCGTCCGGGGTGCCCTCGCCCGCGAGGACGCCCTCGATGACCTGGCGGGCCAGCTTGTCGTTGAGGTCACCCTTCGAGACCAGCTCGGTGACCCGCGCGACCTGCGCCGGGGTGATCGCCAGCTCGTCGAGCGAGGTGCCCGACTCGTTGGCGCTGCGCGCCAGTTCGCCCATCCACCACTTGCGGGCGGAGGCCGCGTCGGCCCCGGCGTCGATGGTGGCGACGATCAGGTCCAGCGCACCGGCGTTGATGATCGCCTGCATGTCGAAGGCGGAGATGCCCCACTCGGCGAGCAGCCGGGTACGGCGGGCCAGCGGCAGCTCCGGCAGCGCGGCCCGGATCTCCTCGACCCACTCACGGGACGGGGCGACCGGCACCAGGTCCGGCTCCGGGAAGTACCGGTAGTCCTCGGCCTCCTCCTTCACCCGGCCCGAGGTCGTGGACCCCGTGTCCTCGTGGAAGTGCCGGGTCTCCTGGATGATCGTCCCGCCGGAGGACAGCACGGCCGCGTGCCGCATGATCTCGAAGCGGGCCGCACGCTCCACGGACCGCAGCGAGTTCACGTTCTTGGTCTCGGAGCGGGTGCCGAACTTCGCGGTGCCGTTCGGGCGCAGCGACAGGTTCACGTCGCAGCGCATCTGGCCCATCTCCATGCGGGCCTCGGACACGCCGAGCGCCCGGATGACCTCGCGCAGCTCACGGACGTACGCCCGCGCGACCTCGGGGGCGCGCTCGCCCGCGCCCTCGATCGGCTTGGTGACGATCTCGATGAGCGGGATGCCCGCGCGGTTGTAGTCGAGCAGCGAGTGCGAGGCGCCGTGGATACGGCCCGTCGCGCCGCCCACGTGGGTGGACTTGCCGGTGTCCTCCTCCATGTGGGCGCGCTCGATCTCCACGCGGAAGGACGTGCCGTCCTCCAGCTGTACGTCGAGGTAGCCGTTGAAGGCGATCGGCTCGTCGTACTGGGAGGTCTGGAAGTTCTTCGGCATGTCCGGATAGAAGTAGTTCTTCCGGGCGAAGCGGCACCACTCGGCGATCTCGCAGTTCAGCGCGAGACCGATCTTGATCGCGGACTCGACGCCGGTCGCGTTGACGACCGGGAGCGCGCCGGGCAGGCCGAGGCAGGTCGGGCAGGTCTGCGTGTTGGCGTCCTGACCGAGCTCGGTCGAACAGCCGCAGAACATCTTGGTCTTGGTGCCGAGTTCGACATGGACCTCAAGGCCCATGACGGGGTCGTAGGACGCCAGCGCGTCCTCGTACGACACCAGGTCGGTCGTGGTGGTCACGGTGAAACTTCCCTCTCAGCCCAGCAGGACGTCGTCGTCGCCCAGCCGCTTCAGCTCGCGGTAGAGGATGGCGAGGCCGGTGACGATCGCGACGGCGGACACGGTGGCGTCGATGAGCCGGAGCGTGTCGTGCTCGGCGCGGGCCTTCTTGATCTGCTTGGCGACACCGACCGCGCCGAACGCGGTGGTGGCCATGGACAGGTACGTACCGGACTTCGACTTCTTGAAGCCCTTGGCCTTCGACAGTGCGTTGCTCACAGCGACGGTGCCTCCTCCAGGAGCGGGTGGCCCCACTTTTCCACGAAGGCGGCCTCGACGGCGGCGCCGACCTTGTAAAGCCGGTCGTCCTTCAGCGCCGGGGCGATGATCTGCAGACCCACCGGGAGGTTGTCCTCCGGGGCGAGACCGCAGGGCAGCGACATCGCCGCGTTGCCCGCGAGGTTCGTCGGAATGGTGCACAGGTCGGCCAGGTACATCGCCATCGGGTCGTCGGCACGCTCGCCGATCGCGAAGGCGGTGGTCGGCGTCGTGGGCGACACGATGACGTCCACCTGCTCGAAGGCCTTCTCGAAGTCGCGCGTGATGAGCGTGCGCACCTTCTGGGCGGAGCCGTAGTACGCGTCGTAGTAGCCCGAGCTCAGCGCGTAGGTGCCGAGCATGATGCGGCGCTTCACCTCGGGACCGAAGCCCGCCGCACGGGTGAGGGAGGTGACCTCCTCGGCCGAGTGGCTGCCGTCGTCGCCGGTCCGCAGGCCGTAGCGCAGGCCGTCGAAGCGGGCGAGGTTGGAGGAGCACTCGCTCGGCGCGATCAGGTAGTACGCCGACAGGGCCAGGTCGAAGGACGGGCAGTCCAGCTCGACGATCTCGGCGCCCAGGTCCTTCAGCAGCGCGACGGACTCGTCGAAGCGCTGGATGACACCGGCCTGGTAGCCCTCGCCGCGGAACTGCTTGACCACGCCGACGCGCATGCCCTCGACGCTGCCGTTGCGGGCGGCCTCGACGACCGGCGGGACGGGCGCGTCGATGGAGGTGGAGTCCAGCGGGTCGTGCCCGGCGATGACCTCGTGCAGCAGCGCCGCGTCCAGCACCGTACGGGCGCAGGGCCCGCCCTGGTCCAGGGAGCTGGAGAACGCGACCATGCCGTACCGGGACACTGCCCCGTACGTCGGCTTCACGCCGACCGTGCCGGTGACGGCGGCCGGCTGGCGGATGGAGCCGCCGGTGTCGGTGCCGATGGCGAGCGGCGCCTGGAAGGAGGCGAGCGCGGCGGAGGAGCCGCCACCGGAACCGCCGGGGATCTTGGTGAGGTCCCAGGGGTTGCCGGTCGGCCCGTACGCGCTGTTCTCGGTGCTGGACCCCATGGCGAACTCGTCCATGTTGGTCTTGCCGAGGATGACGACGTCGGCGGCCTTGAGGCGCTTGGTGAGGGTGGCGTCGTACGGCGGGATCCAGCCCTCGAGGATCTTCGAACCGACGGTGGTCGGCACGCCCTCGGTGGTGAAGATGTCCTTGAGCGCGAGCGGGACGCCGGCCAGCGGGCCGAGCTTCTCCCCCCGCTCCCGCTTCTCGTCGACGGCACGGGCCTGCGCCAGGGCGCCCTCGCGGTCGACGTGCAGGAAGGCGTGCACCTTCTCGTCGACGGCCTCGATCCGGGCGAGGTGGGCCTCGGCGACCTGCACGGCGGTGAGCTCACCGGAGGCGATCTTCGCCGCGGTCTCGGCGGCCGTGAGCTTGATGATGTCCGTCATGGCTGTCTAGTCCTCCCCCAGGATCTGCGGCACCTTGAAACGCTGCTGCTCCTGGGCCGGGGCGCCGGAGAGCGCCTGCGCGGGGGTGAGCGAGGGACGGACCTCGTCCGCGCGCATGACGTTCGTCAGCGGCAGCGGGTGCGAGGTCGGCGGTACGTCTTGGTCGGCGACCTCGCTGACGCGGGCGACCGCGCCGATGATGTCGTCGAGCTGGCCCGCGAAGTGTTCGAGTTCTTCGGGCTTCAGCTCCAGACGCGCCAGCCGGGCGAGGTGGGCGACCTCCTCGCGCGTGATGCCAGGCATGCAGCGTTCCTCTGGGGTGAGTGTGTGTGGTTTGGGGCCAATCCTATGGGGCGGGGGCGGGTAGCCGTTAAACGGTTTCGGCGACGGGTGTCCCACGCCTCGCTCCGCGGGGAGTGGCCGAGCAATCACAACGCACCCGCGGCCGCCGACGCGCCCGGGCCGGCACCCCCCACAACGGTCGGCTACTCGGCCGCCGGCAGAGCCGCCCGCGGGCGCTGCCACCCCCGGGACCCCCGCGCCAGCAACCACGCCGTCGTCTCCTCCGGCGGCATCGCGGCCGCGACCAGCCACCCCTGCACCGCGTCACACCCCAGGTCCCGCAACCGCTCCCACGTCTCGTCGTCCTCCACGCCCTCCGCGACGACCAACAGCCCCAGCGAATGCGCCAGATCGACCGTGCAGCGCACGATCTCCGCGTCCTCGTTGTCCACGGCCAGCCGCGCCACGAACGACCGGTCGATCTTCAGCTCGCTCACCGGCAGCCGCCGCAGGTGAACCAGCGACGAATACCCCGTGCCGAAGTCGTCCAGCGACATCTTCACGCCGTGCCCGTGCAGCCCCGCGAGGGTGTCGGCGGCCCGCTGCGGGTCCTCCAGCAGCACATGCTCGGTTATCTCCAGCTGCAGCGCCCCCGCCGGCACCCCGTGCCGGGCCAGCCGCGCCGCCACCAGGCCCGCGAACCCCGGCGTGTGGACGTCCCGCGGCGACACGTTCACCGCCACCGGCACCCGCAGCCCCTGCGCCCGCCACTCGGCGACCTGGGCGAGCGCGGTCTCCAGCACGTACTCCGTCAGGTGGGGCATCAGCCCGGAGGACTCGGCGATCGCTATGAACTCGTCCGGCGGCACCTTCCCGCGCTCGGGATGCACCCACCGCACCAGCGCCTCGAGACCGGCG
Source organism: Streptomyces sp. NPDC048277 (assembly GCF_040652235.1). Classification (NCBI taxonomy): domain Bacteria; kingdom Bacillati; phylum Actinomycetota; class Actinomycetes; order Kitasatosporales; family Streptomycetaceae; genus Streptomyces; species Streptomyces sp. NPDC048277. The sequence goes on from NZ_JBEZLQ010000013.1 coordinate 290,695, forward strand.
ACCTGCCCGTCGAAGCGCACCTTCGGCTGGTAGTGCAGCTGCACCTCGTGCGCGTCCAGGGCCCGGCGCAGATCCCCCAGCAGTCCCAGCCGGTCCGGGGTGTTGGAGTCCCGCTTGGACTCGTACACCTCGACGCCCGTACGGTCCCGCTTCGCCTGGTACATCGCCACGTCCGCCCGCCGCAGCAGCCCCTCCGCGTCGAGCGCGTGGTCGGGGAAGACGGCGACACCGGCGCTGGCCTCCAGGACGAGCGTGAGTCCGTCAAGGTCGAGCGGGGAGGAGAGGGCCGTGACCAGATTGCGGGCGACCCGGGTCGCGGACGTCGTGGAGTCGGCGACCGGCAGTAAGACCGCGAACTCGTCGCCGCCGAGCCGGGCGGCCTCCGCACCGCGGGGCAGCGCGGCCCGCAGCCGGTCGGCTATCTGGAGCAGCAGCCGGTCACCGGCGAGATGACCGAGCGTGTCATTGACCGAACGGAACCGGTCGAGGTCGATCAGCATCAGGGCGGAGCGCGCGCCGATGCGTTCGGCGTCGTCGAGGGCGGTCCAGATCCGCTCCAGGAGCCACTGCCGGTTGGGCAGTCCGGTCAGCGGGTCGCGCAGCTGCTCCTCCGCCCGGGCCCGGGCTATCCACAGGGTGGAGTCGAGGGCGACCAGCGGGATGGAGAACAGCGGGAGCAGCAGCGGCTGGGCCACGGCGACCACACAGATCAGCGGGGCGATGCCGAGCAGGGCGATGGCGACCAGGCCCTGTCGCATCAGGGCGGTGCGGGCGACGGTGGGCACACCGCTGCCGGACGGTACGTGCAGGTACCAGAGCAGGGCGCGGGTGACGGCGAGGTAGGCCACCGCGACGAGTACGACCTCGGGGGCGGTGGTGACGCTCCAGCCACCGGGGTTCCAGGGCGACTCGACGGTCGGTACGCGGCCGAACGCGCCGAGCACCAGCGCTCCGGCGCCGATGCCGAGGATGTCCACCGCGCCGTGCAGGACGCCCTGCCGCCAGCGGTGGCGCCTGGCTATGCCGACCAGGACGACGACGGTGAGGCTGACCATGCCGGCGGGCACCCAGCCGTAGAGCAGGAGGACGGCGAGGGTGAGGGCGGCGCCGGAGCCGGTGCCGCCCCACCAGCGGGCGCGGCCGAGCAGCACCAGGTGGCCGACGATGATGCCGGTGAGCACGGCCAGCGACCAGCCGACCGTGCCGGACGGGAACAGGGCGTGGTCGTCGGTGAAGGCACGGTAGAAACCGGCGCCGAGGACGAACGCGGCGGTCGCGACGACCCCGGCGGGCAACGCGGGCCACGACAGGTGCCGTTCGTGATCGGTGCCGGTCAGACCGGGCGGCGGTTCGACGGCGGCCAGCGGCAGCGGGTCGCGCGCGTCCTCCGCGACGCTCGCCATCGGCAGGCCCGGACGCCGATCACCCCGCACCGTCCACCGGCTCTCCCGCCACGCGCCCGCCCGGCGGCGCAGCGGCGGCCGCGCGCCCGGGGCGGCGCTCTCGGTCGGTTCCATTCCCGTCCCTCTCACAGCCGGCGGTGCCCACGCCATGCGGTCCGTGCCCTTCGAGAGCACGGGAATGCCCCGACCGCAGCTGGGCACGGCAGGTGCATATCTCAACAGTAGGCCGCAGAAGGCTTTTACGGGCAGCGGTCGTGGACGGTTGCCCGATTGCGCCCCGGCCACCCGTATGCATCTGGTATGCGCCGAACGGGTGGCCTTCAACCCCTACTCCTCGGTCGGAAGGGCGACTTCCGCCGCTGCGTCCGGTCCTTGCTCCAAAAGAACGACAAATCCGTCCTCGTTCAGAACCGGAACCTTCAACTGCATCGCCTTGTCGTACTTCGATCCGGGGTTGTCACCCACGACCACGAACGAGGTCTTCTTCGACACCGAGCCGGTCACCTTGGCCCCTCGGCTCTGCAGCGCGTCCTTGGCGCCGTCCCGGGTGAACTGCTCCAGGGTTCCGGTCACGACGACGGTGAGCCCCTCCAGCGGACGCGGCCCCTCGTCCTCGCCGGTGGACTCGTCCTCCAGCGGGACTCCAGCGGACTTCCACTTTCGGATGATCTCGCGGTGCCAGTCCTCGGCGAACCACTCCTTGAGCGCCGCCGCGATGATCCCGCCGACGCCGTCGATGTTCGACAGCTCCTCCTCGGTGGCCTGCTCGATACGGTCGATGGAGCGGAACTCACGGGCCAGCGCCTGGGCGGCGACCGGTCCGACGTGCCGGATGGACAGGCCGTTGAGGAAGCGGGCGAGCGGGCGGGTCTTCGCCTCCTCGATGGTCCCCAGCAGCGCGAGGGTGTTCTTCTTGGGCTCGCCCTTCTGGTTGGCGAAGACCGTGACGACCTTCTCCTCGCCGGTCTTGGGGTCGCGCTTGGGCAGCCCGCTGTCCGGGTCCAGGACGTACGCCTTGATGGGCAGCAGCTTCTCCACCGTGAGGTCGAAGAGGTCGCCCTCGTCGACCAGCGGCGGGTCGGCGGGCTCCAGCGGCCGGGTGAGGGCGGCCGCGGCCACCGCGCCGAAGTGCTCGATGTCCAGGCACTCCCGGCCCGCGAGATACGACACCCGCTCTCTCAACTGGGCCGGGCAGGTACGTGCGTTGGGGCAGCGGAGGTCGATGTCGCCCTCCTTCATGGCCCGCAGCGCGGTCCCGCACTCGGGGCACTCGGCCGGCATCACGAACTCCCGCTCGGTGCCGTCCCTCAGGTCGACGACCGGGCCGAGGATCTCCGGGATGACGTCACCGGCCTTGCGCAGCACCACGGTGTCGCCGATCAGCACGCCCTTGGCCTTGACGACCTCCTGGTTGTGCAGGGTGGCGAACTCCACCTCGCTGCCCGCCACGGTGACCGGCTCGACCTGGGCGTACGGCGTGACCCGGCCGGTGCGGCCGACGCCCACCTTGATGTCGATCAGCTTGGTGTTGACCTCTTCCGGCGCGTACTTGTACGCGATCGCCCAGCGCGGCGCCCGCGCGGTGGAGCCGAGCCGCCCCTGGAGACGGATCTCGTCGAGCTTCACGACGACACCGTCGATCTCGTGCTCGACGGAGTGCCGGTTCTCGCCGTAGTACGCGATGAACTCCCGTACGCCGTCGAGGTCGTCGACCACCCGGTTGTGCGGGGAGGTGGGCAGCCCCCAGGTCTTCAGCAGTTCGTACGCCTCGGAGAGCCGGTTCAGCCCCTCGAAGCCCTCCAGGGCGCCGATGCCGTGGACGACCATGTGCAGCGGGCGGGAGGCGGTGACCCGCGGGTCCTTCTGGCGCAGCGAACCGGCCGCCGCGTTGCGCGGGTTGGCGAACGGCTTGTCGCCGGCCGCGACCAGCCGCTCGTTGAGCTCGGCGAACTTCTCCATCGGGAAGTAGACCTCGCCGCGGATCTCCACGAGGTCGGGGACGTGCTCGCCGTTCAGCCGGTCCGGGATCTCCGCGATCGTACGGACGTTGGGGGTGATCTCCTCGCCGGTACGGCCGTCGCCGCGGGTGGCCGCGCGGGTGAGACGGCCGTGCTCGTAGGTGAGGTTGACGGCGAGGCCGTCGACCTTCAGCTCGCACAGGTAGTGGTAGTCGGAGGTGCCGACGTCCTTGTGGACGCGCTCGCCCCAGGCCGCCAGTTCCAGGTCGTCGAAGGCGTTGTCGAGCGAGAGCATGCGCTCGCGGTGCTCGACCGAGGTGAACTCCGTCTGGTACGCCCCCGCGACCTTCTGGGTCGGCGAGTCGGGCGTGCGCAGCTCGGAGTACAGCTCCTCCAGCGCCTCCAGGGCGCGCAGGAGCTTGTCGAAGTCCGCGTCGCTGACGACCGGAGCGTCCTTCACGTAGTACCGGAAGCGGTGCTCCTCGATCTGCTCAGCGAGCTGCGCGTGCTTCTCCCGTGCCTCGGCGGGCACCGTCGTCCCCGCCTGCTGCTTGTCGCCGGCCACCGTGTTCCTCCCGTTACTCTGGGTTGTCCGCGAGTGATCTCGCCGCCCGGACGCAGTGGGCGAGCGCCTGGCGGGCGTACGCGGGGGAAGCGCCCGCGAGCCCGCACGACGGGGTGACCGTGACGGCCTCCGCGAGAAGCCCCGGAGACAGCCCCAGCCTGCGCCACAGCGTCCTGACACCCATGACGCTACCGGCAGGGTCTGACAACGCCGTGTCCGTGCCCGGCACGACACCGGCGAACAGCCGGGTGCCGCCCTCCACGGCCTCGCCGATCGCGTCGTCGTCACGTTCGGTGAGGAGCGAGAAGTCGAAGGAGACGGCGGCGGCGCCGGTCCGGCGCAGGAGGGCGAAGGGGACGTCCGGGGCGCAGGAGTGGACGACGACTCCGCCGTCGGTGTGGACGCCGATCACGTCGCGCAGGGTCGCCTCGACGATCTGGCGGTCCACGGCGCGGTGGGTGCGGTAGCCGCTGGCGGTCTTCACCTGGCCGCGCAGTACGGCGGTGAGGGACGGCTCGTCGAGCTGGAGCACGATGCCGGCACCGGGGACACGGCGTCGCACCTCGGCCAGGTGGAGCCGCAGGCCCTCGCCGAGGGAGGCGGCCAGGTCACGGCAGGCGCCGGGGTCGGAGAGGGCCGACTCGCCGTTCCTCAGCTCCAGCGCGGCGGCGAGGGTCCAGGGGCCGACCGCCTGGACCTTCACCTGTCCCTCGTGGCCCTGGGTGAACTCCTCGAACGCGTCCAGGTCCTCCCCCAGCCAGGACCGGGCCCGCCGGGTGTCCCGGCCCGGCCGGTCGCCGATCCGCCAGCCGCTGGGCTCCACGCGCGCGTACAGCTCGACGAGCAGGCCCGCGGTGCGGCCGATCATGTCGGCACCGGGGCCGCGGGCGGGCAGTTCGGGAAGGAACGGGAAGTCCTCGAAGCTGCCGGTCGCGGTCTTGGCGGCCTCGCGGGCGTCGGTGCCGGGGAGCGAGCCGATGGCTGTCGCGGGGCCGAAGTGGGGAGTGTCGTTCACGTCAGGAGCCTAGGTGAGGTGAGTTGCGGGAGGGGTGGGTCGGTGCGTTGCCGGGTGCGGGTGATTCGTGGTTGACCGCGCCCCTGACGGGGCGCTATTGCCGACCCGGTCGGACAGTCACGTCGTTGATCTCCGCGTCTCTCGGGAGGTCCAGGGCCGTGAGGATCGTGGTCGCCACCGATTCCGGGGCGATCCAGCGGGACGGATCGTAGTCCTTGCCCTCCTGCTGGTGGACCTTTGCCTGCATGGGGCTGGCGGTGCGGCCCGGGTAGACCGAGGTGACCCGGACGCCGGCCGCGTGTTCCTCCTGGCGGAGGGAGTCGGCCAGGGCCTTCAGGCCGTGCTTGGACGCCGCGTACGCCGACCAGGACGCGTGGGCGTTGAGGCCCGCGCCCGAGTTCACGAACACCACGTGGCCGCGGGCCGCGCGGAGTTGGGGCAGGAAGTGGCGGGTCAGCTCGGCCGGCGCGATCAGGTTCACGTTGAGCTGGTGCCGCCAGGACTTCGGGGTCAGCTCGCCGACCTCGCCCAGGTCGACCACGCCCGCGATGTGCAGCAGCGAGTCGACCCGGTCCGGGAGCGACTGGTGCGAGAAGGCCCAGGAGAGCTTGTCCGGGTCCGCCAGGTCGCCCACCAGGGTGCGGGCGCCGGGGAACTCCGCCGCCAGTTCCTTCGCGCGGCCCGCGTCGCGCGCGTGCAGGACGATGTCCTCCCCGCGCGCGTGCAGCCGACGGGCCACGGCGGCGCCGATGCCGGAACCGGCGCCGGTGATCACATGAGTTGCCATGAGGGCCATGCTCGCATCAGCCTGCGGGCCGGTTCGCCTCCAGGTACGCGAGCGCGTCGGCGGGTTCGGCGGCGAAGCGCATCAGCTCCGCCAGGGGCCGGGGCAGGAAGCCCTCCGCCTCCATGCGGCGGAACTGTTCCTCCAGGCCGTCGTAGAAGCCGGCGGTGTTCAGCAGGACGACGGGCTTGTCCGTGCGGCCGTGCTTCTTCAGCTCCAGGATCTCGGTGGCCTCGTCGAGCGTGCCGGTGCCGCCGACCATGATCACCACGGCGTCGGCCTTCTCCAGGAGGAGCCGTTTGCGTTCCGCGAGGTCGGCCGCGATGACCATCTCGTCGGCGCCGGGGCGGGCCTTGTTCGCGAGGAAGTCGACGGAGACGCCGATCAGACGGCCGCCGGCTTCCTGGACGCCGTCCGCGACGACCTTCATGAGGCCGACGTTGGAGCCGCCCCAGACGAGGGTGTGGCCGGCCTGGCCGAGCAGTTTCGCGAAGTCCCGGGCCGGGCGGGTGTAGCGGTCGTCGAGATCTGCCGCGGAGAGGAAGACACAGATTCGCATGGGGTCAGGGTAGGACCCGTGGTTCGGCGGGTGCGGGTCGGTGGGGGCTGAGCGCGCAGTTCCCCGCGCCCCTGAGCAAAGGAACTGGGCGTAGGGAACAAGTGGGCGCCCGTCTGTGTCACCTCTACATGACCTCAGGACACACGATCACCATCGACAAGAGTGACCAGCACGTCCGTGTCACGCACGGAGACGTGCTCCTCGCCGAGAGCGACCGGGCCCTCGTGCTGCACGAGACCGGTTGTCCGCCGCGCTACTACATCCCCGCCGACGACGTGCGCCTCGATCTGCTCACGCCCTCCGAGACGCACACCGTCTGTCCCTTCAAGGGCACCGCCTCGTACTGGTCCCTGCCGGACGCGCCGGACCTGGTCTGGGCGTACCCCGAGCCCAAGGCCGACGTCGCCCGGATCAAGGACCACCTCTGCTTCTACGAGGTGGAAGTGGGGTGAGCTATCGGTCCGGTGCCGTGCCTGACGGCCGGGCTCATCTCACCCGGCCCCGCCACAGCTCCGGCTCCTCCTCGGCGAAGCGTCGTTCGCGCTCGTCGGCGTCCGGTAGCGCCCGTCGAAGGCACCCGCGGAACTCGGCCCCGTGACCGGACACCCGCAGGTGGCACAGTTCGTGCACGAGGACGAGGTCCACCAACGAGGCCGGCAGTTGCAGAACGGCCCAGTGGACGGTGATCGTCCCGTCGGGACCGCAAGCACCCCACCGAAGGCCCAGATCACGAATCTCCAGTCCCCTTGGGGAGACTCCGACGACTCCGGCGAGCGACGGCATGCGGGCGGACAGCCAGTGTCTGCCGCGTTCGGTGTACCAGTCGGCGATGCGCCGCCCGCCCTCGCTCCGGTCGGTGGGGCGGGGCAGTTCGAGCCACCCCCGGTGCAGCCGTACCTGACGTGGTTCCTCGTCCGCCGGAACGACGCGCAGCCGATGGCGACGCCCAAGGTAGGCGAAGCCTGTTCCGTCCACCAGTTCCTTGACCGGCGTGGCGGGACGGTTGCGGCGGCGCCGGACCTCGTCCGCGAGCCGGGGCAGCCGAGACCGTACGGCGTCGGCCACCTCCCGGGGGTCGGCGCCCGGCGGTACGGCGAAGCTCACTCGTCCGTCCGGCGCGACATCGATGCCCAAGGTCCGGCGACGGGGCCGGACCTCGAACTCCCACTCCCACTCTTCGGGCAGCGGCAGGGAGGCGATCGCCTGCTGGACTGGGTGGACCGTGCCGTTCACCCGCCCTTCCTACCACCCGCGCGCGTGGGTTCGAACGCCGGTGGGCACGGCACCAGCGGATTCTGGCCCGTTCGATCAGTCCGGCCGGCTCCGATATCGCAGAAAGTCCGCGTGCCGGTTGAGTGCGAGCTCCACCAGATCACCGGCGAGCGGGCTGACCTGTGCCCAGTCCATGTGCAGCTCGGTCTCCAGGTAGACGCGCAGTTCCCTGCGGACCCTGATCTGGGTGTCGGGCAGCGTGACGAAGTCCTGGGAGCCGATGAGTCCGGCGATCTTCGCGGTGAGGCCGACGGCGCCTTGGACGAGATCCGCGCCCTCCGGCATCCCGGTCTCCTCGAACGCCTCCTTGAGCAGCCCGTACACCGGCTGCTCGGTCCACCGGTCGAGCGCGCGTATCCGGTCGTCCCCGCCGTCCGGGCCGTGTTCGGCGTCGCTCTCGGCAACGACCACGTCGGCCACCAGCACAGCGAGTGCGGCGGCGGCCTGTTCGAAGTCGTCGCTCATCGCGCGGACGGTCTCCTCCAACCGCTCGCTGAACCGCTGGTAGCGGGTCGGGTCGGAGCCGAGGCGGGCGTCGATGTGCACCCGGAGCCTGCTGCGCATGTAGTCGGTGCGGGTCCGTGGGTCCGGGTTCGCGCCGACTTTCTCCATGAAGTCCACCGCGGTCAGTTCCACCGACGGCACGCGCTCCTCGATCGCCGAGACCCTCAGGTGGCGGGAGATGAGCCTGCGCACCTTGGCACCGTAGCGGCGTGGGCTGAAGTCGTCGCGGCCGTCGAGGTAGCGCTGCCGGGCCAGATACTGGACCTCGCCGAGTAGCCGAGCGTCGGTCTCGTACTTGAGCGCGGCGGGCCTCGGCAGTACGGCGTTGAGCGCGGTGAGGAAGTCTCGTACGAGTTCGTCGAACTCGCCCATCAGCGTGGGGTCGGCGAGTGCGGCGAGCAGCTCCTCGCGCTGTCGCTCGGCGCCGAGCGAGGTGATGCCTTGGCTCGCGAGCAGACTGGTGATCTGAGTACGCAGGTCATCGAGCCGGTTGTCGGCGGCGGCCTCGGTCTCCAACCACATGCGGTCGCGGACCGGCTGTGTCCCCTGATAGTCCGGTGCCAGGTGGTCGAGGGAGAGGTCCTGGTAGCCGTACACGGCCCGCAGGTGGGCGTCGTCGTACTCGTCGAGCGACCGGGCGAGTTCGGGCCCCACGCCGATGTAGTCGACGATCTGGCCCCATTCCTTGTGCGGGTAGAGACGGTTGGTACGGGCGACCGCCTGGAGCAGTCCGACGCCGGAGAGCGGGCAGTCGAGGTAGAGCACCTGCTCGACGGGGGCGTCGAATCCGGTGAGGAGCATGGACTGGACGACGAGGAAGGCCATCGGGTCGTCCTCGGCCTTTGCGGTGTCGTGGCGGCTGTCGTCCGGCGTCCCGCTGTCCCATGGGTCGCCTGACGCGCCATGTCCGCCGGTCGGTGCAAGGTCCGCGGGTCTGCCGTGGGTCGATGCCTCCCACGAGGGGTCGTACGCGGCGGCATGCGGGTCACCGAGGCCCTGCTGGAAGCGGGCGATGTGCGCGTCCTGCCGGGATTTGGCGGTCCAGGTCTTCCAGTCCTCCGGGTCTTTCGGCTGCCCCGAGGACGCCTTGGAGATGACCACGGCGGCGTGGATGGAACGCAGCAGCGGCAGGTGCGGCAGGAGATCCAGCAGTTCGCGCTCCTCCGGGGAGGCGGAGTCATAGCCGTTCGGGTCGTGCACCAGATCGGGGTCGAGCCGATCCGCCCGTGCCACGAGGCGGTCGCGGGCGGCCAGCAGCGCACTGCGGTACCGGACGGCCGCCTTCCGGGAGACGGTGACAACCTGTGCCCCGAACCGGTCGGGCAGCGCGGTACGCATCCAGTGCGACAGCATGTGTTCGGCCTTGTCCGCGATGACGGACGGGGATTCGAGCACTTCCTTCTTACGGGCGAACTTCCGCAGCACCTTCTCTCGCTGCTCCGGGTCCTCGGGCACCTCCACGTCGAAGGAGGCGTCCAGGACGGCCTTCTCGATGACCTCCAGGCGGGTGCTGTGCGCCTCGTAGCGCACCGGGACGACGGCACGGTCGGCCTCGGCGTCGCGCAGTGTGTAGGTGTCGGTGAAGCCACCGAAGATGTCCTCGGTGGTCTTGCGCGCCCTGCTGAGGATGGGGGTGCCGGTGAAACCGACCAGCACGGCGTTCGGCAGCATGGCGCGCAACCGGGCGTGCTGCCAGGCGAGGTGCCCACGGTGGGCCTCGTCCACGAGGACGACGATGTCGTGCCCGGGGTTGGCGACGTGGTTGTGGACCTGGTCCTGTTCGTCCGGCGTCTCGGCGAGTTTCTCCTCGCGGCCGTCCCAGGCGGTGTCGTCACGCCGGGCCTTCTGGAGCATGACCAGGACGACGTCGGGCACGTCCACCGCGAGGTACCGGCGGGCCTGGTCGACCGACCGGGAGCGGTAGATGCGCTCGTCGGCGGCGGCGAGGCTGCGGCGGATCTGCTTCTCCAGGTCGATGCGGTCGGTGACCACGACGACCTTGTGTCCGCGCAGGTCCCGGGTGCTGCGCAGATGACGGACCAGGAAGGCCATGGTGAGGCTCTTGCCGGAGCCCTGTGTGTGCCAGACGACCCCTCCGCGCTGGTCCACGTCCTCCTTGGCCTCCAGCGCCGTACGTCGCGCCCGTAGCGTCTCGGCGATGGCGTGCACGGCCCGGAACTGCTGGAAGCGGCCGACGGCCTTCGCCGTACGGCCGCCGTGCCGGGTCTCGGTGGTGAAGTCCCGGACGAGAGTGAGGAGATGAGCGGGGCGCAGCACGCCCGCGACGAGAATCTGCTGTGCGGTGAGTTCACGGCCCTCGGGGGTACGGGTCTCGTTTCTGACCTGTTCCTCCGTCGCCGGTGCCACGGTCCGCCAGGGGGCGAAGTGCTTGGCCTCGGCGGTGACGGTGCCGAGTTCGGCGTGGGTGCGGTCGGTGGCGACGAGGAGTTGAGCGAACCGTGTGAACTCGGCGACGGGGGCCGGGGCCTCCGCCCCCGCGTACTCGACGACCTCGATGACCGCCGCGTCGAGGGCGAACCGGGGGTCCTTGCGCCGGGTGGTCACCGGCGCCTTGCACTCGATGACGACCCACGGCAGCCCGTTCACGAAGAGCACCAGGTCCGGGGTGACGGCTGCGGCGCCGGGCCGCTCCACCCGGAACTGGGACACGGCGAGGAAATCGTTGCCGTTCTCGAACCGCCCGTCCCAGTCGACGAGTCGGACGTGTTCGGGATCGCCCTTGCTCCAGCCGGGAAGTGTCCGGGCGTTGATGCCATCGCGCAGCAGCCGCGTGACTTCCAGGTTCCCGGCAACGCCCCGCCCAGCCGGGCCCTGGCCTGGGGCAGTACCGAGTACACAGGCGAGGATGTGGTCGAGCTGCTGCGCGGTGAGCCAGGAACTGCCGTCCTCCACACGGACGTTGATCCGGGCCACGGCGTTACGGAACCGGTCCGCGTAGACGACGTCGGTGAACGAGGCGCGTTCCGTGTCCTTGGGGCGCGTCGCGGGCTCGCCGGGCGGCGCGCCCCGCAAGTGCTCCCACCTCATGGCCGTCAACTGCTCGAACAGCGGCCGTTCGACCTTCACGTACTCCGGCTGTTCCGCCACCGGCTCCCCTTGCCCGCCCGTTGCCGTACGCACCGTTCACGTCGTTGTGAACAGAGGTACGGATCACCCTACCGGTGGGGCATATGCAACCAGGGGGCGTTCGGCCAAGGGCGCGGCTGAGTTCCGGACGACGCCTGTACTGCGGTCAGGCCGCGAGCGCGGGCGGATCGGCGGGTGAGCCGGGTGGCATCGGCTCGGCGCCGCCACCGATACCTCCACCCGGCGGCCGGTCACCCCCGCCCAGCACCAACTCGAACCAGACGCTCTTACCGCCGACCCCGAACACGGACTCCCCGAGACGGCACCCGCCCCAGTCGTCGGCCAACAGATCGAGAATCAGCAGCCCTCGCCCCCGCTCCGCCTCCAGCCCAGCCGCCGCAAACGGCACGGGGACCAGCGGGCAGGTGTCCGTGACGCTGACCCGCAGCACGGGGTTCGTCCAGCACAGCCGCACGGTGGCAGGGCCGAGGGAGTACCGGACGGCGTTGGTGGTCAGTTCGGAGGTCAACAGCTCGGCCCGGTCCGTGAACTCCCCCAGCCCGTGGGCGCCGAGCACGGCCTTGAGCGTCGTACGGGCGATGGCCGGCCCGCGCGGATCACGGGGGAAGTGCAGTTCGTACTGCCACGGTTCGGCGAACGGGATGGGGGCGGGCCCGAGATCCGGGTGATCGGCGATCAGCCCGAACTGCTCGGGACGCGGTCCGGGAATCGGCTCATGTTCCGGTTCCGCATTCTTCACGCGGCACCTCCTTGTGCGTGTGCGACGACTTACGGGGTCGGTTCGTTGAGACGTAAGTAGTTGGCGGGGGTGAGTAGGTGGCAGTCCTTGCGTCGGACGGCGCCGACCTGCTCCCACTGCTGGAGGTGGCCTGCCGTCTGCCTTGCCTCCCGCCGGGCCCGGGGCGGGGGTTGAGGTGGGCGGTGCGCTTCCTCCAAGCGAGCAGGTAAGTGGCGTGAGTCACACGCTAGACCATCGACTAAAACGCGTGCTACCTATCTCACTAAAACGGGTTTTATTTCAGGATTCGGTGGACGGTCCACCGACCGATGGGCAAACTGTGCGCGCGAGCGAGGAGTTGTTCATGGCACCACGGCAGCAACCGAGTATCCGTCAGCGACGGTTCGGAGCTGAGCTGCGGCGACTACGGGACGCCGCTGGCATGGCCGCGCCTGTGGCTGCGGCACGACTAGGCGTGGACCGCACGATGATCTCGAACATCGAGTCGGGGCGGTTCGGCATCAGCGAGGAGCGCCTACGCCGTCTCGCGAGCGTCTACGAGTGCAACGACCCGGATCTGGTCGACGCCTTGGCCGCAATGACGGGCGGACGACCGAAGGGCTGGTGGGACGAATACCAAGGGAGGATCCCCCCGGACTTCCTCGACGTCGCCGAGCTTGAGCACCACGCCACCAGCCTCAGAACCCTTCAGACCGCCCACATCCCGGGGATCTTCCAGACAGAGGATCACGCCAGGGCCCTCTTCGACCTCTTCGTCCCGGCGCTGCCGCGCCTGGAGCTGGAACTGCGCGTGGCCCAGCGACTCGGCAGGCATCGTGTGGTCGCAGCCAGTCCAGGGATGGAATACACGGGGTACATCCATGAATCGGCCCTGCGGATGCGAATCGGAGGCAGGCACGTCGCCAAGGCACAGCTAAACCGCCTGCTCGAAGAGAGCGAACGCAGCAACGTCCGACTGCTCGTGATCCCGTTCAGCGCAGAAGGCTTCCCGATGGCCGGGGACACCGTGATGTACGCGTCGGCGCCGAATCCGCACCTGGACACCGTCCAGGTGGACTCTCCCATCGGAGCAGTCTTCTTCGACTCCCCCACCCATCTGGCCAACTTCCGCACTCGGCTGGACTTGGTCGAACGGATGACGTTGAATCCGAGGGCATCGAGGGACTACATCCTCGAAATCATCGGAAGCCTGTGAGAGGTACCAGCCTTGTCCGATCTTAAGTGGTTCAAGTCCTCGTTCTCCGAGGCATCCGGCAACGCGTGCGTCGAAGTGGCGATTCATAAAGACGGACAGACGTCGATACGCCACAGCATCTATCCGACCCGCGCATTCACCGTCAGCCCAACGTCCTTCTCCTCTTTCGTCAACGCAGCGAAAGCCGATTGCCTCATAGGCTGCGCGCGTTAAACCCCTCCACAGGCGACCATCGGGCTGGTTACGCGAAAGCTCTTCCCGTAACCAGGTCCTCCACTAGCCCCTGGCGGACCACGCGTAGCTTTGCGATCTGGCGCCCCAGACTACTGAACCGTGCATCCTGTGCCGCATGAGCGTCAATAATCTTACACTGATCCTTCAGCGGAACATCCGGGACCAGCAGCTTCCGAATGTCCCCCTGCGAGATATTATTCTGACCGCTACTCCCGTTAAGAAGTGCCTCAATCTGAGACCGGACCAGCGGCGACGAGAACAAAAGACTGAGAAATTTCGAGTTCACGACAGACTCGTCCGGGACAAGCCTCAGGATTTTATCCGAAAGCATGAGCTTTGAGCGTGTCTCTTTTACGTGACACGCCACCCCCACAAGGGAACGAGCCCCATTAGCGCGTGCTACCAGGACATCTCCAGATGAGATTTCCAGCTCGGGCCGCGGGGAAAGCGTATGAGGAAGACGCTTCGCTTCGTTCGGGTTGAACTCACCTGACGTCACAGCACTTACCCGAACAACGCCCCATTGGTCGGCCCCAGGCGGACTGGCATCGCAGGCCGGGCTCCATCCTGCCTGGATTCCCTCAAGTAGGTACCCGAGAGAAATCCGCTGACTCACATCAAAGGAATTCAATGCGCTGCTGAACAGGGCATGACCTGCCTCACGTAGCTTCGCCCGCACCCGCTCCAGCGCCGCGATCCGCCGCTCCACCACCGCGTGGGCTGCGACGATCCTGCGCTGCTCATCGAGATTCGGCAACGGCACCTGCAAGGACTGCACAAGGGAGGAACTGATCTTGACCATGCTCTCACTCGTGCCACGTGCCCCCGCCTGCAACTCCTTTCGAATGGCAGGCGTTTTCAGGATCAACTCAAGATAACTCGGCACACACAGACTCTCATCGGGGACGAGTCGCATCATCAAATCTGGATAAATGCACGGCGTACCCACATCTTGGTACACACCGACCAGCCCGACCAGCTCACGCGTGTTCGCTCGACTGATAAGCAAGTCTCCGTCACCAAGCAGAAATTGCTGCCCACGAGAACTATTCGGAACGATCTTTAGCTGACGCGGCGAGAATCCAGCCACCGTTAGGCAACCCAAGCCAAGGGAAAGCAGCCCCGTCCATTCCGAAACCTCTTTCGGAGAGTACCCATTGCGAGGTTTGAAGTTCAAGATTTCACCAAGGCGAGCCGAAGGATAGATACGGTCACCGCCCATAACCCAACTCCTCAACCCACGCCCCGAACTCCTCAGCCGCCCCGCCGCTCTCAGCCTCCAACTCCGCAAGCGACACCGCATACTTCTCCGTCCACCGGCGGAACGCCGCGACCAGTTCTCGGCGGCCGGCCGCGGCCATCGCGTCGAGGCGGGTGGTGAGGCCCTCGCCGAGGACCTTCAGGACTACACCCTGGCCGTCGTCGTCCGCCTTGGTCATCTCGGCGGCAGCCTTCAGCTCGGGCAGGAACTTCGCATCCAGCGCCGACCGGTGTTTCGAGGCCGCCGTGCGTTCCTTGCGGCGCTGGGCCACCGCCTTTTCCAGGGCGGCGAGTTGCTCCGGGTCGACCGGCTCGGGCGTGGCCGTGTCGTCGTCCTCGGGCTCGGGAGCCTCGTCGTCCTCCTCCGTGACCTCCGTCGAGCCCTGCGCCTCCGCGAGCTGGGCCACGGCCGTCTTGTACGCGGTGTCCGCCTTCGCGAGTGCCTCGTCCGCGCGGGCCACCTGTGCCAGGAAGTCGGGGATGAGGGCGCGTACCACCGGTTCGCCCAGGGCGCGGCGCCTGTCCGCCGTCGAGACGGTGGACTTGGTGCGGCCCCGGCGGGCGGCGCGGCCGTCCCCGTCGTTGTCGTCGTCCGTCGTCGGGGCGACCGGGTTGACCGCGGTCTCCACCGTCTCCACCCAGCCGTCCAGGACCCGCTCGTAGCCACCGGCCGCGAGCGCCTTCACGTCGTAGCGTGCCGAGGCCCACCAGTCGGCGATGATCCCGGCCGTTTCGTAGCGGTCCAGGATGCCTACCGGTTCGATCGCCTTGCGGAAGCCGGTGAGCAGGCGTTCACGCAGGCGCATCGGCTTCCGGTCCACGGTGAGGTGGGTGAAGTGTTCGGCCTGTTCGGCCCACCACTTCTCGTACCGCTCACCCAGTTCGGCCTCCTTCGCCGCCGCCAGCGCCGGGATACGGTCCGCCGTGGCTTCCGGGCCCTCGGGCAGGAAGTCGACGTACGCGTCGTCGTCCGGGCGTACCGCGAAGAGTGACGGCAGGTCCACGCCGTAGGACGCGAACCGCTCCGTCCGCGTGTCGATCTCCGAACGCGGTACTCCCCCGTACAGGTGCGCCCGTACGTCCTGGGGTTCGGCGGGCGGGGAGTTGTCGACCCACCGGCGGATGTTGAGGTTGCAGTCGGCGGCAAGCAGGTCGTCTCTGCTGACGATGCGCGAGTAGCCGTCGATCGGGGTCCAGTTCTGGTAGACGGTGACGATCTTCTCGACGTGTTCGGGGCCGAGGACGTTCTGGTTGCGGCCGGGGCGGTACTCGCGGTCGGCGTTGATGAAGAGGACGTTGCCCTGCCGGTCGCCGCGCTTGCGGTGCGGTCGGCGCAGGATCAGGATGCAGCCCGGGATGCCGGTGCCGTAGAACAGGTTGGGGCCCAGGCCGATGACTGCCTCGACGCAGTCGTCCTTCAGCAGTTCCCTGCGGATGTCGCGTTCCTTGCCGCCCCGGAAGAGCACGCCGTGCGGCATGACGGTGGCGGCGACGCCGTCCCGCTCCAGTACGGCGATCATGTGCTGGACGAACATCAGGTCGGCCTTTTTGCCGGTCTCCGGTGCCCAGCCCCACTTCATCCGGGTGCCGTGCGCCGCTTCGGCCTTCTCGACCTCGTGCTTGTCGTAGGGGAGGGAGAAGGGCGGGTTCGACAGCACCTTGGTGAAGGTCCGCAGCTGCTTGCTGCCGTCGCGGCGCCAGTGCAGCGGCTCGGTCAGGGTGTCGCCCAGCATCAGGTCGAACTCCCGGATGCCGTGCAGGACCATGTTCATGCTCGCCATGGACCAGGAGGGGCCGTTCTTGTCCTGACCGTTGACGGACAGGTCGCGCGGATCGCCGCCGTCCTCCTCGACGTGCTCGCGGGCGGCGATCAGCATGCCTCCGGAGCCGGCGCACGGGTCGTAGACGGATTCCTGCGCCTGCGGGTCGACCAGCCGGACCATCATCCGTACGACCTCGCGCGGGGTGTAGAACTCACCGCCCCGCTGCCCGGCTGTGTCGGCGAATCGGGCCAGCAGGTACTCGTACGCCGCGCCGAGCATGTCCGGGAACTCGAAGTCCTCGTTGCGCAGCCGGTAGAGGCTGAAGTGCCGGATCAGTGAACGGAGTTCGGCGGTCGTGAAGCGGGACTTGGTGCCGACCGTGTCGTTGAACGAGATGTGGGAGGTGACGCCCGCCAGGCGTGGGTTGGAGCCGGTGAGTGCGGACAGCGCCTGGTCGAGGGCCTCGCCGACCTGTTCCGTAAGGCCTGAGATGCCGGGTTCCGGTTCCGGGACCGGGCCGTCTTCCTCCAGGGGCTCGTGGTATTTGTGGGGACCCTTCCACCAGCGTGCCTTCTGGGGGACGTAGAAGACCCGGGGGTAGCTCTCGGGGTCGTTGGCGCGGGCGAGGGCGTCCTTCTCGTCCTTGCCGGGCCGGTCGAGTTCCGCCTGGTAGATCCGCTCCCACTCCGGCTGGAACTCGTCCGAGGAACGCTTCAGGAAGAGCATCCCGAAGATGTAGTCCCGGTATTCCGAGGCGTCCATCCGTCCGCGCAGGATGTCGGCGGCCGAGTACAGATGCCGTTCGAGCTGGGGCAGGGTCAGTCGGGCCACAGACCGGTCCTTCGTACACCGTCGGGAATGAGGAGAACCCCGGCAGCCTAGTCCGGTCGGCGGCCCTGTCTGAAATCGACGGACGAGCGGCCGGGGAACGGGCTCAGCTGCCCGGCGTTTCGTCCTTGACGATTCCCAGCTGGACGAGCAGGCGCCATATGTCGGAGGACGGATCGCGCTTGAGCGGGTCGCAGTTCTCGGCGTGGCCACTGCGGCGGGTCCACTGCTCGTAAGTCTCCGCGCCCGGACCGGGGATCGCGGAATGGTCGAGGTTCCGGGCCGAACATCCTCCGTGCGGGCACAGGCTCACCAGCTTGCGGGCATTGCGTACGGCGGTCTTCTCCCGCTGCTTCTCCGGGTCCGTGAGCGTGCGGCTCTGTGCCTCGGTGATGCCCTTGCCCTGGTCGCCCGAACCCGTGTCGTAGTTCTCGAAGCCCTTCGCTTCGCGGTGCGCGCGCAGCCGCTGCACCACGGTGTCGGAGATGCCGCTCTCCTGGCTGGTGAACTGCTGGAAGTGCAGCAGCAGCCACAGCTCGAACGAAGGGTGGGACAGTGCCACCTGCACCCCGTTCGTGGCGGCCTTGCGCATGGCCTCGGGGATGTCCTGGTCCCGGTTGTCGAGGGTGTCGCGGTCGAAGAGGGCCCATTTCTCGTCCTCGGGAGCCGAGGACGAGGCGAGGACGAGATCCACGACCTCCTTCGGGCGCAGGCCCTTCCTCGTGTGGGAGAACCTGAGGAGGAACTTCTCGCGATCACCGTATGCCGTGTTCAGCAGGGTGATGTAGTCGCGCTCGGTTCTCTTTCCCTCGGCGGCCACGTAGACCACCCTGCGGGACTCGTCCGCGTAGAACTCGGCCGGCCTGCGCACCGGAGGGGCCGCCTCCCAGTCCCGGCGGCGACGGCGGCCTCCTGACGGGTTTCGGTTCTGCTGTCCCCTGCTCACGCTGTTGCCCGCAGCCCCTCTTCGATGAGTGCGATCTGCCGTGCGATCTCGCCACTGGTCAGTCGTGGGATGCCACCGTAGTGGCCGTGCAGGTAGCGGCGCTCCAGATTGTCGTCACGACGGGCCTTGCGTGCCGCCGTGACGGGGTAGAGCTGGGACTCGCCGGTGGCCTTCTTCAGTGCGATCCACACCTGGTCCCGGTCCAGCGGCCGCTCCGCCACGGACGGTCCCAGCAGGGTCGCGTCATGCGTGGTGAAGATCAGCTGGGCGGTACGCGGGTTGGCCTCACGGTTCTGGAAGAGACGGAGGGCCTCGGCGGCGAGGACGGGGTGAAGGCTGGAGTCGAGTTCGTCGGCGAGGAGGACCCCGCCCTGATCCAGCACCTGGAAGAGTGGGCCCAGGAACGCGAACCAGGCGTGGGTGCCCAGGGATTCCTGGTCCCAGAAGTCCAGGGGGCGAGGGGTGCCGTCGGGGCTGCGGTGCAGGAGCTGCACCTCACCGCTCTCAGGGTCCAAGGTCAGCCCGGTGATCCCCAGGTCCGCGGCGGCCAGCATGGCTGAGAGGCGTTCACGCAGGGCGGCGCCCGCCTTGCGGTCGGTGAGCCGTTTACGGGTCCACTCGGTGCGATGCGGCACGTCGTCGCCGGATGTGACCAGCCACAGGTTGTCGACGAACCAGCGGTGGACGGCGGCGAGTGCCGGGTTGTTGAGCGTGGCGCCGACCGTGAGGAACAGTGCGTCGGGCCGGGTGGAGGTGACGATGAGGTCTTTCGGGCCTTTGAGACCGGTGCCGGGGAAGCGGAATTCCCCGCCCTCCTTCTCCGGGCGGTCGGCCTCGCGGTCGAACCAGATCTGCCTCCGCCCGGACGGGTAGGCGTGCAGCCATTCCGCCTCGACCCGCTCGTCGGACAGTTCGAAGCCGTAGGTGTACCTGACGCGCTCCCTGCCGAGCAGGAGGTCCACCTCGAAGAAGCTGGTCTCGTCCTGCGCCGACGGATCGAGCGCAAACGGCCGACGTGGGATCTCGGGCCGCTTGCTCCAGTCCGCGAAGGACTCCAGTACCGCCGACCGCATGAACCGCAGGGCGTCCAGGACGTTGCTCTTGCCGGAGGCGTTGGCCCCGAAGATCCCGACCGCCGGCAGCACGGAGACCGGTCTGCCCTCCGAACGGACGCCGGTCTCACGTCCGGTGCCCTCATTGAGCTCGGTCGCCACCAAGGAGAGTTCCGTCTCCTCGCGGATGGATCTGTGGTTGGCCACCCGGAAACTGAGCAGCACGGCCGACCTCCTGACGAGGCGGGTATGCATTCACCGCCTTGGGCTGGTACGCGCGGGTAATCCGCACTGCTGAGCCTAAGACGACGCACCAAGATGCGCCAGAGCCAGTCACCTGACGTTGACTGCGCCGACCCGCCCTTGCCTGTCCGTCGCCCCGTCGGCGGTCGTGAGTCAGACCGCCGGTGCCGCGGACGCAGCGCGCCTGGTCGTCGCGATCGTCGCCGAGCCGACGACGCGGGTGTCGTCGTACAGGACGATCGCCTGGCCGGGTGCGACGCCGCGGACCGGTTCCGTGAACGTGACGTGCAGTGCGCCGTCGGTCAGTTCCGCGCTCACCTCGGTCTCGCCGCCGTGGGCGCGGAGCTGGGCGGTGTAGACGCCGGGGCCGGTGGGGGCGGCGCCGCACCAGCGGGGCTTGATCGCGGTGAGGCCGGTGACGTCCAGGGCGGCGGCGGGGCCGACGGTCACCGTGTTGTTCACGGGGGAGATGTCGAGGACGTAGCGCGGCTTGCCGTCCGGGGCGGGCGTGCCGATGCGCAGGCCCTTGCGCTGGCCGATGGTGAAGCCGTACGCGCCCTCGTGGGTGCCGAGCCTCGCGCCGGACTCGTCGACGATGTCGCCCTCGGCCCTGCCGAGCCGCTGGGCGAGGAAGCCCTGGGTGTCGCCGTCGGCGATGAAGCAGATGTCGTGCGAGTCGGGCTTCTTGGCGACGGCGAGGCCGCGGCGCTCGGCCTCGGCGCGGATCTCGTCCTTGGTCGTGACCGTGTCGCCGAGCGGGAAGAGGGCGTGCGCGAGCTGCTTCTCGTCGAGGACGCCGAGGACGTACGACTGGTCCTTGGCCATGTCGGAGGCGCGGTGCAGTTCGCGGGTGCCGTCGTCCCCGACCACCACCTTCGCGTAGTGGCCGGTGCAGACGGCGTCGAAGCCCAGGGCCAGCGCCTTGTCCAGCAGGGCCGCGAACTTGATCTTCTCGTTGCAGCGCAGGCAGGGGTTGGGGGTGCGGCCGGCCTCGTACTCGGCGACGAAGTCCTCGACGACGTCCTCGCGGAAGCGGTCGGCGAGGTCCCAGACGTAGAACGGGATGCCGATGACGTCGGCGGCGCGGCGGGCGTCGCGGGAGTCCTCGATGGTGCAGCAGCCCCGCGCGCCGGTGCGGAAGGACTGGGGGTTCGCGGAGAGCGCGAGGTGGACGCCGGTGACGTCGTGGCCCGCTTCGGCCGCGCGGGCGGCGGCGACGGCGGAGTCCACGCCGCCCGACATGGCGGCGAGGACGCGGAGGGGGCGGGTGCGCTGCGGGGTGTCAGTCATAGCCCCTCCAGGGTACGGGGGCGCGGGAACCGGGGCCCGCGAGTATCCGTTGGAGATCACATGGGGGTGGATCAGACGGTGGCGGGTGATCAGGACCGGCGGATCGGGCGGCGGGCGCTGCTGGTCGGCGGGGCGGCGGCGGCCGTGGGCACGGCGGTGCTGACCAGGGACGAGCTGGCGCGGCTGTACTGGCGGCTGCCGGGGGTGCGCAAGGCCCGGGTGGCGGGCGCGGTGGACTTCAGGGGCGCGCGCTGGGTGGCCGCGTCGCCGGGGAACTACCGGACGGCGAACCGGCCGGACGACTATGCGATCGACCGGGTGGTCATCCATGTCACCCAGGGCGGTTACGCGAGCGCGGTGAAGGTCTTCCAGGATCCGGCGCACGGGGCGGCGGCGCACTACATCGTGCGCAAGGACGGGCGGATCACCCAGCTGGTCCGCGAGCTGGACGTGGCGTTCCACGCGGGGAACCGGTCGTACAACGAGCGCAGTGTCGGGATCGAGCACGAGGGGTTCGTGGACCGGCCGGAGGACTTCACGGCCGCGATGTACGCGGCCTCGGCCCGGCTGACGGCCGCGATATGCCGGCGGTACGGCATGGCCGTGGACCGCGAGCGGGTGATCGGGCATGTGGAGGTGCCGGGGACGGATCACACCGACCCGGGGAAGCACTGGGACTGGGATCGCTACATGGGACTTGTGCGGCGGGCCGGACAGACCTGACCAGACCTCATCCCCAGTTCCACCTGTGACTTAATCGTTATCCTGTGCACGGGCTGCGCACTGCTTGTGTCCGTTGCGTCCCGCACCCGGGGCGCTAGCTGCGTCTGATCAACTGGGCCTGTTTTCAAGGGAGTTAAGCATTATCAGCGTCCACGGCCGCTTCACAGCCACGCGGGTTCTCTCCTAAGTTCGCCTCAGATTTCACACAGTCCCCAGGTCAAACATCCGGGGCCATGACCCACACCACAGATCCCGCCTTCGAGGCGGAAGGCAACGAAGACCAGGAAACCCGCGGCAGGCGACGGCGTGCCAAGGGCGCGGAGCACTCCAAGGCGGAGCGCGTCACCGACGCCGAGCACTCCAAGGACGCGACGGCCAAGCGCGGCAAGGGCGTTCACCGGCGGAAGTTCCTCGGCGGCATGGCCGGGGTCGGTCTGGGCGCCGTCGCCGCGGGCGGTGCGACCTTCGCCCTGCTGACCGACGCGAGCGGCAACAAGGCCGGGGCGGCGACCAACACCGCCACCCTGACCGTCCCGGACCTCCTGGAGGGCACCACCTCCGACAGCACCACCACCTTCACCCTGGAGGCCAAGACCGGCACCGCCGAGGTGCTCAGCGGCGTCAGCAGCACCACCGCCGGCTACAACCAGTCGTTCCTCGGCCCCACCATGAAGTGGATCAAGGGCAACACCAACGTTCTCAACATCACCAACAGCCTGGGCGAGGACACCACGGTCCACTTCCACGGCGCGCACGTCCCGGCCAAGATGGACGGCGGTCCCCAGGTCGCCTTCTCCGACGGAGACACCTGGTCGCCGACCTTCACGGTCAAGGACGAGCCCATGACGCTCTGGTACCACCCGCACGCGCTGGGCACCACGGCGAAGCAGGCGGTGCACGGCCTGGCCGGCATGATCATCGTCGACGACAGCGACAACACCACGAGTGCCGATCTGCCCACCACCTACGGCACCGACGACATCCCGCTGATCTTCCAGTGCCTGGCGGTGGACTCCGCCGGCGACATCAAGTACGACCTGAGCGGTTACCTCACCAGCGGCCTGGAGTTCCCGCTGCTGGTCAACGGCACCAACGTCGACGACACCACCCTCACCTTCACCGCGACCAAGACCCGGACCCGGTTCCGGCTGCTCAACGCCTCGCCGTCGGACATCATCACGATCCAGCGCAGCGACGGCGGCACGATGACCCAGATCGCCACCGACCAGGGCTACCTGGCCGCGTCGGCGGACGTGACCGAGATCCGGCTGGTGGCCGGAGCGCGCGCCGAGATGGTCATGGACCTGTCGGACGACGTCACCCTGCAGGCGGTCGTGACCACCGGCTGGGTCCGCGGCGGCAGCGGCACGTACGACTTCCTGACCCTCACCGCGAGTGGCACCGACACCCCGGCCGACCTGCCCAGCTCGCTGCGGACGATCGACCGGTACGACACCAGCGACTTCACCGCGCGGACCATCACCCTCGGCCAGTCCGGCACGAAGATGATGATCAACGGCTCGGTCGGCACCAGCATGAGCTCGATGGCCATGATCAGTACGACCCTCGGGGCCAAGGAGATCTGGACGATCACCAACGCCACGCAGCTGGAACACTCCTTCCATCTGCACGACGTGCCGTATCAGCTGATCTCGATCAACGGCGACGATCCCACCGGCGTCCAACTCGGCTGGTACGACACCTACGAGGTGGTCGGCGGCGGCTCGATCAAGATCGCCATGGAGTTCACCGACTTCACCGACGACACGTACATGTACATGCTCCACTGCCATCTGCTGCAGCACGAGGACGAGGGAATGATGGCGTCCCTCATGGTCACGGACAGCTAGTCGTCCTGTGGGCCTCTTGAGCAGGCTGCCGCCGGCAGTGGAAGTGCCGGCGGCAGCCGTTCGTGAGGTTCCGGTCACTGGCAGGTCCCCCGGAACACATCGACCTGGCCGCCCGTGCTGTCCGCCACCACGAGGTCGCGGACACCGTCGCCGTCCAGGTCGGCCGCCGTCGCGTCGTAGGCGCCGGTGGCCGGTACGTCGGTCAGCTGGGTGAGGGTGCCCGTGGTGGCGCCCTCGTACGGCGTCACCGAGTTGCCCTTCAGGGAGGAGACCAGCAGGTCCGTGGTGCCGTCCCCGTCCAGGTCGGCGGCGCCCACGGCGACCGGCAGCGCGGGTGTGCTGTAGGTGGTGGCCGCACCGAAGGTGCCGTCGCCGTTGCCGAGCAGCACGTCCAGGGTGTCGGCGCCGTTGCTCACCGTGGCCAGGTCCAGGCTGCCGTCCCCGTTGAAGTCGCCCTCGGCGAGGGAGTAGAGGCGGGAGGTGGTGGCGTAGTCGGTGGCGGCGCCCAGGGCTCCGGTGCCGTCGCCGAGCAGCACGCTCACCCCGTCGCTGCCGACGCTCGCCGTGGCCACGTCGGCATGACCGTCGCCGTCGAAGTCGCCGACGACGACACCGTGCGGCTGGCTTCCGGTGGCGGTCTGGCCGGCGTCGGTGAAGGTGCCGTCCCCGTTGCCGAGCAGCACCCGCACGGTACTGGTCTGCTGCTCGGCGACCACCAGATCGGCCAGGCCGTCACCGTTGAGGTCGCCCGTGGCGAGCGCCCGCGGCGACCCGGACACGTCGATGGCCGTGGCCGTACCGAAGGTTCCGTCACCGGAGTTCAGCAACACGCTCACCTGGGCCCCGCCGAAGTCGGCGGTCGCGAGGTCCGGGTGTCCGTCGCCGTCGAAGTCGGCGACCACGGTCTGGTACGGCCGCGTCCCCACCGCGTAGGTGCTGCCCGCCGCGAACGTCCCGTCCCCGTCGCCCCGCAGCACGGTCACCGAGTCGGCGTCGAGGTTGGCCGCCACCACGTCCGTCACGCCGTCGCCGTCGAGGTCGGCGGTGACGACATGGCGGGTGTTGGTGCCGGCGGCGGCCGAGCCGGTCAGGGTGTACGACGGGGTGCAGGCGGCGTCGGCGGCCACGGCGGGAACCGCGGGCAGCGCGCCGGCGACGATCAGCCCGCCGGCCACGGCGATCCGCAGGGAGATGTGCCGGGTCATGCGGTACTGCCTCTCATCTCAAGGGACTTGACCGATGTCAGGGACCGCATCGCTCAGCTCTGGTCGGCGGCGACACGGAAACCCACCGTCGGGTAGCCGCCGCTGCCGTCCCGTCCCTCGCCGCGGTAGTGGGTGGTGCAGCTGCGCAGGGTCGCGTACCAGGAGCCGCCGCGTACGGCGTTGACGTCCAGGCCGGCCTCCTGGCCGTTGGTGGCCGTGACGATGCTGGAGGTCCACTCGAAGCAGTTGCCGGCCATGTCGTAGGCGCCGTACACGCTGACACCGTCCGCGTAGGCGCCCACGGCCGAGGTGAGTCCGCCGGTCGCCATCAGCGCGTCGAACACGTCGGTGTAGACGAACCCGGTCCAGGTGTCGTGGTCGATCCAGCCGGTCACCGCGCCGGTCGCGCTGACGGTGAGGATGTCGGAGATCGGCTCGCTCTCGCCGTACCGGGTGGAGTCCGGCTCGTCGTACGTGGCTTCGGTGGACCCGTAGTTGACGAGGTAGTAAGCGGCGCAGACCGCGTTGTAGTTGTAGTTGCTGGTGAGCACGGAGTCCGTGTAGGTCGTCCCGGCCGTGTCGCCCCAGGGGTAGGCGTAGGAGTCGGGGCCGCGTGCCGCGCTCTCCCACTCCGCCTCGGTCGGCAGCCGGAAGGTCCAGCCGTCGGCCTGCCCGGTGAGCCAGTCGCAGAAGGCCTCGGCGTCCGCCAACGCGACCTGGAGCACCGGGTGCTGCTCCTTGCCGCTGGGGACCGTGCCGCCGTCCCAGTACGAGGGGACCGTGTGTCCGGCGTCCGGGTTGTCGTCGAGGAAGGCCGCGTACTGGGCGTTGGTGACCTGGTAGGCCCCCAGCCAGTAGGCCGAGTCGATCGGCGAGGCCTCGCCCGCGCCCGTGGTGTTGGACAGGTCGGCCGTGAACACGAAGTCCGGGTCCGCGGGGGCGGACACCAGGGTCTGTCCGGCGGCGGAGGCCGAGTCCGCCGCGGCGGCCGGAGCCGCGCCGAGCAGCGACACGGCGGCTCCCGCGCCGGCGATCCGGAACAACTTCCTTCTGCCGAACGGCTGTTTGTGCGGTGGTACGACGGTCATGGGGCGGCCCTCCGTCGACTCGATGGCTGGGGAGGCCGGTCACGCGGTGTTCCAGGGGGGCAGCGCACCGCGTGACCGGCCGTTCAACGGAACGTAAAGTGCGCGCCTTTGCCGTGGCCCTTGTCGGCCTGTGACTTCCCTGGACGCGCGTTCACAGGTGCCGCGCCGGATGGGCGGGCTTTCCCGTTGAGCCCGCAGTCTGCCCGAAGATGGGCACAGTGTCGACACCTTGCGCTGTGAATGGCCCGATACCCCTTGACCGCGCCTTACTGTCGACACTAGACACTTAACGGAAGAGCTTCCCATGCGACGAGGAGAACGCCATGACCGATCCCCGGACCGGACAACGCCTGACCGGCAAGGTCGCCCTCGTCACCGGCGCGGGCGCGGGGATCGGCCAGGGCTGCGCGCTGCTCTTCGCCGAGCAGGGCGCCACCGTGGTCGGCTGCGACATCGACGCGGACGCGGCCGGACGCACCCGTGAACTCGCCGCCGAACGCGGGGTGAAGGTCGACGTGATGGCCCCGCTGGACATGACGGTCCCGGCGGACGCCCGGAGTTACGCGGACTCGGTGTACGAACGGTACGGCCGGATCGACGTACTGGTGACAGCGGGTGCGATCGCGCCGCGCATGGCGAGCGCGGCGGAGATGGACTTCGACGCGCAGTGGACACCGACCCTGCGCGGCGAGGTCGACGTGGTCTTCCTGCCGGTGCAGGCGGCCTGGCCGCACCTGCTGGCGTCCGGCGGCGGCTCGATCGTCAACTTCGCCTCGGTGAACGCGTTCCGGGGCAGCGGCACCTTCGGCATGGTCGCGCACTGCGCGGGCAAGTCGGCGGTGCTCGGCCTGACCCGCCAGCTCGCCGTGGAGGGCGGCCCGTCGGGGATCCGCGCCAACACCATCTCCCCCGGCATGGTGCGCACCCCGGCCACCGAGTCGGCCGGCGCGCACGAGGGCGCCGCCCAGGAGGCCCTGCTCGCCCGCATCCCGCTGGGCCGGGTCGGCAGGCCCGAGGACATCGCCTGGTGCGCCGTCTATCTGGCCTCCGACGAGTCGGCATGGGTCACCGGCGGCAACTTCCCGGTGGACGGCGGGGTCCTGGCGAAGTGAGGCGAACGGGGGCCGCGGACTCGCGGGCCGTCACGTCGGCGGGGTGCGCCGTCGGCGTGACGGCGTGCGGCCGGCCTCCTGCTCCTGGATCTGCTCCTCCACCGAGCGCAGCGCCCGGACCGTCGCCCCCGCGATCAGCGCGGAGGCCAGTTCGCCGTCGCGCTCCTCGCAGGCCTGCATCAGCCGTTCCTGGTCGTCGACGCTGTAGGCGAGGCGGCCGGGGCGGGTCAGGCTGAGGTGGCGGAGCATGAGGGTGCGCAGCGCCAGGGAGTCGAGGATCTGCTTGAGGGTGGCGTTGCCGACGATCTCGGTCATCCGCTCCTGGAGCTGCACATGGCCCCAGAAGTACGCGTCCACATCGCCCTCGTCGGCGAGCCCGCGCATCTTCTCGACCCGGCCGCGCAGTTCGGCGATCTCGTCGTCGGTCGCCCGCTCGACCAGCAGGGCGGCGAGCATCGACAGGAGCTGGCGCCGGACCTGGTAGATGTCCCGGATGTCCTGGAGGGAGGGCGCGGCGACCCGGGGCCGGCGGCGCGCCTTCATCTCGACCAGGCCCTCCTGTTCGAGGACCATCAGGGCCTCGCGCACGGGGGTGCGGCTGGTGTCGAACCGCCGTGACAGGTCGACGCTGTTGAGGTCCTGGCCGGCCGCCAGCCGGCCCTCGATGATCCCGGCGCCCACCCACTCGGCGATCTGCGCGACCAACGGCTCCCGCCGGTCGCGCAGCCGCAGCAGGCGGGCGAGCACGACATGCGTGTCCTGATCGGTCATCCGGTGCCCTCCCTGGTCCGTGTCCGGGCCCGGTTCCGGGTTCACAGCGGACACAACGGTGTCGACACTATCGCACTTTCGTACCGCCCAGTACCCCGGTTACCCATAGTCTGTCGACAGCAACTCGGCGTTCGGGAGGCCTCGTGCACGGCAGCGCCCCAGGGGCATCCTGGCACCCCGTACCGGTGCCCGCGCAGGTTCCGGTGACGGAGCACCGGGTGCCCGTGGCGGGCCGCGGCAGCCTGTGGTGCTGGGACACCGGCGGCGGGGGCAGTGCCGTGATTCTGCTGCATCCGCACTCCGGCAGCGGCGAGAGCTGGCCGTACCAGCAGCCGGTGCTGGCCGCCGCGGGCCACCGGGTCATCGGCTACTCACGGCGCGGCACCCGCGGCTCGGCCCCCGGCACCCGCACCCGCACCGGCACCGGCACCGGCACCGGCACCGGCACCAGTGACGTGGCCGACCTGAACGCCCTCGCCGACCATCTCGGTCTGACGGCCTTCCATCTCGTCGGCGCCGCGGCCGGCGGCCGGATCGCGCTGGCCTACGCCCTCGCGCACGGCACCCGGCTGCTCGGCCTCACCCTCTCGGGCAGCGCCCTGGACCTCCCGGTCCCGGCCCGCGTCGAGGCCCTGCCGGTCGAGTTCCGGGAGCTGGGACCGGCGTACCGGGCCCGGAACCCGGACGGCGTCGCCGCCTGGCTGGCGGTCCACGAACGCGCCGGCACCGCCACCGGTCCCCCGCCGCCCCTGCCACCGGCGGCCCCGGAGGCCCTCGCCCGCCCCGTCCAGCTGATCACCGGCGACGCCGACCCCTACTGTCCGCCGTCGCGACTGCGCCACCTCGCCCGGCGCTTCGGGGACGCGGAGGCGCACATCGTCGCCGGGGCCGGGCACAACCCGCACTGGGAACGGCCGGACACCTGGAACCGGCTGCTGATCCGCTTCCTGAACCGCTAGGGCCTGACGTCCAGGGCGACCAGGAACCGGGACACCATGTTGTACACCGCCACGGTCGCCGTCAGTTCGACGAGTTCGGTGTCGTCGAAGTCGGCCCGCAGGGCGTCGAACAGCTCGTCGGGAACGCGTACGTCGCGGGTCATCGCATCGGCGTAGGCGATGACCCGCGCGGTCCGCCCGGCGAACTCCGGCTTCTCCTCCCGGACTTCGGCCAGCTCCTTGTCGCCGAGCCCGGCCCGCCGGGCGTCGGGCTCGTGCGCCTGCCATTCGTACGGCGCCCGGTTGAGGACCGCGATCCGCAGGATGACCAGTTCGCGGAGGCCGGCGGGCAGCGACATCCGCTCCCGTACGGCACCGAGCAGGCTGTTCCAGCCGTCGGCCACCGGCGGGCTGTGCAGCAGCATCCGGTCGAGCGGCTGCAAGGTGCCGCCGCGCCGGGCGCGGACGCGGTCGGCGATCTCGCCGCCGCCTTCGGTGCCGGGGAGTCGTGCCATGGGATTCCTTCCGTTCAGTCGGGCAGGGGGCGGGGCACACGGTCCAACAGGCGCAGGGCGTCGAGGCGCTGGATCGGACCGACCGCTGCCGTGCCATCTCCGAACACCATCACGCTCTCCCCCGTGAACCGCGGCCAGGCGGGCAGCGCGCCCCCGCCCGGGTCGTGGTCGGTGACGAAGCGGGCCCAGGTGTCGGCCATGGTGCGGGCGAGTTGACGGTCGGCGTCGGTCCAGGGCCAGGCCCGGGCGGCCAAGTTGTCCAGGACGTAGGGCAGTTCGGCGGTGTGGTGGACGCCGTAGCCGGGGAGGCCGTCCCGGGGCGGGGCGAGGGGGATGCCGGCGGGGAGCGGCGGTCTCCGGGTGAAGCGGTACATCCAGGTGGGTGCGGCCTCCGTATGGGTCCGCGCCCAGTGCCACACCGGGTAGGTGAACCGGCTCTCGCCGGTGAACCGCCGTGCCGTACGGCGGACTTCGTCGGCGTCCCGCAGCGGGTACACCGCGTCCGTGCCGGGCTCGACGGGCAGCCGGCGCAGGACATCCAGCGAGGCGTAGACCGAGCCCTCGTCGTCGTTGGTCCCGACGAGCAGGGGGACGGCGTGCTGGCGGGCGGTGCCGAAGACGTCGTCGCTCGGTTCGGTGAGGACACGGCCGTCGACGACCGGTCCGAAGTGGCCCTTGAGGACGAGTTCGACGCCGTCCAGGCGGCGCAGCACGCCGAGGTCGCGGTCCTCCGCCCAGCGCAGCCCCTGCTTCTGCGCGGCGGCCTGGTCCGGCAGCGGGCCCTCGGCCCGGCCGATACCGGAGGCGCTCTGGCCGATCGCCGCGTGGAAGAGGTGCCGGGCGGCCGGCGAGGCCATCAGATGGCAGATGTGGGCGGCGCCCGCGGAGTTGCCGGCGAGGGTGACCCGGCCGGGGTCGCCGCCGAAGGCGGTGATGTTCTCCCGTACCCAGGTGAGGGCGGCGACGATGTCCAGCACCCCGTAGTTGCCGGACGCGCCCAGGTCATCCTCGGCGGCGAGTTCGGGGTGGGCGAGGAAACCGAGGGCGCCGAGCCGGTGGTTGAGGGTGACGGCGACCAGGCCGCGCCGGGCCAGCGCACGGCCGTGGTGGATCTCCTGGCCGCCGTGGCCGTAGCGGTTGCCGCCGCCGTGGATCCAGACCAGCACGGGGAGTCCGGCGGCGGGGGCCGGGTCCGGGGTCCACACGTTCAGGTAGAGACAGTCCTCGCTCATCACCAGCGCCCGCCGGTCGGCGAAGTTGGTGTGGTACATGATCGAGTCCCGGGGCGGCTGGGGCTGCAGCGGAGCCGGGCCGAAGGTGTCGGCCCGGCGTTCGCCGTCCCAGGGCGCGGCGGCCCGCGGGGGCCGCCAGCGCAGGTCGCCGACGGGGGGTTCGGCGAACGGGATGCCGCGGAAGACGGCCACCTCGCCGTCGTACTCCCCGGCCAGCCGCCCGGCGGCGGCCGTGGTCCTGACCGTGGTGCCGATCACCCGGCCGCCTTGTGCAGCACGCCGTCCTTCATGATCACCCGCAGCCGGTCGCGGTCCTGGAGGATCCGGATGTCGGCCAGCGGGTCGCCGTCGACCAGCACCAGGTCCGCGAGATACCCCTCCCGGACCAGTCCCAGCTCGTCCCCCATCCCCATCACCTGGCCGCCGTACTCGGTCGCCGCGCGCAGCGCCTCTGCCGGGGTGAACCCGAACCAGTCCACGAACAGCTCCAGGTCCCGCAGATTGCGGCCGACCGGGTTCCAGGCGAAACCGTAGTCGCCGCCGGGGACCACCCTGATCCCCCGTGCCACGAGTTCGGGTACGACCGCGCGGACGGCGTCCCTGGTCGCCTCGACCTCCATCCCGGGCTCGGGTTCGCCGTCGGCCTCGTGGAGGTTGGCGTGGATGATGCCCGGGGTCGGCGCGACGAAGATCCGGTCACGGGCGGCCCGGAGCAGGTCGAGGGCCTCCTCGTCGGCGAACGTGCAGTGGTAGACGGCGCGGATGCCGTGCCGTACCGCCATCTTGACCGACTCGGCCGCGTGGGCGTGCGCGGTGAGCCAGACGCCGTGCTTCTCTGCGGTGTACGCGGCGGCGGCCACCTCCTCGTCGGTGAACTGCACGATCCGCGAGGTGCCCTGTACGACGGCGCTCTCCCCGGAGAGGGACAACTTGACGATGTCGACGCCGAGTTCGGCCATGTCGGCGACGAACCGGGAGACCGACTCCGGGTCGGAGGCGCGGTCGTCGACGCCGGGGAAGTCGTAGACGCCGGGTTCGACCATGCCGGCGCTGCCCTCCCAGGAGGCGGCCTTCAGACGCGGGCCCGGCATCCAGCCCTCGGCGAAGGCCTTGCGGGCGGCGACCTCGGTGCCGGGCAGCCGGTTGCCGCCGGAGTAGGCACTGGTGATGCCGTGGTCGAGGAGGACCCGGCCGGCGTGCGCGACCAGCAGGGCCTTCTCCTCGGCGGGTTCGTCGCGGCGCCGGGAGAGGTGCTCGACGGTGGAACCGAAGCCGAGGTGGGTGTGGGCGTCCACGAGTCCGGGGAGCAGGGTGCCGCCGCCTCCATCGATGACCCGGGCGTCGGCGGCCAGGTCGCGCGGGACGCGGTCGGCGACGGCGGTGACGCGGTCGCCCTGGACCAGGACCTGCGCGGGGAAGGGGTCGTGCCCGGTGCCGTCGAAGACGTGGACGTCGGTGAAGAGCGTGCTGGTCATGGGGTCCTCGGCCTCCAGAAGCGGTGGCGCATCTCGCCGACTCCCCCGATCCGGCTGACCAGTTCGTCCTCGGGGGTCAGGAAGCGCCGCGGGACCCGGCGGTTGCCGACGCCCGCCGGGGTGCCGGTGAAGATCAGGTCGCCGGGGAGGAGGGTGCAGAACTGGCTGAGGTGGGAGACCAGTCGGGGAATCGGGAAGATCATGTTGGCGGTGCGGTCGTGCTGGACGGTCTCGCCGTTCAGCTCGCAGGTCAGCTCCAGGTCGTCGGGGTCGTCGAGTTCGTCGAGGCTGACCAGTGCGGGGCCTACGGGGCCGAAGCCGGGGTAGGACTTGCCGAGCGAGAACTGGGCGGGCTTTCCCGCGAGTTGGCTGATCCGCTCGGAGAGGTCCTGGCCGACGGTGAGGGCGGCGACCGGGTCCCAGCCCTTCTCCACGGGCACCTGGTGGGCCTCCCGGCCGATGACCGCGACCAGTTCCAGCTCCCAGTCGACATGGCCGGGCGGGAGCGTGATCGTGGTGTTCGGGCCGGTGAGGCAGGTGGCGAACTTGGTGAAGACCAGCGGGACCTCGGGTTCCTCGTAGCCGGCCTCGGCGGTGTGCGGGCGGTAGTTGAGGGCGACGGCGAAGATCTGGCGGGGGGCCGGTACCGGGGGCTCCAGCTCGGACTCGTCGTACGGGCGGGCGCCGGTCGCCGCGGCCGACCAGCGGCGCAGGTCGTCCCAGCGGGCGAAGGGGTCGGCGCCGAGGGAGGACGGGACGTCGATGGCGCCCTCGGGGGTCAGCAGGACGGTACGGCCGGCGAGTCGTGCGATGCGCATGCCGCGATCACACCCACTGTTCCGCGGGGGGTTCTTTCTCCCCGTACGCCTCGTGCCAGGAGACCACCGGGTTGCGCAGCACGCCCAGGCCCTCGATCTCGGCCTCGACGACGTCTCCGGGCTTGAGGTAGTTGGCGAACGGGTCCTCGGTGCTCGCGGCGACTCCGGCGATGGTGCCGGTGGTGACGAGGTCGCCGGGGCTGTAGGTCTGCGGGGAGTGGTAGGCGACCAGCTGCGGGATGGAGACCGACATCCGGGCGGTGTTGGACTTCTGGCGTATGTCGCCGTTGACCCGCAGTTCCATGTCGAGGGCGTGCGGGTCGTCGATCTCGTCGGCGGTGACGATGTACGGGCCGATCGGGCAGAAGGTCTCGATCGCCTTGGAGAAGGAGAAGACCCCGGACTCCATCTCCTTGCGCTGGATGTCCCGCGCGGTGATGTCGTTGAAGACGACATAGCCCGCGATGTGGTCCACGGCCTGCTCGGCGGAGAAGAAGCGGCCCGCCTTGCCGATGACGATGGCGAGTTCGAGTTCGTAGTCGAGTTCCCGGGTGAGGTTCGCCGGGTACACGATCGGCTCGTCCGGGCCGATGATCGCGTCGACGTTCTGGAAGAACACGATCCCCTTGTTGACCGGGTGGGACCAGTCCACGCGGACCAGGTCCTCGTGGTGTTCCCGGAAGTTGCCGGCCGTGTGGAAGAACTTCTTCGGCACGATCGGCGCGCGCAGCCGGACGTCGGCGAGCGCGAACGTCCGCCCCGTCTCGCCCACTTGGCCCTCGCGCTCGAAGTACGCACGGGTGGAGGGCACTTCCAGTTCCACGACGGTGTCTCCGTCGAGACGGCCCACCAGTCCGTAGTCGGGGCCGCCGTCGAACGTCACCAGCTTCATCAGACCTCCCTAAACTGTCGACAGACAGCCTCTCTTGAGCCCGTCCGGTCGTCAATAGGCGCGCAAAGTGTGGACACAAATCGGTGCGGTGACCTACTGTCCGAAGCATGCGGACGACATGGGACTTCACAGGGACACGGGCGCTGGTCGCCGGGGCCGGCGGAATCGGCGCGGCGGTCGCGGGCGAGTTCGCGCACGCGGGCGCCGCGGTGGTCGTGCTGGACGTCGACGAGGACAAGGCGACCGCGGTGGCCGCGTCGGCGGGGCCCGGTTCCGTCAAGGGACTGTGCGCCGACCTGACGTCGGCGGATGCCTGCCGGGCCGCTGTCGACAGTGCGGTGGATCTGCTCGGCGGTGTCGACGTGTTCGTGCACGCGGTGGGGGTCAACGACCGCCGGCCGGTGCTCGACACCCCGGACGAGGTGTGGGAGCGGATCACCGCGGTCAACCTCGACAGCGCGTTCTGGCTGGGGCGGGCCGTGGGTGGGGTGATGGTGCCGGCCGGGTACGGACGGATCGTCTATCTCTCCTCCGTGTCAGGCCTGTTGGCACACGCCGACCATGCGCCGTACGCCGCGACCAAAGGGGGTGTCGACCAGTTGATGCGGGTCATGGCCCGGGAGTGGGCGGCGAGCGGGGTCAGCGTCAACGCGGTCGCGCCCGGGTACACCGAGACCGACCTCACGCGTGCGTACCTGGCGGGGCCGGGGGTCCGCGCGTCCCTGGAGTCCCTCGTCCCGGCCGGGCGCCTCGGCCGCCCCGCGGACCTGACCGGGCCCGTTCTCTTCCTCGCGTCCGATGCCGCCGCGTTCGTCACCGGGCAGGTGCTGTACGTCGACGGCGGGCGGACGCTCGTCTGAAGTCCCATCAAGTCCCGTCCACTCCCATCGACTCCCATCCACGATGACCTTGGAGGCCGTATGACCGCCGTGTTCGAACGTTTCGCCGGGAAGACCGTGCTGGTGACCGGCGCCGGTACCGGATTCGGTGCGGAGATCGCCGTGCGGGCGGCGCGGGAGGGTGCCGATGTCGCCGTCCACTACCGCGGTTCCCGTGCGGGGGCCGAGGCGACGGCGGAGCGGGTGACCGCGCTGGGCCGCAAGGCGCTCGTCGTGCAGGCCGACATCACCGAGCACGCGCAGATCACGCGGCTCGCGGAGGAGGTGTGGGCGCACTTCGGGCGGCTGGACGTGGCGGTCAACAACGTGGGGGACGTCGCCCGCGAGCAGATGTCCTGGCGGGACATCACGGAGGAGTCGATCGACCATGTGCTGGCCGTCGACATCAAGGGGACACTGCTCTGCACGCACGAGTTCGGCGGGCGGATGCTGGAGCAGGAGGGGGGCGGGGCGATCGTGAACATCGGGTCGACGGTGGTGGTGCGGGGCAGTGCGCGGGCTCCGCAGTACGCCGCCGCGAAGTACGGGATCATCGGGCTGACCAAGTCGTATGCGCATGCGTTCGCGCCGAAGGTGCGGGTGAACGTCTTCGCGCCCGGGTTCATCGAGACCGCGGCGACGCTGGGGCGCGAGGACTGGAAGAGCGGGCGGGGGGATGTGCTGCGGGCGAATACGCCCATGGGGCGGATTCCCGGGCCCGAGGAGCTCGCCGGGGCTGCGCTGTTCCTTGCGACTGAGGATGCCGGCCACATCACAGGTTCTTTCTTGGTGGCTGATGGGGGATTCAACATGATTGGGGCGTAGAGGTAGTGCGTCGGGCGCGGGTTGAGTGTGGCTGGTCGCGCCCACGCGGCGGAGCCGCAAATTGATACGGCCCCGCGCCCCTAAAAGCAGGTAGGGACGCCCCTCCCCCTTTGAAAAGCTCTGAAAAGCTCCGGCCCCCGGGATGTCGGTTCGCATCCAATCCCGGGGGCCGGCTTTCTTCTGTTCGTCTTCTTACGACACCGTCAGGGTCAGGGCGCCCGTGTAGCTCTGGCCGGGGGTGATGGTCGTCGCCGTGCCGTTGACCGTCAGGGTGACCGTCTTGCCCGACGGCGCCTCGACCGACGCCGTCGACGCCAGGGTCAGGGCGCTCAGGTACGACGTTCCCGTCACGGTCCAGGTCGACGACGCGCCCAGGCTCACCAGGACGCCGTTGTTCACCACCGCGCTCGGGGTGTTGGTGACCTCGCTGATCTGGCGGTACTCCGTCTTCGTGATCGTCGAGACGCTGTGCTTGGCCGTGCTCGCGGAGATCACGCCCTCGACCGTGGTGCGGGTGAAGGAGAGGCTGAGGTTCTGGCCCTGGAGGCTCGCGTTGCCGCCGCCCCAGACGGAGTTGTAGAAGTCGCCGGTCAGGGCGATGTCGGTGAAGGTTCCCTTCGCGTCGGTGGACTGGGAGGACGTGGTCACCCAGCTGGAGGACTTGGTGGGCGAACCGGTGGGCTCGGTGTAGGTGCCGGTGGTCTCGCTCGACCAGGGGTAACCGGACACCGTGACGCTGCTCGGGCGGTCGGTGTCCATCAGCTGGAAGAGGACGCCGGTGCCGGAGGTGATCGTCGCGCCG
Organism: Streptomyces sp. NPDC048277; assembly: GCF_040652235.1. NCBI lineage: Bacteria > Bacillati > Actinomycetota > Actinomycetes > Kitasatosporales > Streptomycetaceae > Streptomyces > Streptomyces sp. NPDC048277. The sequence continues at coordinate 326,537 of NZ_JBEZLQ010000013.1, forward strand.
TCGGAGCCGTCGACCGTGACCGTGCCCGCCACCGCCTTGCACATGAACGTGGTCTCGCCGGTGGTGACCTGGGTGCCGCCGTCGATGGCGACCGAGCCCGCCGCGTACCACATGACCATGAAGCGGCCGGCGTCGATGGTGGTGGACTGCTCCGGGAGCGCGCTCAGCTCGGCACTGGTGAGGCCGATGTCGAGGGAGTCGTTGAGCGCGGAGACCGCGTCGGCGGTGCTGTCGCCGTAGTGCGCCGAGGCGCCCCAGTGGATCAGGGCGTAGTCGCCGACGTCGAAGGTGCAGCCGAGGAAGTGCTCGGTGACGTTGCCGATGGCGTAGCTGCCGTAGCCCTCGCCGCCGGTGTTGGCGATGGTGCTGTTGATGGCGGTGAGGGTGCAGTAGCTGCCGCCGTCGACCGACAGGGCGCCCCACTTCTCCGAGGAGATCTTGGAGTTGATGTACGACGCCTTGGTGCTGGCGCCGAGCAGGTTGGTGGCGCGGACGTTGCCGGAGATGCCGAGCATCCAGGGGACGGTGATCATGTAGCGGGTGTCGCCGGTGCCTGCGGACGGGTACTCGGCGGGCACGGTGCCGTCGGCGCAGTGGATGGTGGAGTTCTTGACGACGACGTTGGCGGTGGCGTCGGCGATGACCGCGGTGCGGACGACCCCCTCGTTGCCGATGGTGGCGCCGTCCACCACGAGGGTGGTGCCGGAGCCGGTGCCGACGATCGCGGCGCCGTAGCCGACGAAGTCGCAGCGGCCGTTGCCGTCGAAGGCGATCGTGGGGTCGGTGAGGGTGTAGGTGGCGCCGTCGGCGACGTACACGCCGTTGAACGCCTCGCCGTTGGAGGTGAGGGTGACGCCGGTCGCGGCGCTGTCGGTGACGGTGCCGCCGATGACGGCGGAGGGCACCGACTTGGACTCGTCCACGCCGTCGGAGTCGACGTAGATGGCCTGGCGGAAGGGGAAGGTGAGGGTGGAGTAGGTGACGTCGGTGGCCTCGGCGACGTTCAGGACGATGGTCCCGCTGTAGGTGCCGGCCGCGATGGCGGTGGCGACGCCGCCGTTGCCGTCGGTGAGCGCGGCGAGTTCGCTGCCGGTCTCGACCCCGTTGACGGTGAGGGAGAGGCTGTAGCCGTCGGGGACGGCGATGGTGCCGCCCTCCTCGATGGTCAGGCAGGTCGCGGTGGTGGTCTCGGTGAGGGTCAGGGTCTCGTCCGAGGCGACGGTGATGCAGGTGTCGGCCTTGGCGCCCTTGCCCTTCTTCCGGCCGGCGGCCTGCGCGGTGGCCGGGGCGAGCAGGGTGGGGGCGAGGGCGGCGGCCACCGCGATGATGAGGGCGCGGGGGCGGGCCCGGTTGGCGACGGGCCGGTCGAGAAGGTCGGTGACGGGCGAAGCGGTCTCGTTGTCCGGCCTGTTGGTGGGCAGCACTGTGAACTCCTTTGTCTTCCAGTGTTTTCGGGCAGGGGGTATCGCCGATCGGCGATACGGGGATCCGCGGGCAGGGGTGAGCCACGCGTGGCGCCCGGTGGGCGCACGCCCCCTGGTCGGTGGTGCGGCGGGTCTAGTTGTGGGCCGGCTCGGCGTCCTGGTCGAGGCGCTCGCCCCGGATCCGGGCCAGTACCCGGGTGCGCAGTTCCGCGAAGCGCGGGTCGGCGCGGGTGGTGAGCTGGTCGCGGTCGGTGCCGAAGGGCACGGTCAGGGTGTCGAGTACGGCCGTGGGGCGGCCGCCGAGGACGATCACGCGGTCGCCGAGGTAGACGGACTCGTCGATGTCGTGGGTGACCACGACGACGGTGATGCCGAGGCGGCGGCGGAGCTGGAGGGTGAGGTCCTCCAGGTCGAAGCGGGACTGGGCGTCCACCGAGCCGAACGGCTCGTCCATGAGCAGCACCGGGGCGTCGTAGGCGAGGCCGCGGGCGATGGCGACGCGCTGCTGCATACCGCCGGAGAGCTGCCAGGGGTACTTGTCGCCGACGTCCGCGAGGCCGACGGCGTCCAGGCACTCCAGCGCGGTCGCCCTGCGGGCGGCCTTCTTCACGCCCCTTCCCTGGAGCGGGAAGGCCACGTTGTCCCACACCCGCATCCAGGGCAGCAGCGAGCCGCGGTAGTCCTGGGAGACCACGGCGATGTCGGCGTGCGGCCCGGTGAGGCGCTGGTCGCCGTAGCGGACCGCGCCGGAGGTGGGCGGGGTGAGTCCGGCCAGGCAGCGCAGCAGGGTGGTCTTGCCGGCGCCGGAGGGGCCGACGATGCACACGGATTCCCCGGGGTCCACCCGCAGGCTGAGCCCGGCGAGCACCCTGTGCTGCTGGGGGCCCTGGCCGAAGGTCATGCAGAGGTCCTCGACGTGGAGGGCGGATCCGCGGGTCATACGACCACTCCGTTGCTCTTCTTCTCGATGGACTCGGTGGACTCGGTGGACGTGGTGGGCAGGGGGCGGCGGCGTGCCCGGGGCGCACGCTGGTGGTACCAGCCCAGCAGGGCGTGCTCGCAGAGCAGGAGCAGCACGCTCAGGCCGTAGCCGAGGACGCCGATGAGGAGGGTGCCGGCCCAGGTGTCGGCGACGTGGAAGCTGGAGCCGCTCTGCAGGATGAAGTTGCCGAGGCCGATGGGCGAGCCGTAGATCTCGCTGACGACCATGAGGACGACGGCGATGGACAGGGCGACCCGGATGCCCGCGAAGATCTGCGGCAGGGCTCCCGGCAGTACCACCCGGCGCAGTTGCAGATGCCAGGGGACGCGGTAGCCGCGGGAGGTCTCGTGCACGGCGGGGTTGATCTGGCCCACCCCGGCGATGGTGTTGAGCAGGATCGGCCAGAGCGAGCCGAGGAAGATCAGGAAGACCTTCGGGCCCGAGCCGATGCCCAGGGTGAGGATGATGACCGGCACGAAGCCGACGGTCGGGGTGGCGCGGGCGAAGTCCAGCAGCGGGCCGAGCGCCAGGCGCAGGGTGCGGACCTCACCGATCACCAGGCCCGCGCCGACGCCGACGACGGTGGCCAGGAGCAGTCCGAGGACGATGTTGCGGAGGCTGAACCAGAGGTCGTCGAGCAGTCCGCCGCCCGCGAGTTCGGTCCACAGGGTGTGCAGGACCGTGGTCAGGGGCGGGAAGTAGAAGCTGGTGCTGCCCGCGGTCGAGATCAGCAGGATCACGAACACCAGGGCGGGGAGCCAGAGTTGGCGGATCGCCGCACGGACGGTCATGCCGCCTCACCCGCCCTGGCCGGCGGCCGCCAGCGCAGCAGCCGGTGTTCGGCGTACTGGGCGAGCAGGGTGATCGAGTAGCCGATCGTGCCCGCCGTGAGGATGTAGGCGTACGCCCGGTCCGAGGCGCCGGCCTGCTGCGACTCCATGATCATGTGGCCGATGCCGGGCAGGGTGGTGAGCACCTCGACGCCGATGGCGACCAGGACGGAGGTGGTGGCGGCGAGGCGCAGTCCGGTCATCACGGAGGGGACGGCGCCGGGCAGGATCACCCGGCGGAAGCGCAGCAGCCGGGGGATGCGGTAGCTGTGCACGGTCTCGTGCACGGCCGGGGTCACGCTGCGGGCGCCGTACTGGGACTGGAGCAGGATCGGGAAGACGCAGGCGATGAAGACGACCGTGGCCTTCATGCCCGGGGTCGAGCCGAGGACCAGCAGGAACACCGGGAGCAGGGCGATCACCGGGAAGGAGCGCAGGATCTCCACCAGCAGCCGGGAGGACTCCTCGGCCGCCGCGTACACCCCGGTGACCAGGCCGACCGGGATGCCGACGGCGACGGCCACCGCGAGCCCGACGACCGCGCCGTCCAGGGTGTCGCCGATGGCCTGCCAGTAGGTCCCGCTGCCGAGCAGGCCGCCGAGCGCGCCGGCGACGGCGGCGGGGCCGGGCAGCGCGGTCGCGCTCACCAGGTCCGCCGCCGCGACCAGCGCCCACAGCGCCAGCACGCCGATGACGGCGCCCAGTTGGAGGAGACGGACCTTCACGAGGTCACCACGGGGGCCTGGTCCCAGTACACGTCGGCGTCCTTGGGCTCCGTGTCGAGCAGGCCGAACTCGTGCATCTTCGTGATCACCGTGCGCATCATCGTCGTGTTGAGGTTCTTGTCGTAGTAGCTGATGTCGTGCGCGTCGATGAAGGAGGCGTCGACCTGCGTGTACTTCTTGTCGATCGCCTTGACGGCCGCGGGGTGGGCGTCGGCGTAGGTGATGGCCTTGGCGACGGCGTCGGTGAACTTCTTCGCGGTGCCGCTGTTGGCGGACAGGTACTTCTGGCTGGCGAAGAGCAGGCCCTGGACCATGCCGGGCAGGTCGTTCATGCCGTTGCCGATGGAGCGCAGTCCGCTGTCCTTGGCGGCGAAGTAGAACGGGCCGAAGGAGAACACCGCGTCGGTCTTGCCGGACTTGGCGGCGTCGGTGAGCGAAGTGGTCGGCAGGGCCACGAACTTGATCTTCGAGGGATCGCCGCCCGCCTTCTGGGTCAGGTACTCGCAGATGAACTGGATGGTGCCGCCGAGCGCGGAGATGCCGACGGTCTTGCCCTCCAGGTCCTTGAAGGACGTGATCTTGCTGTCCTTCTTCACCAGCAGGCCGTCGGTGGGGTCGGTCTTCGTCGTCGCGGACTGCAGGCCGGTGACGATCCGGATGCCCATGCCCGAGGCCGCGCCCTTGAGGAAGCCCGAGCTGTCCGTCATCGCGAACTGGGCCTCGCCGTTGAGGACGGACGGCGCGTTCTGCGAGGTGTCCTGGGCGCCGGCCTTGATGGTGACGTCGAGGCCCGCGTCCTTGAAGTAGCCCTGCTGCTCGGCTATGTAGAGCGGCTCGAAGATGGCTCCGTTGGAGCGCAGGACGGTGATCTTCGCCTTGCCGTCGGCGGTCTGGGTGCCGGCGGCCGAGTCGCCGCCGCAGGCGGTGGCGGTCAGCGACACGGTGGCGGCCAGGGCGGTCAGGAGGACGAGGGTACGGCGCCGCGGGATTCTCGAGGTCTGCATGGAACGGCTCTCCTTCAGGGCAAGGATCAGTGCATCCGCGCGGGGCCCGCGGCGGCGTAGGCGGTGGTGGATTCGTCGGCGGTCATGTAGGTGCGGAACAGGCCGTCGGGGTCGTACACGGCCCGGATCTCGTCCAGGCGGGCCGCGCTGGCCGGACTGAGCCCGTGGTCGAAGCGGTCCGCGACGTTGTTGTCGGAGAACTGCAGACCTTTGGACAGGTGCTGGATCGCGGCGAGTTCGCCGTGCGCCCACCGCTCGTGGAGGAGGTCCTCGGCCGGGTCCGTCCAGCCGGCGTTGGGCGAGAGATAGAGCTTGGCCTGACTGGACCAGCAGGCGTCGGGGCGCTCCGGGAAGCCGCCCCAGAGCATCCACAGGACGTGGCTGGTGGTGTCCGGCGCGGAGTCGAACAGCGGCCGGGCCGCGTCCAGGACCTTGTCGACCGGCTCGTCCGTCCAGATCCCGTCGAGGGCCCAGCGCATCCCGGCCGGGGTCATCCGGTCGGCGTGCGTGTACAGCTCGGCCATCGTGGTCCCGGCGCTCACGACCTCCCGCAGCGCCTTGTCCCGGAAGGGCGCGGTCTCCAGCAGCGCGAGCGGATCGGAGTCCTCGTCCTGGGCGAACGCGGTCGCGGTGACCGACACGGTGTGCCGGTCGAGGCCCTCCACGAAGCCGACCTTGGCCGAGAACTCGACCTCCCTCGGCAGCAGTTCGAGCGTGTCGTACATCCAGGCCAGCACCTCGTCCCGGAGTTCGAGGGGGTAGCTGTGCAGGGTGCGCAGCAGCCGCTTCGGCGCCGGGTGCAGGTCGAGGTGGAAGCGGGTGACGACGCCGAAGAAGCCGGGTCCGCTGCCCCGCGCCGCCCACAGCAGGGCCGGGTGGTTGGCGTCGGTGGCGTGCACCAGGGTGCCGTCGGCGAGGACGACGTCCACGGCGCGGATGCCGAGGCAGGCCGGGCCGAGGTGGCGGGAGTCCCAGCCGTAGCCGCCGCCGAGGAGGAAGCCGCCGAGGCCGACGGTGGGGGCGTGACCGGTGGGGAAGAACAGACCGTGCGGGGCGGCGGCTTCGAGCAGGGCGGGTCCGGTGGCCGCCGGCTGTGCGGTCGCCGTCCGGGTGGCCGGGTCGACGGTGACCTCCGTCAGGTGCGAGAGGTCGAGCAGCATCCCGCCGTCGCGGACGCCGTTGCCGACCCAGCTGTGTCCGCCGGAGCGGATGCCGATCCGCCGTCCCTCGGCGCGGGCCAGCCGGACGGCCGCGACGACGTCCAGCTCGTTTCGGGCGAGCACGATGACGTCGGGGTGGCGGTCGGGTTTGCGTTCGTTCCAGACGGCGTCGAGACGGGCCTGTTCGTAGGCCTCGTCGCCGCGCCGGATGAGGGTGCCCTGGGGCAGCTGGTGCATGGCCGTCTCCTCACGCGTTTCAACCGGGACCATACTGTCGACACTTTCGGGGTTTCAAGAGATGCGTCAGCGAAATATCAGGCATCTCTGGCGACACTAGACGCTTCACTTGGGGGTGCCGTGGGGGGTGTGTTGGTCGGGTGCGGCACGGTGGGGGCTGGTCGCGCAGTTCCCCGCGCCCCTTACGGGGCGGTCAGCGCATCGAAGTCGAAGAGTTCCGCTGGGTTGTCCACCAGCAGTTGCCGCAGGTGGACCGGGTCGGGGGCGATGTGTTCGAGGAGGTCGACCAGGAGGCCGTCGTCCGGGGGTGCGCCGGTGATGTTGACGTGCGGGTAGTCGGTGCCCCATACCACCCGCTCCGGCGCGTACGCCACCAGGGACGCGGCGAGGCCGACTGCGTCGGTGTACGGCGGGCCCTCCAGGGAGACCCGGTCGACGCCGCTGACCTTGACCCACACGTCCCCCGTGTCGAGCAGCGCGCGCAGGCCGCGGACGGCCGGGCCGTCCCGGCCCGCGGCCAGGTCGACCCGGCCCATGTGGTCGATCACCACCCGGCCGGGCAGGGTGCGTACGACGTCTGCCAGGCCCGGCAGGTCCTCGCCCCGCACATGGAGCTGGGCGGCCCAGCCGAGGCCGTCGACGCGTTCCAGTACGGCGTCGATCTCGGCGCCGGTCGGCCGGCTCCGCAGATGCGGAAGGAAGTTGAGCCGGAAGGCCCGTACGCCCGCCCGGTGCAGCTCCTCCACCTCGGCCCGGCTCGTCGCCTCGCCGACCAGCGCCACCCCCCGCACCGCGCCCCGTCCGGCCGCGAGGGCGTCGAGCAGCACCCGGTGGTCGTGGCCGTAGCAGGACGACTGCACGACCACCGTCCGCTCCAGCCCCAGGTGGGCGTGCAGGGCCCCGAGTTGTTCCTTGGGGGCGTCGAGCGGGGTGAAGGTGCGGTCCGGCGCGTACGGGAAGACGCCGGCGGGTCCGAAGATGTGGCAGTGGGCGTCGCAACTGCCCGGCGGCAGCCGGAGTTTCGGCACCCGGGGCGAGGGGTGCGGGGGCGGGCACCCCGGCGAGGGCTCGGGGAGCGGTACCTGGGGCAGGACGGCCGGTGCGGTCGCGGCGGGCTCAGTCACAGCGCGCCGTCATTCCGCCGTCGACGACGATCTCGGTGCCGGTGACGAACCGCGCCTCGTCCGAGGCCAGGAACAGCGCCGCGTACGCCGTGTCGCGCCCGTCGCCCATGAAGCCGAGCGGGATCCGGGCCTGCCGCTGGGAGAGCAGCTTGTCCACGTCCCCGCCCGCCCGCTGCCCGGCCAGCCGGGCCTCGACCATCGGGGTGTGCAGCTGCCCGGGGACGACGGTGTTGACCCGGATCCCGTCCGGCGCGTACTGGACGGCCGTGACCCGGGACAGCTGGATGACCGCGGCCTTGGCCGCCGCGTAGCCCACCTGGGCGGCGCCGGTCCAGCGCAGCCCGGAGCAGGAGGCGGTGTTGACGATCGCCCCTCCCCCGCCCCGCCGCATGACCGGGATGACGTGCTTGCAGGCGAGGAAGGCGCTGGTGAGGTTGGTCCGCAGCTGGCTGTCCCAGTCCTCCGGACTCAGCTCCGCCACGCCGCCCGGCCGGGAGCCGCCCACGTTGTTGACGAGGATGTCGATCCGGCCGGCCCGTGCGGCCGTCTCGGTGAAGTAGGCCTGGACGGCGTCGGGTTCGGTGACGTCCAGGAGATCGGTGCGGACCGTGCCGCCTTCGCTGCGGATCTGGGCCGCGGTGACCTCCAGCGCGTCCTTGTCCCGGTCGGTGAGAAAGACCGTGGCGCCCTCGCGGGCGAAGAGCACGGCGGCGGCGCGGCCGTTGCCCCAGCCGGGGCCGACACTTCCGGCGCCGCCGATGACGGCGACCTTGCCGGCGAGCCGCCCTGAACGAGGACCGAGTGGGTGTTCTGGCGCGTCCTGAAGCACAGGAGCCTCCCTCCATGGGGGATCGGAGCCTGCCGACAGTCATAGCCAAGTGTCGACACAAAGTAAACATGAGAGCTTCGTTAACCGGATCTCGGGCGCCTTCTTGCCAAGTGTGTCGACAGAGGGCTTGTATGGGCAGCGGTACCGAGGACGCCGCCGACCCGGAGGACAACCGTGCAGAAACCCCCCGTCTTCACCCCGGAGGAGATCGCCCGCTTCCGCGCCGAGCTCGGCGCCCGGCGGGCGCCCGGTGCCCATGAGCCCGGCCGCTGGTCGGTGAGCCCGCTCAACCGCCGTACGGACGTGGTGGGTTCGCTGCCGGAGACGGTCCGGCTGCGGGACGCGACGCTGCGCTCCCTGGAGACCCTGCCGGGCGTCACGGCCCCGGCCGGGGCGAAGCGCGCCTTTCTGCGGCGGGTGGTGGCGACCGGGGTGCCGGAGGTCGTCACCGCCGGGCCCGGCGGGCGTGCAGAGGGCGTGCTGAAGGCCGAGGTGGATCTGGTCAAGGGCGAGAACCCCGAGTGCCGGGTGATCTGCCCGCTGATGCGCTCTACGGAGGACATCGACCGTGCCGCGCGGGCCGGTTACGACGCCGTCCAGGTGTGGGTGCAGGGCTTCGGCGAGACGGCACTGCTCTACCGGCCCGACGTGTACGCCGCCGCCTGGCGGGGCGAGGAGTGGCGGACCCCGGAGACCTCGCGCGACCGGGCCGCCGTACTGGGGCGGGCGGCTCGGCTCATCGGGTACGCCCGCTCGTCGGGCCTCGATGTGATCGCGCCGATGCTGATGGTGTCGTACCTGACGGAGGAGGACCACGCGGCGACCGTCGCGGCGCTCACCGAGGCCGGGGCCGGCGAGCTGACCCTCTTCGACGGGCCGGGCGCGATGAGCCCGGAGGCGTACGGCTATCTGGTGCACCGGACACGGGAGTTGGCGCCCGAGGTGGCGGTGGGACTGCACCCGCACAACACGTTCGGGCTGGCCGTCGGCTGCGCGGTCGCCGCCGTCCGGGCCGGCGCCACCGCCGTGGAACTGTCGGTCAACGGCTACTGCGGCGGCCCCGGCAACGCCGATCTCGCCGCCACCGCACTGGCCTTCGAGGCCGTCTACGGCGTCCGTACCGGCATCCGCACCGAGGAGCTCACCGAACTCGCGCGGCTGGGCGCGGAGGTGACGGGCTATCAGACCGCCTGGAACCACCCGATCACGGGTCCGGACGCGTTCTGCTGGGGCGGACTGGACTTCATCACCCAGGAGACGGCGGTCGATCCGCTGCTCCACAACTGCGTGGAGCCGTCCCTGGTCGGCAACGAGCGCCGGATCCCCTTCACTCCCGACAGCGGCCCGTACACCCTGGCCGACCGGACGGCAGCGCTCGGAATCGACCTGCCCCCGGCCGGCCTGGACCAACTGCTCGATCAGGTGAAGCAGTTGATGACCCGGGAGAACCGCCTCGCGAGCGACGACGACCTGCGGGCGCTCGCCCGGGAGCTGGGGTGACCAGCCGGCCCGGCGACCATGACGGGTGAGGTCGGCCGGGCCGGCGGTGCCAGCGAACTCCGGGCCCGTCGGCCTCAGGAGGTGCTGACACCCACGGTGAGCGTCGCCTGGTACCCGTCGGAGACGCTGTCACCCAGTGCGGTCAGGGTCAGCAGGCCGGAGGAGGCGCCGCCGTCGTCGTAGATGGTGTCGTCGGAGAGCTGGGTCTCCGTGGTGGTGTTGTCGGAGTACGGCGAGGTCGCCTGGACCTCGGTGTTGATGTCCGCGTCGAAGAAGAGCTGACCGGTGTGGATGACCGAGCCGCCGGTGTACGAGTCGTCGGTCAGCGTCACATCGGTGTGCACCCGCATGTGGACGTGCACGGCACGCGAGACGTAGTGGCCCGGCCAGATCGAGATGAGGCTCACCTGGCCGTCGGAGTCGGTCATCTGGCCGCCGCGCAGGAAGGTGCCGTCGTCGTCCTCGGTGTGGCCGTTCTTGCCCACGAAGCCGGAGTACTCGCCGAGCGCGTCGCAGTGCCAGATCTCGACCAGCGCGTCCGCCAGCGGAGCACAGTCGTTGGCCTCGTCGACGACGGTGAAGGTGTACTGGACCTCGACACCGTCCTTGCCCTCGCGGACGTCCTCGCGCACCAGCGCGCCGGTGAGCGAGTAGGGGCCCTCGGTGACCTCGGAGGTGAGGGAGCAGACGCCGGAGGAGGCGTCGCTGGTGACGGAGGTGGAGGCGTCGGAGTCGCTCTCCGAGGTGACGGTGTCGGCGGAGGCGAGGCCCGCGGCCATCAGCCCGCCGGCCGCGGCGATGGTGGCGCCGCCGATCAGCACGCGCCGCCGCTTCATGGTGTTGTCCACGCGGTGACGACCCGGCTGGGCGGAGAGGGTGTCGGCGGAAACGGGCTCGGGGGTCTGCTCGGAGGCAGAGGCGTTGTCTGTCATGTCAGGAGAACTTAAGGAACGACCTGAGGTGAGCCATGGCCACGCACTGTGAGAACGCTGGGGAAGAACCCCGCAACTCCCCCTCTTTGGAACACAGTTGGGGCAGATTCCGCATGTTGCTCTCAGCTCCCGCGTGTACTTTCAGCTCAGTCCGGCGGCCCGGGCCCGCTCCACCGCCGGGCCGATCGCCTTCGCGACCGCGTCGACGTCGGCCTGGGTGGAGGTGTGGCCGAGCGAGAAGCGCAGGGTGCCGCGGGCCAGGTCCGGGTCGGTGCCGGTGGCCAGCAGGACATGGCTCGGCTGGGCGACCCCGGCGGTGCACGCGGAGCCGGTCGAGCACTCGATGCCCTGGGCGTCCAGCAGCAGGAGCAGCGAGTCGCCCTCGCAGCCCGGGAAGGTGAAGTGCGCGTTGGCCGGGAGCCGGTCCACCGGGTCGCCGCCGAGGATCGCGTCCGGTACGGCCGTGAGCACGGCGCCGGTCAACCGGTCGCGCAGGGCGCCGATCTCCCGGGCGAACCACTCGCGGCGCTCGGCCGCCAGGCGGGCGGCGACCGCGAAGGAGGCGATCGCCGGGACGTCGAGGGTGCCGGAGCGGACGTGCCGCTCCTGGCCGCCGCCGTGCAGGACCGGTACGGGGGTGTACTCACGGCCGAGGAGCAACGCGCCGATGCCGTACGGGCCGCCGACCTTGTGGCCGGAGACGGTCATCGCGGCGAGGCCGGAGGCGCCGAAGTCCACGGGGACCTGGCCGAAGGCCTGGACCGCGTCGGCGTGCAGGGGGATGCCGAACTCGACGGCCACGTCGGCGAGTTCACGGACCGGCAGGACCGTGCCGATCTCGTTGTTGGCCCACATGACGGTGGCGAGGGCCACGTCGTCGGGGTTGCGGGCGATCGCCTCGCGCAGCGCGTCGGGGTGGACCCGGCCATAGCCGTCGACGGGGAGGTACTCCACCGTCGCGCCCTCGTGTTCGCCGAGCCAGTGGACCGCGTCGAGGACGGCGTGGTGTTCCACGGGGCTGGACAGGATCCGGGTACGGGCGGGGTCGGCGTCGCGGCGGGACCAGTAGAGGCCCTTGACCGCGAGGTTGTCGGCCTCGGTGCCGCCGGAGGTGAAGACGACCTCGCTGGGGCGGGCGCCGAGCGCTTCCGCGAGGGTCTCCCTGGATTCCTCGACCGTGCGGCGGGCCTTGCGGCCGGAGGCGTGCAGGGAAGACGCGTTGCCGCTCACGCGGAGGGCGGCGGTGAGTGCTTCTGCCGCTTCCGGGAGCATCGGGGTCGTGGCGGCGTGGTCGAGGTAGGCCATGGTGACGTCGATTCTACGGGGGGCTCCGCCGCAGAACCGAGGGGCGCCGTGGTCGGCTCGGGCCGGTGGGTCACCGCGGGCCGTGCGGGGCTGGTCGCGCAGTTCCCCGCGCCCCTGAAGGGGCGCCTTCCTGAGGCCTGCTTACAGGCTCCAGGACACCGTGTTCGAGATCTCCATCGCGATCGCCAGGACCGCCAGGTCGGCCACGCCCAGGGCCAGGCCCAGGTATGCGCGGCCCTTGCGGGTCGTGCCGCGCCACAGGGAGACCAGGGCCAGGATGATCGCGATCGGGCCCAGGAGCAGGTTCAGCACCAGGAGGCCGAGGAGGCCCAGGATGAAGGACGCCACGGCCATGCCGTCGGCGTCGCGGGTGCGGGTCTGGGGGCGGGGGGTGGCCGGGGCGGTGAGTTGCATCATGCTCAGCTCCTCAAGTGAGCGGGGGCGGAAGGTCAGTTGGCCGAGGTGTGGCGGCGGCGGGCGATGCGCTCGCGGAGTGCGAAGACGGCCAGCCAGACGACGATCACGGTGGCTAGTCCTGCGGTGACGTCGAGCGGCGCGTGGGCCACGGTGCCCAGCACCACGCCGAGCAGCATGAGTGCGGCGACGAGGAACAGCATGGGATTCGATCCCCCCTCCGTTAAGTTTGGGTGAACGGTTGTAGTAACAGTTGTTCACTGACTTTGAGTCTAGCAACTCGCACGGCTTTCCAATTCCAGAGAACAGTTGTTAACTGGATGACATGAGTCACACCCTCGGTATCCGGCAGGCCCAGAAGCAGAAGACCCGCCAGGCTTTCCTGGACGCGGCGCTCGGGCTGCTGGAGGAGCAGAGCCTGAGCAGCCTGGGGCTGCGCGAGGTCACCCGGGCCGTGGGCGTCGCACCGACCGCCTTCTACCGGCACTTCCGCTCCACCGCCGACCTCGGGGTCGCCCTCGTCGACGAGGCCCTCGGCAGCCTGCACCCCATGGTCCGTACGACGGTCTCCATGCCCGGCCAGGAGCGCATCACCCACGCGGTGCGGTTGATCGCCGACCATGTGGCCGCCCATCCGTCGCACGTCCGGTTCATCGCCCGGGAGCGGCACGGCGGGGTGCAGCCGGTGCGCGAGGCGATCCGGGCCCAACTGGCGCGGTTCGCCGAGGAGGTGCGGGCCGAGCTGGCCAAGGACCCCGAGGCGCAGGGCTGGAACGACGACGACCTGCTGATGCTGGCCCACCTCTACGTGGACCAGATGCTCATCACCGCCTCGCTGTTCCTGGAGACCCTGGAGTCGGAGGAGTCCTCGGAGGCGGAGCGGCAGCGCGTCGCCCAGGTCGCCAACCGCCAGCTGCGCCTGATCAGCCTCGGCCGGCAGCACTGGCTGGACTAGGCCCCCCCGGCGGGCAAGGCGGGCAGCACGAAGGGGCGGTGCGTCCGGTTGTCCGGACGCCCCCCCCCGTGCCTACGCGCCTTGGCGTCCGGGCGTGGTTGCCAGCGGGGGAGGGGTGGC
>NZ_JBEZLQ010000014.1:0-160940 GCF_040652235.1 Streptomyces sp. NPDC048277
CCGGATGATAGCGAAAGCGTCAAGTCCGGTTCGGCGGGAGGCCGCGAGGAAAAGGAGCTGCCACGGCAGACACCTCGCCACGCGGCCGACCCAACCGCCTGGCTCCTGTGCAGCCGGCGCATGGTCCGTGACTACGAACGGCGCACCGACACCAGCGAAGCCGTCATCCGGTGGTCGATGACCACACTCATGAGCCGCCGACTGGCCGCCCACCATCAGCAGCGTCCTGCTCCAGCGCAGACAGCATGAACCTACCCGGCTTCTCCTCGACCAGCCAGCCCCGTTCCACCAGCCGTTTCAGCCGGGCCCTCGCGCCCTCGACGCGGGAGACGGACGCGCTGTCCCAGCCCAGCACCACCGCCGCCCGCCGGGCACCCAGCCCATCGCCTCCCGCCTCCCGCCTCCCGCCTCCCGCCTCCCGCCTCCCGCCTCCAGGACGGCGGCCATCAACGCCTGGTAGTCCACCGATAGGTCCCCGACACCGACCGCGTTCTCCCGGCGCGGCACCGCACGTCGCGGCCCGACCGGCTTCCTCCGCGACACTCCGACAGTCACCACCACGGGCGCTTCCTCCTCGGCCAACGCCTCCAGATACTGCTCCAGACCGATCACCCGACGCCTGAGCACCTCTTCCGCGTCCGCCAAGTCCGTCCGCACCCGAACCAGTTCGGCTTCGAGCTCCTCCACCCGCACCACCGCGGCCTTCCGCCGCGCTTCCAGGACCGCCCGCATCGACGGCATCCGCCACCCCCACACCATCCCGACCGGCAACGAGTCGAGACTTCCGCGGCAGCTGCAACCCATGCCTGACCAGCGGAATCCACACATGAGGTTCGGAAAGAGAACGACCTCTCAGGTAGAGGCGGATCTCACCCGTGGCGACTGGCGCTCCCCCGACGCGGGAGCGGTCAACTTCGGTACGTACGCCGAGAAGTGGGTTGAAGAACGCGAACTGTCCGTCCGTACCGTGGACTTGTACGAAGACCTCCTGAGGGTCCACATCTTCCCGGCCTTCGCCGCCCTCGACCTAGAGGGGAGATCACCGCTCCTCGCGTCCGTGAGTGGCGCACTGAGCGGCTGCGGGCGACCGGTGCAAAGACAACCGTCGCCAAGGCATACCGGCTCGTCAAAGCCATCATGGAAACAGCCGTCGACGACGAACTGATCAGCCGCAACCCATGCCGGATCAAGGGCGCGGGCAAGGAGTCAGCCGCCGAACGTCGTATCGCCACCGTCGCCCAGGTCGACGCCCTCGCCGACGCGATCGGGATTCGCTGGCGCCTCATGGTCTACCTCGGTGCGTACGGTCCGATGCGACCCGAGGAACTCGCCGGCCTCCGCCGCCGAGACGTCGACCTCGACAACCTGCTGATCCGCGTCCGTGTCGCGGAGCCCGAGCGGACCAACGGCAAGCGGGCTCCCGGCGAGACCAAGACCGATGCGGGTGTCCGTACGGTCGTCTTCCCGGCCTTCCTCCACAAGGATCTGAGGCGGCACCTCGACTGGTACGCCGAGAAGGGGCCCGACGGTCTTCTCTTCGTTGGCGAGAAGGGAGCGGCTTTCCGGCGCACGTCCTTCGGTCGGAAGTGGCGCCGTGCCCGCGAGGTCGTCGGGCTTCCGGACGGCTTCCGCTTCTACGACCTTCGTCACACCGGGCACACCCTCTCGACCCGATCGGGAGCCACTCTCAAGGACACGATGGTTCGCGCAGGCCAGTCCTCCGAGAAGGCCGCACTGATCTATCAGCACTCCGATGAGGAAAGGCAACGCGAGGTCGCTGCCCGCCTCGACGACCTGGTCCGCGCCGAGCGTGCGAAACACCACAACGGAGGGGAAGCCAAGCAGGTCGGTGACGAAGCAGATGGCACGGGAGGATGAGCTCATGGACGACCTGCTGAGGTTCCTCCGTGCACGCAACGAGGAGGACAACCACGCCTATGCCTACGTGGCTCACACTTTTGGCGGTGAGGCCCTTCTCGACAGCCATCTGCCGATGCTCGACCTGATCGACATGCTGGCACGGGACTTCAAGACGATGGATCCCACGGACTTGCGCATACCCGGGCTCGCATACGCGCTGCGGGTCCTCGCCCAGTCCTACGCCGAGCATCCCGGCTATCGAGAGGAGTGGCGGCCCTAGAGGTCACGCCGCAGGCGGAACGCTAGTGGTGCGCTTGTGGTGCCCAACCCTCTGGCCGGTCTAGACAACAAAGAACCCCCGGGTCAGTGACCTGGGGGTTTCTACTGGAGCGGGTGACGAGAATCGAACTCGCGCTCTCAGCTTGGGAAGCGACGGCGCTCGGCTAGCGCCTAAGGATCTGACCTGCAGGGATGTGCTGTTTCGAGGGAGCTGTTCCGGCCAGACCGTGCCCCTGGTTACCTTGGTTGTCCGCTCTTACGGGCACGCTGTGGGCACGGCTTTGAAGCGCGGCGGATCGAGCACCAGAATGAACGGGCTCCCCTCTGGCTCGGCCGTCTCGCATCTCCAGTGCAGGGAGCGCTTCGCAAGTGCAGAGCCATCCGGCGAGGCGTCCCGCCTGCACCTGCCTCACTTGCCGGCTTCAGGGCCGTACCACTGGAGTGCCTGGCCAGTGACGGCGGCGATGCACTCGAAGTCCCGGTCGCGGTGCAGCAGGGTGAGACCCTGCAACTCGGCCGTGGCGGCCACCACCAAATCGACGACCCCGGCACTGCGGTGCTGTCCGCGCTGGGTGAGAAGCTCCTGAACCCGCCAGGCTCGGTCGTAGGCGCGGTCGTCGACCGGCACCCAGCCGAAGAGCAGACGCATGTCTTCGATGCCTTGTGCACGATCGGCAGGGGAACGCGCACTGTAGAAGAACTCCAGCTCGGTGATGGGGCAAGTGGCGATGAGCCCGGCGGCTGCTGCCTGGTCCCATCCGTACTGCTCGGCTTCGCCGCGGAGCAGTCGGGCGAGCGCACTGGTGTCGATCAGGTATTGAGCGGCGTTCACCGGCGGTAGTTCCCCTTGTCCTCGAAGAGGCCGAGGTCGAAGGCGCCCTCTTCCGCCGACGCACGTAGGCGGGTGAGCGCCAGGGCCCTCCGTCGGTTCTCCAGCACCTCGCGAAGCGCGGTGTTCACCGTGTCCTTCTTGGTGCTGGTACCGAGGGCCTTGGCCACGTCGGCGACCAGTTGATCGTCCAGGTCGATCACGGTTCGGCTCATGAATGCACCTCCATAGATATCATTGACGCCATCGATTATATCCCAGCTGGGCGATTGTCGCCTCGGCCACTGTGCGCGGCACATACTTCGGGCAGGCTGACGGTGATCGCCTGCGCGAAGCCGGCGAGACGGGAACCACGCTCCTCAGCTGTTCCGAGAGGCGGTCACACCCGTCCATTTCGGCGGAGGTCCAAGAGCCGTCGCCCTCCTTCATCTCCGAGATGCGCTGTCCCGCTGAAGCCGTTCGGAGCACTGCCCCAGCAGTGGCTCACAGGCATTCCGCGGCATGTTCCGGCGTATGGGCGAGGAGGTGGTCCAAATCTTGTGGTTCGGGGAGAGCCGGGATGCGGCGCTCGATCCGGAAATCGCCCCAGAGATGTTGCCGTCTGGCCTACAGCTCCTCGTCGAGGAGGATTGGGGGTCTCGCCCATCGCATCCGGTACGCCCAGAAACTCGCTCAGCTCCGCGAGCTGACGTGTGCGCTCGTTCACCCCGGACATGAGAGCCAGTTCTTCCTTGGTCATCAGAGTGGCCGACGCCGCCCCGCCCCGCCCCGCCCCGCGCGTGCGCGCGCACGATGGGCGCATCTGGTGACTCCTTGCGAGTCGGATCGCACACCCGGACCGCTACCGAAGATCGATAGACCGTCGGTTTGCTAAGTGGACTTTATGCGCTGAAGGAAAGAAGAGGAAACAGGAAACTTTTGATCAGCCCTACTCGGAGCCAGTGCCGCGTGCCACACTTCTTCTCGGCTCTTCAGCCATGAGGGCACGCAACAGGCATGTATGACTTACCCAAGGAGGTGCGGATGGAGATTCCTTTAGGCTTCGGCGCGGAGCTGCGGCGACTGCGAGAAGCCGCGAACCTAACGCTGGAGAAGGTTTCCAGAGAGGTGAGCTGTAGCAAAGGACACCTTTGCAAGGTGGAGCGGGGGGACAAGAAACCGACTCAGGCCCTGGCACGTCGTTGCGACGTCTTCTTCGGGACGGGTGGGCAGCTCGCACGCATGCTGGATGCGCCGAGACCCATCGATACAGGCCTGGCCCAGGGGCGTAGGGAAGTACTCACCACGGGCGTCGGTTCCCTGGTGGCCGCCACCTTGGGAAGCCGGGGCGGTGAACCCTGGGCGGGCGACGCGGCACTGCCGCCAACCGCCCTGTTCCACGATCAGCTGCAGCAGATGCGGATGTTGGGCCAGACAGCCGCACCAGCCGCGCTTCTGCCGCCGCTGAGCAGACAGGCCACCACGATCGCTCACATGGCCGGCCAATCCTCAGGCAGCATCCGGTCCGAACTTCTGGTGATCGCCGCCCGCTTCGCCGAGTACGCCGGGTGGATGGCACAGGAGGCAGGGCGTGTCGCCGAGGCCCTGGACTGGACGGCGCAGGCGGTGGAACTGGCCCAGGCCGGCGGTGACACGGATCTGGCGGACTACGCCATGGTCCGGCGAGCCCTCGTCGCCCTCTATAACACCGACGCCCGAGAAACCGTCGAGTTGGTCGAGCAGGCGCAGCGCGACGGTGTACCGCCCCGAATCCGCGGGCTGGCGACCCAGCGCGCCGCTCAGGGGCACGCGCTGGCCGGCGACGAGTACGCCTGCCTCAGCGAACTGGACCGTGCGCGCACACTCCTGGCACACGACGATGCCAGGAGCAACGGTCCCGTACTAGGCCCCACCCACCTCCCCGACCTCGTCTCGATGGTGACCGGCTGGTGCCTGCACGACCTGGGACGGCACCGGGAGGCCGCAGCGATCCTGGACCACGAGTGCTTGCGCATTCCCCCGCACGCGGTGCGCACCCGCGTCCGCTACGGCCTACGCCGCGCCTTGGCGCACTCCGCCTCGGGCGAGATCGAGCACGCCTGCGAAGTGGCGCGGGAGCTGCTGGTCTTCACCGACCTCGCACCGTCGGCGACGATCCGGACCGACGTACGCAAACTCGACCGTGAACTGCGCCGATTCCGTACTCACCCCGCAGTCCGTGAGCTGCGTCCAGGCCTGGCGCATGCCATGGCCGACCACTGACGGCACTCTCCGCCAAAGCGTCACGCACGGCTGTCTGCTCCGCCGTGCCCGTTCACATGTGACCACGTGCTGCCCCGGGGCGGCACACCCACGTCATCCTTCGGCGGCTCGTGCCGCCCATCCCCAGAGGAGACTGTGCTGTGCCTGTGATCTTCGTGAACTATCGCAGTGGCGATGAGGAGTTCACCGCCACGCTCGTGGAAAGAGAGCTGTCCCGAAGGTTCGGCGACGAGAAGGTTTTCCGTGCAAGCAAGTCGATCAGCCCGGGAAGCAATTTCCCGCAGGAGCTCCTCACCGCCGTTCGGCGCTGCAGCGTGCTGCTCGCCGTCATCGGCCCCCGCTGGCTGGCGGCCAGGTCCGCCGACGGGGGCCCCGCGCTCGCGGATCCGGAGGACTGGATTCGCCGGGAGATCCTTGAGGCGTTCGACACGGACGCCGTCGTCATCCCGGTACTGGTAGGCAAGGCTGCGAGGCTCAAACGTGAGGAACTACCTTCAGACTTGGAGGAATTGGCCGACTGCCAGTACCGCAGGCTCAACCATCGCAACGTAGAGTCCGATCTGTCGCGCTTGGCCGAGGACCTCGGTCGCATCGTTCCCGAATTGGCCGCGGCAGCGCCCGAAGGACAACACGAGCGGTCCTCCCGCGAGGACGCGCCGCAGAAGGTGATCAACCACCTCCAGCGGGGCGGCATCGGGAACGTGAAGGGCGACTTCACGGGCACGTTCGTCAGTGAACCGCAGGGGCCCGTCCACACGGGCAGCGGCCACCTGTACCAAGCAGGCGCGCAGCATCTAGCGCCGCAGATTTCCGGCGACGGAATACAGATCGGCTACGTCGGGGACAACCACGGCACCATGAACCAGGAGCGGGGAGGCGCACGCCCCTCGGACGGCGAGCGGTGACCGGGCATCGTACGACAGTCTCCGCCCCACGGGCGGGAGTTCACACCGGCAGCGGCAGCCAGTTCAACTTCGTCACCTGGATGCTGGGTGACAACGAGCACCTTTTGAGAGCGGGCACGGCCCGTCTGACGCTCGTCCGCGAGCAGCGCCGTCGGCTCATCGGCTGCTTCGTGCCGCCCCGGCACTACGGGCGGGCCGCCGAACGACTCGAACACCGTGGTTCGGTGGTTCTGCTGGACGGCCCTCCCGGCCTCGGCAGGCGGGCTGCCGCGACCATGCTGCTGGAGGAGGTACCAGCCGCCGTCAGGCCTGTCGAGGAACTCCCACCGACCCGGGAGGAGGGCTCCTTCGAGGTCTCGGCCGACGACCGCTATCTGCTGGACCTGTCGAACGTCACCGATGGCGACTATCCCGCGGCCGAGCACGCCCTGATCCAGTACCGGTCCGTTGTCGAGGAGGGGGACGCCCGCATGGTGGTCGTTCTCCCGGCCGGTCTGGGCTGGATGCTCCACGACGATCTGTCGTCGCTCGTCGTGACGCTGGGACGTCCTCGTGGCCGTGCCGTCTTCAGCCGACACCTGCGCGCCCGTGAGGTGCTCTTCGACGCCGCTGACCTGGACACCGAGGAACTGGGCCAGCTGTTCGTCAGCGCCCCCATGCGGGAACTCGCGCGACTGGCCGAACTGGTCGCTGAGGCACGCGATTCCAAGCGGTACGGCACGAGTTTTCGGATGTGGTGTGCCGAAGCCGTGGCCGCAGCGACCAACTGGGCCGAGGAAGTCGCGCGTCAACTCCGGGAACACGGTGGAGCACACGAGCGCGCGCTGCTGCTGGCCGCAGCCATGGTCAGCGATGCCCCGGCGGGGGCGGCCCTGAGAGGCGCGCAGTTGCTGCTCGACGTACTGGGGCACGAGAAGGAGGGCCCGGGAGGACTCGCTCGGGCCAGCCTCGGTGAGCAGCTCACGCAACTCGGCATTGAGCGCAGTGACGACGGACGGATCGTGTTTCGGCGGCTCGCCTACGACAGTGCCGTGAGAAGGCACTTCTGGAACGACTTCCCGGACTTGAGGCCTGCCTTCAGGGACTGGGTGGTGCGGTGCAACGAAATGCCAGAACTCGAGGCCAAGTGCCGTATGGATCTGATCGCGAGATTCGCGGAGCAGGCAATGGCCACTGGATGCCCGGACCACGTGTGCACCCTCGTCGAGACGTGGACGCGGCAACAAGTCGGGCGCTTCCGGGCCGAGGCGGCGACAGCGCTCGAACTCGGCCTCAGCCACGAGCGGTTCGGCTCGTACTTCCGGTCCCGCGTCTACGACTGGGCGAAAGGCCGGATCTCGCCAGGCCTGGCGTCGGTCCTGACGGACGTGTGCCGGCAGGTGATCGCGGCGACGCATCCGGAGCAGGCTGCCGTCCGACTCCGGTACCTCGCTCTCCGCCAGACGGGGAAGGAGCGCGTGGCGGCCCGCACGGCGCTTCTGGACCTCGCGTACACCAACCGGCGTGTTTTCAGTCGGCTGGCCGACCGAATCGCCGGCATTCCCCTGGCGGAGGGTGCCGACGAGCTGTTGCTCGGCCTGCTCGACCCGGCACCGCTGCGCATTGTGCCCCCGTACAAGGAGTTCGCGCTGGGGTGGCGGGCGCTGCTGATGGCGAGATCGGCGAGGGAGTGGACACCACTGCTGCACCGCTGGTTGGACACCCTGGTGTGCGAGCCCCTGGACCACCGCGTCGCCGGCTCGCTGATCGTCGCCGCCGCGGGCGACTACGGCGCGCTGAACCGTCTCTATGTGGCCGTTTGCGAATGGACTGTGTCCACACCGTCGGACGACTCCGGCATGGAGCCCGCACCGCCCGAGGCACGGCAACGCATCGGCGAACTGTTCTGCCGCGAGATCGACGTACTGCTTGGCGTGGGCGCTGCGCACTTCGCCGACGGTGCACAAGAGAGAGGAGAAGGGATATGAGGTTCCGCCGCATGCCACGTCTCCTGCCCGTGAGCTTCATCGCCGGCATGCTCGCCTTCGCAGCACTGCTCGGCTGGCCCAACTGGATGTGGTTCCCGCTCACGGCGGTCGTGGCCGGCTCGCTGCTACTCGACATGTACACCCGGGACGGTCGGCGGGGAATCGCCTCCGGAGAGGAGGAGGCCCCGGACACCACGGAGTTCCCCATCGAGCCGCCGTACCTGGAAATACCGGTCCTCAACGTACCGGTCACCAGCGGCTTGGACGAGTACCCGTTCCTCTTCTCTGCCACGGTCCGGTGGCGGACCGGCATGGACCCGCTCACGACGTCGCACGGCAACCCGGGGGCCCTGGCCGTGGCTTCCGTCCTTCGGCGCGTCGAGCAGTACACGGCGGTCGAGCACCCCAGTCGTGCCGACTTCCTGTGTCATTGGCTGGACGGGCTGCTCGGACAGCCCGTCCAGGACGAATCGGGCACCGTGACGGCCTACGCCACCGATGTACGCCTCCGGCTGCGCCAAGGAGACCGGGAGCATCTGGAAGAGCTTGAGGAGCATAGGAGGAACGTCGGCTCCTGGGAGCAGCAGCGAGAGTACGAGCGCAGCCGTCGGGAGTACTTCGGTGGAGACGTGCTGCGGTCGCCGGGCAGCGCTGTCGTTTGGTGGCTGGCCCGCCACGAGGAGGAGATCGAGCGCGCGACGGATCTGATCGGTCCCCTGTCCTGCCTTTCGGCCGCCGCGAACGACGAGGAGATCCCGGACTCCTACCGTCACCTCATCGGCAGCCGGGCCACGCCTGCCGGCGTCGAATGGCCGAACGGTATCGACCACCCCCAGGATGCCGATCCGGACGAAGCTCGCCAGGATCAGAATGCCCGGCCGCCGGACGGGCAGCCGAAGGTCCGGCATGAGCTCGTCTCCGCTCTGCTGGAGACCATGGGCATCGCCCGCGAATCCGAGGAACGGGTGGCGTTCGTCCACCGTCTGGCCCGCATGATGGAGGCGTCCGGACGACCGCAGGCCGCCGAGTACCTGCGGCACACCCTCGTTGATGAGGACGATGATGCCCGCGGCAACGATGACGCCGTGAGTGGGTCGGCGGCCGACGGGCGTCGACACGAACCCGAAGAGCCCTGGACTCTGCGGCCTCCCGAACTCCCTGCCCAGGAAACGGCTCAGCAGCCGAACACCGATGGCCCGCAAGGGGCCTGGTGGTCGACGCGGTCATCGTCTCCCAACGGATCTGCTCCCGTACCCCCAGACTCGTCTGCTCGCCGCGGTCCGCTGCCGAGGAAGGGGAACAGTGATGTCCCTCCTGCCGTATGACAGTGTCTTCGCCTGCTTGGCGCACTGGGTGGAGACATGCTGTTCGGCCGAGCGCCTCTGCCTCCACACCGGCAGTTGCGCCGAAGCATCGGCCGAGTCCTGCCTGCCGCCCAGCGTCCTGTGGGCCGCAACGCGGTACGAGGAACGCGGAAGTGCCGAGTGGGCCGAGCGGTGGCAGGCCATCGCAAAGCACCTGCACCACGAGGCCGAACAAGGCCTGGAAGGACCATGGACCCTCATTGCCCTGTGGCTCCTCACCCCCCGTTTGAAGGTGGTGGTGCGGACTGTCATAGGCCGAACTGGCGCCGAGTCCGATGACGTCTGTTCCGAAGTGCTGGCCGGGGTGATCCACGGCATGGCGACGGTGCGAGCGGCGAGCCCCGACCGGATCGAAGACCATCTGGTCGACGCGGCTTACGCGGCCGGCCGGAAAACGGGCCGACGGGCGCCGAACGAAGTACCGGAGGCAGAGATCGAGAACAGGCTCTCCACGACAGTCCCTCATATGGCTGCCCCGCTCTTCATCGACGGCCAGGTGGTACGAGTCGGGCCGATGTCGATGCAACTCGCCCAACGGGCAAACGGAGAGCGGCTCGGAGCATTGGCCCAGCGCCTCGGACTGCTGCGGCACGTTCGGGAGACGCGCCGGCTACAGAGGGCCGGCCTGACCAAGAAGCGGAGCCGCGACTGGTGCGGCACCGGGCAGCATCAGCGGAGCCTGTTCGAGATTGGAGAGGATGTATGAAGCGGCATAGGGACGAGTCCGTACCCTTCTCCATTGTCTTCGGTCTTCCTGAAGAAGTCGGGATGAAAGTGGCAGCAACGGCGCTGAACCTGAGTCTGAGTACGGCATACAAACGGGCAAGGCAGGGTGACTTCCCTTGTCCGCTGCACAGGAGAGGACGCATCTACGTCGTGGCAGTCCACGACTTGATGCGCCGCCTGGGCATCCAGGACGTCCGTGTCCGCTACGACGACATCGAAGAGGGAGCACGGCTCGCTGGCAACGCAAGCGATCGTTAGAGACAGCCGAGAAGCCGAAAGGGCTCGGACAGTCGCTAGGAGCTTTCGCCGCCAACGTCGCACCGCGTGGCCACCCGATACGAAAGGGTCACCACCGGCCCTTGACCGACTTCGCATCGCGTCTATGGCACTGTCGTCGTGCACGCCCCATAGATTTGCGTCATGAAATACAGAATCCCCAGGTCCACGACCTGGGGGTTTCTGCTGGAGCGGGTGACGAGAATCGAACTCGCGCTCTCAGCGTGGGAAGCTCGGGTCCTCTGTGGCTGGTTGCTGGGCTGACCTGCGGCGGAGCAGGCGCGGGGTCTGACTGACCGGCGGCCTGGTCTCCGCCATTCCCCGTTGTTCCCCGCACGATCTGGCACGCGTCTGGCACGGGCGGCCGTCGGGATTGTCCTGCCGCCGCGCTGGTGACTACCGCTTTAGAGGTCGTCTCAACTGGCTTGCTTACGTCCCGGGGACACGGGCGATCGATGAGGCCGCTGTCGGTGCGAGATGGCAAGATGAGCGCGTAGTTGCGTGACTGATAGACCGAGAAGCGGAACAGCCGGGGGGCAGCGCCAGTGCGCGAGGTCGTCTATTTGTCCGAGGGCAAGCTGAGCGGGTTCCTGCCGGAGCCCAGGCGGGCTCTTCCCACCATCAAACTGCACGTCGGCGTATCGATGGCCGGGCTCAACGTGGAGAGCCCCGCGACGGACCTCGACCGGGGCCTGCTGCGCCACCTCAAACGGGTGGAGAAGGACCTGGAGCGGCACGCGCCCTCACACCTGGAGCCCGAGCTTGCTCCCGGCCAATGGGTGCAGTTCGAGGCCCCGCTGAGCTGGATCACGCTCCGCGGGAGGTACCAGGACCTCGTGCTGTTCGTGGACCCGGCCCCCAGTCCTTCCGAAGCTGGCGTCACCCGTCGCCTGCTGCTCCACGGGTCCGCACGTCACCTGAGCGGCCGTCCGCCCGTCCAGATCGACGGACCCGCGCTGACGGACCTAGAAGGCGGAGGCCACAGTGCCGGTACACTCTTCGTCACGCAGGCCGGGCACGTCCTCGCTGCACTGGCCCAAGCCCAGGGTCCGCTCGGCCCCGACGCACGGGACGACGACACTCCGCTCGGACCGGCCACATCCCTGTCCCGGGCCGGCATTCGCGAGCTCCTGACAGCTCTCGATACCGAGAGCGCCGAGGTCAGCACCTCCGCGCTCATGATCGGCTATGCCCGGGTGAGTGCCCTGTTACCCGCGACGGCCACCGAGGGAAGCTGCCTGGTCGCGAGCCCCTTGTTCGTGGAGTACGTCAGCTAGTGTGCCGGCCGCGCGGAGCCGAGGAGCGCGCCGCGCGGAGCCGAAGCGTTCCAGAAGGAGCACGCCATGGAACACGGGACTGAGGCCCTTCGCGGTACTCCCCTGGAGGTCCAGCAGATCCGTGCCGCCTTGCTACGGGAGTTCGTCGGCCTGCTCGACATGACCGACGTCACAACCGGATCTCCGGCACAGCGCGAGAGGGCCTTTCTTTCCCGGACCCTGGCCGCGAAGGCGGTGCAGCTGGTCGCGGACTGTACGGCGGTGGAGGCGGCTGCAGCGGTCATCGACGGAGTGGACGACCAGGGTGTCGACGCCGTGTTCGTATCACCCGCGACGACGGAGATCTGGCTGGTTCAGGCGAAGTGGAGCGAGCAGGGCACCGCCCGGCTGGACAGCGTCGCCGTCCAGCAGTTTCTCCACGGTGTCCAGCGACTCCTCGACTTCCGGTACGACCAGTTCAACGCGAGGTTCCAACAACTGGTTCCCAGGATCGATGCAGTGCTCAGCGAGGCAGCCCTTCGGGTCCACCTGGTTTTCGCCGCCCTGGGCGACGAAGGCATCTCGCTTGAGGCAGACGGCTTGTTGCACGAAAGCGTGCGGGAGTTCAATCGATTCGGGGAGCTGCTGGACTTCCGGATCCTGGGCGTGCCCGACTTTCACGCCATCGTACGGAGGGAGTCCCTGCCCGAGCCCGCGACGATCACCGTCACGTTGTCGGACGGCTGGCACATGAACTCGACCCCCTACCAGACGTATCTCGGCACGGTGAGCGCCGAGGAACTGGCCGGGTGGTACGAGCAGTTCGGCATGCGGCTCTTCGATCAGAACGTGCGCTTCCCGCTGGGTGCGACCGACGTCAACGCGACCATGGTCGACAGCCTGCTAAACGCCCCGCTGGAGTTCTGGTATCTCAACAACGGCATCACGGTGTTGTGTGACTCTGTCCGGACCACGTATGTCGCCCGACGCGCTCAAGGCCAACCGGTTCGACTGGAATTGGGCAACGCAAGGGTCGTGAACGGTGCGCAGACGGTAGCCGCTGCCCGTCAGGCATACGAGCGGGAACCGCAGGCAGTCGCCGACGCGCTCGTCGCGGTCCGCCTCATCTGCCTGGACGGAGCCCCGAACGACCTGGCACAGCGGATCACACGAGCGACCAACACGCAGAACCACGTGGAAGCACGGGACTTCGCCGCGCTGGACCCCCAGCAGGAGCTCATCCGTCAGGACCTCGCCCTGTCGCTGGGCAAGTCGTACGTCCTCAAACGCGGCGGCCCGGAGCCGTCACCAGCAGCAGGGTGCACCATCGCGGAGGCGGCGCTCGCCCTCACCTGTGCCTACCCCGATGTTGCTCTGCTCGCCCGGTACCAGGCGGACGGCGATGTCCTGTGGCGCCGCGGCTCGGGCGGCTTCTACTCCCGGCTGTTCGACAATCGGCCAGGCGCGTTGCAGATCTGGCGGTCCGTCAACCTGTTGCGCCAGGTCCGTGACGAGCTGGCGGTCCTGGCCGATGGCCTGGAAGGGCGCGAGCGCGTGGTCGCCGACCGAGCCGAGCTGCTGGTTGCCCACGCGGTCTTCCAGCTGATCGGCGGCGACGGAATCGATGAGCCTGGGGATGACTGGGAAGCGCGGGGCCAGGGCGCCGTGAAGCGCACCGCCGATGTCATTGTCGCTCTGACCGACCACCTGGACGCTCGCTATGGCCAGCACGCCTTCCTCACCCGGATCTTGCGCGACGAGCAGAGCTGCCGACACCTCGTCTCGGACGTCTTGCAGACTCTGCGACACGGAGCTGGGAGAAGACTCGTCGCCCCGCCGCGTCCGAACCGTGGGCGACGTCCCAACGCAGTGCCCCTCCTCGTCCAGCACCGGCTCATCGACGACGGTGCCCAGCTGATCTACCGTCCGGGCACCGTCACGGAGCGGGACGCCGTGAGCGAGTGGCTCAGCGGGGGCCCTGAGCGGTACCTGGCCACCTGGGTCAACGACGCGCGCAAACCCCTGATCTGGGCGCTGGACGGCCAATGTTACTCGCCGTCCGGACTGGTGCTGCGGATCTGGGAGATGGCCGAGTGGGCCGAGCAGCCCGCGGCAGTGCAAGGTACGAGACGGTGGTACCTGCCTGGTGAAGGCACACTGGCCGATCTCGCCGGCGAGCTGCTGGCGGACATGGAAGCGGCGGGCGACGGTCCTGGTGTGGAGTGAAGGGCAGGTCCTCGACGAGCGCTACGAGCTGCGCCGACGACTCGGCCGTGGCGCCATGGGGGAAGTCTGGCGGGCGTACGACCGCCGATCACGGCGAGCAGTGGCCGTCAAAGGCATCCATCGGGAGCTCCTCGACCCTCATCACCCCGAGGAACTGATCCGGCGCTTCACGCTCGAGGCCGATCTGCTGGCGCGCTGGGAGCACCCCGGCATCCCGGCGTTCCTCGACGCACGCGTGGATTCCGTCGCAAGCGACGCCTACCTGGTGATGGAGCATGTCCTCGGGAGGGACCTTACCCAGGTCATCGGGGAAGGACACCGCTTGTCCGAGGACGAGGTCGTGTCCCTCGCCGTCCAGATCTGCGACGTCCTCGAACACACCCATGCGATCCCCGTCATCCACCGGGACCTCAAGCCTGCCAACATCATGCTGACCGACCGTCACCGAGTCGTGGTCCTGGATTTCGGCGTGGCCAAGGTGTTCAGGACGGATCAGACACGGCTGACCCTGAACAACAGGGTCCTGGGCACCGTCGCCTACATGTCGCCCGAGCAGTGTGAGGGACGCGAGGTCCATCCGCGCAGCGACCTGTATTCCCTTGCCTGCGTGCTCTACGAACTACTCACCGGCATACCGCCCTTCCCCGACGTGGATGTCGCCCGAGTCATGCATCATCATCGGTACAAGATGCCGGAGCCGGTCAGTCTGCTGCGTCCCGGTGTCTCACCGATGCTAGAGGCCGTCATCATGGCCGGACTGGCGAAGCGGGCGAGCGACCGTCCGGCCACCGCCAGCGAATTCCGGAGACGACTCGAGTCGCCGCACGAGCCCCTCGCCACGTGCCCGCCCGCCTCCTCCCGCTCGCTCCCTCCACTCTCTGCCCCAGACGGTGCGCCGCTCGAGTCGCTGTCCACTGCCGTGCGGATCACACGCGCGCAAGCGCTCTTTCAACAGGGGCTCATTGCACAAGCCATGCCGACGTACGCCCGCCTCGTACAAGACCTGGCAGATCTCGGTCCGGAGCACTCCGAAGACGCGGTACGGTGCCGCTTCGGTCTCGCACGGTGCCAGAGGCACCTCGGTTACCTGGAGGAGGCCCTCAAGGCGCTCTCGGCCCTCGCGGAAGAGTTGCGGTCCCGGTCACCTGACGACCGCCTGCTGCTCGAAATCCGCTTCCATATCGGTCAACTGCTCCTCGACCTGGGTGACGAACATGGCATCGCCGAACTCGCCGAGGTCTACCGGACCCTGACGGACGCCGCTCGTCAGGAAGATGCGGCATTAACCGACGAGGTTGGTCAGGCACTAACCCGCGCCACGCTGGGGTGACATTTGGACGGCTCCAGATCGCTCTTCCCTACAGGAGAGCTAAACTCAGTGCCTTTTGGCCATAGATCCGCAGACGGCCGTCCTGGGCGGCGGCTGTGATCTCGGGGCCGGTGAGGATCATCGCGTGCCTCCTTGGGCAGACGCGGTGAGGACGTGCTTGAGGGCCTGGCTGAGGAGCAGTCCCGCGGCGTGGGTGCGGCCGGCGAAGTAGTTGCTGGCGAGGTAGTCGGTGGTCAGGACGGTGGTGATGCCGGCTGGCAGAGGATCCGGTGCTGTGACGACAGGGCCGGCCTGCTCGGTGAGGTGGGCCAGGAGGTCGCGGAGGTCCTGCCGGAAGTTCTCCGGGATGTGCGCGTGGACAAGCTGGTTGTCGAACGGCCCGATGGCGAGCAGGTCGCCCAGGGTGAGGGCGTCGCTCAGCGGAACGGGGCGCAGCGCTGTCTCGTTGAGGATGACCGCGTCGGCACCGAGACCTTTTCGGAGGCGTGCGGCGAGGTCGGCGGTCAGGCTCTGTCGATCCGGTACCGCGTGGCGATACGCCTTGGCAACGGGTCCGAGCACACCGGACAGCTCAGCCCCGATGTATCGGATCCGTGTCGTCACATCCGACAGTGCGACGGGAAGAGCGGCCGGGTCCTGGTCCGGGAAACGGGTGGTGCCGGCGCCCCAGCCCTGCCCGATGGGCGTGGCGATCGCGTACCCGTCGGCGAGTTCTCGGCCCTTGACGATGAGGGTGTCGCCGACTCGGTCCGGCCCGTACTGCTCGCTGTGGCAGTGTGCCGGAGAAGATCACGTCGAGGAAGGGGCAGACGGCCGCCAGTTCGAGGTCCTCGTCGAAGCCGGAGTGGCTGAGGAGGATCCAGCCGTCCACTTCGTGATGATGGACGAGCATGACCTCGCGCAGCGCCTGGACGGGATCGGTGACGCGATGGCCGGCCCGCTGGGCGGCGGGGATGGAGTGGAAAGCCTGCTGTCCGATCACGGCGGTGATGCCGACGCGTCGGTCGCCGACGTCGATGATCCTCAGGCGGCGGAAGAGCGCGTCACCTGTGTCGGCGTGGACGGTGTTGGCGCAGACGGTGAGCCGGTGGAGTTCGGGTTCGAAGTGGTGCGGCCAGCCGTGGTTGCCGGGGGCCAGCACGTCGTACAGCCTGAGCAGGATCTCGCGCTCGATGGTGCCGTGGGCGAGGCGGTAGTAGCCGCTGCCTTCGAAGAAGTCGCCGCAGTCCACGACGAGTGGGGTCGGGCGGAGGGCCTGGAGGTGGTTGAGGAAGGGGGCGGCGTTGTCGAGGGCGGAGTGGACGTCGGTGGTGGCAATGATCTGTCGCAGGCTGCGGGTCGCTGTCATGGGGTGACCTCGCAGATGTCGGCACCCAGTGCCCGGAGCTTGGCGGGCAGATCGGCGTGGCCGCGGCGGAGCTGGTCCAGGCCGCCGACGGTGGTGACGCCTCGGGCGGTGAGGCCGGCGACCATGAGGGCGGAGCCGGTGCGGATGTCGGTGGCCTCCACTCCCGCCCCGATGAGTCGCTGGGGGCCGGTCAGGCGGCACTCGGTGGGGGAGATCTCGTCGATCTGAGCCCCCAGGCGAGCCAGTTGGGGCACCAAATTCCCGTGCCGACCGGGGTTGATGGCGTCGGAGAACAGGTGGGTACCGGGTCGGCTGAGGGCGAGTGACATCAGGAGCGGTTCGAAGTCGGCGGCCAGTCCGCCGGGGCTGAGGGTGGCGATGGCTCGCAGCGGACGGATCGCCAGCCGCGCGTCCGGAGCGTGGACGACGAGGGCGTTGGCCTCCGCGTCGGTGGGGATCCCCAGGTGGCGAAGGGCAGTTACGAGCGGGGCCACGTCCGCGCCGTGTACGCCGTCGATGCGAGCCGCACCCCCGGTCGCGGCGATCGCGCAGGCCAGCGTGCCTGCCTCGACCTTGTCGCCGGGAACCTGCCAGACGGCGGTCTCCTCCTGGGCCGCGGCGGGAGGCAAGAAGGTGAGGAGGTGCTCGGTGGCCCGGGCCTCCCAGCCGGCGGAGCGAAGGGCGTCGAGGACGGAGAGGACTTCCGGCGAGAGGTTGGGCTCGCCCAGCCGTAACGGGCGGCCGGTGGTCACGGCGCGCAGCACGGCGGCCATCGTCGCCCCACGGGAACGGAACGGCAGTACCAAGGACACAGGGCCGGTGCGGGGTGAGGCTGCCTCGATGCGATAACCGGAGTCGTCCTGCGCACTCCGGTCGCCGAACGCCTCGTACACCTTGAAGTGCAGGTCCATCCCACGGGCGCCGATCCGGCAGCGTCCCGGCCAAGGCAGTCGAGCCGTGCCGTGCCGGGCGAGCAGGGCGGGGACCAGGTAGTAGGAGGCGCGGATGTGGGCGGCCCGGGCCAGTTCGGGATGCGTGTGCCGGATCTCGGTCGGCAGGAGCAATGCGGTCGTCGGCTCGCCGACGGGCTGGGCGACGTGCCAGCCCGACTGCTGCAACAGCTCCAGCATGATCTGCACGTCCGTATTCGCCGGGATGTTGCCCAGCCGCACCGGGCGGCCGAGAGCGCCGGCGGCGGCCAGCAGGGGCAGGGCGGCGTTCTTCGAGCCGTCCACCGTGACGGTGCCGGTGAGCGGGGCGCCGGGTCGTACGGCGACCACCTCGGCGGACCGGGTAGCGGTGGTTGTCACGATTGACTCCTTTGCAGGGGAAGGGAGAGGTGTGTCTCCGTGGCCGGGCGGACGGCCAAGGCGATCTCGGCCCAGCACCGTTTGCCCGTGGGTGTCGGTTCGGCGGCGTACCGGTCGGCGAGCGCGGCGACGAGAAACAGGCCGCGGCCGTTCTCGCTGTGCCCGTCAGGCAGACCGGGCTCGGGCAGCACAGGGCTGGCGTCGCGCACCTCGATACGGAGTACGGCCTCGACGAGCCCGACCTCGACGGAAACGCGGCTGGTGCCGGCGTAACGGACGGCGTTCGTGACCAGCTCGCTGATCACCAACTCGGCTGTGTGCACCACCTCGTCGCTCAGCTCCGGCTCCCAGCCCTGTATCGCGTCCACGGCCCGGTGCCGGGCTGTCGTGACCGCGGCTGGAGTGGCGGGTACAGACAGAGTGAGCTGGTGCGCTGCCATGAGCGGCCTCCCGAGGTTGGTGCGGCCACTTCACGCAACCAGCCCGTGGCGGTGGGTGGTTAGCCCTGGTGCCGACGCCGCATCGGTTATGCAGGAGCTGCATAACAGCGAAGTACGACTGATCTACGCTCGGTTGAGCAGGCAGGATCGGCGACGGCGGAAGGGGCCGTGGCAGATGGCCGAAGCACACAACGAAGCGAGACGGATCGGCGAAGCGATCCGTCAGGCACGGGTGTTACAGCGGCGCTCGCAGAACGACGTCGCCGCCGCGCTCGGCTACCACCAGTCCAAGGTGAGCCGCCTGGAGGCCGGACGCGGCACGGAGGACATCCGGGTCCTGCGCGCCGTCGCACAGGAACTCAGGATCCCGCCAGCGCAGTTGGGCCTCACCCCTGCGCATCCTGTTGCCTCTGCCACCGATCCCGAAGCTGACGACATGCACCGCCGTACCTTCCTCGCCGCGAGCATCGCCGCGCTCGCGACCCAGGCCGCCTCCGCCGCCGCCCACGACGATCTCGTAAAGGCACTTCTGCCGGGCCTGTCTCCCGTGAGCACCGGGTCCGCTTTGGACACGGCGGTGCTGCGGGAGCGGGTCGGCGGGGCCCGCAGGCTCTTCTACACCTGCGACTACACGGAACTGGAGCGCACGCTCCCTGGTCTGATCACCGATCTACGGCTGGCTTCCGGCAGTGCGGGAGACCGCGACACGCTGTCCGCACTGCTGGCCACGGCGTACCAGACCTCGACAAGCCTGCTGCTCAAGCAGCACGACCAGGGCAACGCCTGGCTCGCGGTAGGCCGCGCGATGGCCGAGGCCGAACGCTCCGGCGACCCGGTGGTCCTCGCTTCCAGCGTCCGCGTGCAGGCCCACGTCCTGGCGCGCGAGAAGCACGCCGCACAGGCCGTCACCCTCGTCCGCCACACGGCCGACCAGGTCACCGGTTCCTACGACCAACGCTCCCCCAAATACCTCGCGGCTGTGGGGCTGTTGCTGCTGCGCGGCGTGACCGCGGCCAGCGGCGGAGGCGACCGCGCGGCCACCGAGGAGTTCCTCGCCGAAGCGAAAGAGGTGGCCCGGTTCGTCTCCCTCGACCGGCCCGACGCCTGGGCCAATTTCAGCCCGACCAACGTCGCTCTCCACGAGCTCAGCGCCCTGGTGGCCTTCGGCGACTCCGGCCTTGCGCTCCAGGCAGCCCGCCCCCTCATGCGCCGGCACATCCCTGTCCCCGAACGCCGAGCCGCCCTGTGGGTGGAGACCGCCCGCGCCTACAGCCAACAGAGCCGCCTCGCCGACGGCTACCAGGCCCTGCGCATCGCGGAAACCTGCGCGGCTCAGGACGTACGCCGACCCGCCGTCCGTGACCTCGTCGCCGACATGGCCGCCCGCGACCACCGCCGTACTCTTCCCGAACTGCATCACTTCAGCCGCCAACTGGGAGTCCCCGCGTGAGTGAGTCGACCGCCCCGGAGAAGAAGCCCTTCCTCTACGTCGTCGTGTGCGCGTGCGGCGTCGCCGGAGACGTCGGCAAACTGATCACCGCAGCTCAGGAACGGCACTGGGACGTCGGCGTCGTCGCCACCCCCCAGGGACTCGGCCTCCTCGACACCGAGGCGATCCAGACCCAGACCGGCTACCCCATCCGCTCGGCCTGGCGCACACCCGGCGAGGCCCGCCCCCTCCCGCCGGCGGACGCCATCGCTGTCGCGCCGGCGACCTTCAACACGATCAACAAATGGGCCAACGGCATCTCCGACACCCTCGCCCTGGGCATCCTGTGTGAGGCGTACGGCATGGGTATCCCCGCAGCCGTCCTGCCGTACGTGAACTCGGCTCAGGCCGCCCACCCCGCGTACGGCCGCAGCCTGGACGGACTGCGTGAGATGGGCGTGCTGATCGGTTCGTACGAGCCGCACCGTCCGAAGGCCGGGGGCGGGGCGGACCGCTTCCGCTGGGAGGAGTCGCTGGATCTGCTCGCTCCGAAGCTGTCCGCTCCCGCTTGATCAGCGCCGCCGTGCCGGCTGCGGCGAAGGTCGGACGGGAAGGGCGGGGCGAGCGAGGCGTTGCGTGCCGGTGCGCGCCTTGGCTGCTTCAGCTCGTGGACCGGGCGCGTGGCGCTCGCCGAGTCGGCGGACGCGCCACGTCAGTGCGCGTGCAGGGCTGTGTGCGTCATCGAGGGCGCGCTCGCCGAGCGCCTGGTCGATGACCGTGGCCGCGTTGTGCCCCGCAGCCTCCGCCTCGGCGAGCACGGTGGCGAGTGCGTCCCAGGCGGGGTCGTCGAGGATGCGCTCGGCGTATTCCGGTATCGCCTCCCGGAGGTGGTGTGCGAAGCGACGCTTGGTCTGCAGCCCGGGCGAGCGCCGTGCGAGGCCCGTCAGGACCGGCTCGGCGACCAGCGCATACGCGCTCCGGAGATAAAGAAGGGCCTGTTCTGCCGCTGCCTCCTGCTGGGCGTGCCGACGGGTGCGGTGCCAGTGCTTCGCGAACGCCACGGCGGTGAGCGTGACGTCCAGGAGCATCGCGAACCCTGCGCCATCGCGGGGCATCCAGAGTGACACCCGAGCACCCTAGATACGGTCGTTCAACGTCGACTTAGGGCACGCAGCCCCCGAAGTGGACTAGACAACAAGCAAACCCCAGGCGGTTGACCTGGGGTTTCAATCTGGAGCGGGTGACGAGAATCGAACTCGCGCTCTCAGCTTGGGAAGCTGATGTTCTACCATTAAACTACACCCGCGTAAGACGCCGATCGAAGTCGGTGTCCGAACGCTCGCTCACTGTACCCCATCGCGAACCTCCGGCGCTCAGGGCCTGGGGTTCGTGTGTGTTTCCGGGGGCGGCGGGGGGTGGGATCCGGCTGCGGGCGGCCGGAGTTGGGGCGTACGGTGGGGATGTGGGAGAGGGGCCGGGTGGGCCGGAGTGCCGCCTGGAGAGCCGTCCCTTTGATCCCGTAATGTGGCTTTCCGTCGTCACGGCAGTAAGCCCGACGCGGCTCCTGGGGAAGGGACTCAAGGGACTTGATGGAACGCACCGTCGTCCGCTGTGCCGAAGGGCACGTGTTCAGCACCGCTTCGTTCCCGATGCAGCAGGCCGAGCGGCTCGGCCCCGGCCGGCTCGTCCGGTGTCCGAAGTGTGCCCGGCTGCGCAGCGTCGTGCCGGTCGCACTCGAGAAGCAGTAGCGGCAGTAACAGAGGCGCGTGGACTCGTGGTGGTTTTCGCGGGTCCGCGCGCCTTGCGTATCCTCGGGACGTGCTTCTCTCAGACAAGGACATCCGGGCCGAGATCGATGCCGGGCGGGTACGGATCGATCCCTACGACGAAACCATGGTGCAGCCGTCGAGCATCGACGTACGGCTGGACCGGTTCTTCCGGGTGTTCGAGAACCACCGGTACCCGCACATCGACCCCTCCGTCGAGCAGCCGGACCTGACCCGGCTCGTGGAGCCCGAAGGCGACGAGCCCTTCATCCTCCACCCCGGCGAGTTCGTGCTCGCCTCGACGTACGAGGTCATCTCACTCCCCGACGATCTCGCCTCACGGCTGGAGGGGAAGTCCTCGCTCGGGCGGCTCGGGCTGGTCACGCACTCCACCGCCGGGTTCATCGACCCCGGGTTCAGCGGGCACGTGACGCTGGAGCTGTCCAATCTCGCGACCCTTCCCATCAAGCTGTGGCCGGGCATGAAGATCGGGCAGCTGTGCATGTTCCGGCTCTCCTCCCCCGCCGAGCACTCCTACGGCAGCGAGCGCTACGGCTCCCGTTACCAGGGGCAGCGCGGTCCCACCGCCTCCCGCTCCTACCTCAATTTCCATCGGACGCAGGTGTGAGGGGCAGGGCATGAGCGGCGGCGGTGACGTCCGGGAGAACCTGACCTACGAGCAGTTCGGCGTGGCCGTGCGCGAGCTCGCGCAGACCATCGCCGACGACGGGTTCGAGCCCGACATAGTGCTGAGCATCGCCCGCGGCGGGGTCTTCGTCGCCGGCGGGCTCGCCTACGCCCTCGACTGCAAGAACCTTCATCTGGTCAACGTCGAGTTCTACACGGGCGTGGGAACGACCCTCGACATGCCCGTCATGCTCGCGCCCGTCCCCAACGCCATCGACTTCAGCGACAAGAAGGTCCTCATCACGGACGACGTCGCCGACACCGGCAAAACGCTGAAGCTCGTCCGCGACTTCTGCCTCGACACCGTCGCCGAGGTCCGCTCCGCCGTGATCTACGAGAAGTCCCAGTCCCTCGTGAAGTGCGAGTACGTGTGGAAGCGGACCGACGACTGGATCAACTTCCCGTGGTCCGTGCTGCCTCCGGTCGTGAAGCGGGCCGGGCAGGTGCTCGACGCCTGAGTGGCCGTAGCGGCCCGTAGTAGCGGTGCGTTGTGGCTCGTACAGCGGCGAAAAGGCCCCCGGCTGCGTGCCGGGGGCCTTTCTCACGTCTTTCGGGGCTTCGGCTTCTAGAACGTCCCCAGCTTCACGATCGACAGCAGGGCGATCAGCTGGATCGCCGAGGCGCCCAGGGCCTTCGGCCACGGCAGGTCGTGGGACTTGGCGACCATGAGGGTGAGGAGGGCGCCCGCCGCGACCCAGGTGGCCCAGCCGAGGAGCTGGACGAAGCCGGCGTCGCCGCCGAAGAACATGGCGACGAGGAGACGGGGGGCGTCCGTGATCGACATGATCAGCATGGAGAGGCCCACCGTCGGCTGCCACGCTCCGTCGCCGCCCAGCTGGCGGGCCAGGGTGTGGGTCACCACGCCCAGGACGAAGGCGGCGAGGACCATCGCGATCGCGGTCACCAGGACGATCGGGACCGCGTTGGTGAGGGTGGCGTTGATCGCGTCCGCGCGAGCGCCGTCGAAGCCGAAGACCGCGAGCAGGCCGTAGAGGAAGGTGACGATGAGGGCGGGGCCCCACATCGTGTAGTCCCGCATCTGGAGGAAGGTCTGGTTCGGGGCGAGGACGATCCCCTTCAGCAGGTCCTTCCAGTGCAGGCGCGGCCCGATCGGGCCGGACGGCGCCGCCGAACCGGCGTGATAGGTCGCACCCTGCGTGTAGACGCCGGCCTCGTCGACCGAGAAGGCCTGGGTGTGGCCCGGCTGGTTCGCCGCGTACGGGTCGGGGCTGCCGGAGCCGGAGCCGTATCCGCCGCCGTAGCCGTTGTCGTCGCCGAAGTACTCCGGGCCGTCGCCGCCGGGCTGTCTCCGGCCCTGGTGTCCTCCGCGTGCCTGCGGCCATCCGGACCCGCCGCCGTTCTGCGGGTACGGCTGCGGGGCCGACGGGTACCCGTACGACGGTCCCGCCGGCTGGCCGCCGAAGCTCTGCGGCGGTGCCTGCTGCCCGTACGCGGGTTGTTGCGGTCGCGCTTGCGGGGCACGGTCGTCCCGGCCGCCGCGTCCGTTCCTGAATCCAGCCACGTCATCGAACGTACCTGGTCCCGGGGATCCGTGTGGCGGGCTCGGGCACCCGAGCCCGCCATTGCCGCAGACCTGTGACATCCCCTAGGGGTCGTCTCAGGGCCGGTGGATGCGGCCGGTACAGCGGTGGTGCAGCTCACTGCGCGAACAGGAAGCCCAGCTGCGACCAGGTGCCCGGCAGGCCCGCCTGCGCCGCAGTGAAGCTCACCGCGCCCGTCGTCGTCAGGCCCGAGGAGGAGCCGCGCAGGGCCGTCACGGCGCCCCGCCCGCCGTTCTCGTACCGGGCGCCGACCGCCAGATCGGCCTTGCGGTCGCCGTTGAGGTCGGCCAGGTGGACGGCGCTGCCCCAGAAGTCGTTGTCCTCGTTCGCGTCCGGTACCCCGGGGGTGTTCTGGGTCCAGCGGGTCGAACCCGCGCCCGTCAGACCGGCCGCGGAGCCGCGCAGCAGCGTGACGGTGCCGGTCTGCCAGGCCGCGCCGACCCCCTCGTACTCGGCGCCGACCGCGACGTCGGCGTACCCGTCGCCGTTGACGTCACCCACGGACAGGGAGTCGCCGAACGAGCTGTTCCCGGAGGCGCGGGTGGTGCCGGGGACGCCCGGGCTGTCCTGGGTGATCGCCGCCTGCGGCGTGGGGCTCACGCCGTGCGCGCCGCCCAGGTAGGCCTTGACGACGCCGGGGCCGACCGTGGAGCCGCCGACCGGGGAGCAGGAGGTGACGACGTCGTCGTAGCCGTCCCCGTTGAGGTCGCCGAGGACCGCCCGCTCGTAGCCGCCGCTCTCCAGGGTCCGCTGGAGCTTCGGGCGGGACCCGGCGCCCAGGTACACCAGGTTGCCGTCGATCCAGTCGCCGCTCCCCGAGCGGATCGTGCCGCTGACCACCAGGTCGTCGACGCCGTCACCGTTGACGTCGCCGGCGGCCAGGGACCGGGAGCCGTAGATCTCGCCGGTCTCCAGCGCGGGCACCACCCAGGTCCGGGACGCGGCCCCGGCGGTCCTGGTGAAGCCGCCCCGGAAGATCTGCACGTCGGCGCCGGTGCTGCCGACGGCCAGGTCGGCCCGGCCGTCCGCGGTGAAGTCGCCGACCGCCAGGGACAGGCCGAAGCGGTGGTGGGAGGTACGGGCCGGGTCGGCGACGATACGACCCCCGGACAGGCCCTTCCTGCTCCCCCAGAGGATCGTCACCGACCCGGCCCCGCCGTCCTCACCCTCGGAGCCGACGACCAGGTCGGCGTACCCGTCCCGGTTCAGGTCGCCGGAGGCGAGCGCCGAGCCGAAGGCGTCGTCCTTCTCCGCGGTGCCGGGGACGCCCGCCGAGTTCTGGGTGACGACCGTACGGTTCGACGCCTTGATCCCGGACCTGGAGCCGTAGGTGACGAGCACCGCGCCGGCCCTCGCCCTGCCGCCGACCGGGGCGCCCGGGGCGGCGGTGGCGAGGTCGCGGTAGCCGTCGCCGTTGAAGTCGTCCGCGTAGCGGGCGGGGGCGGCCGAGGCGGGGGCGGCGAGCGGGACGAGGCCCGCGGTGAGGAGTGCGGCGAGGGCCGCCGCCGTGCGGACGCGCATGGTCAGCCCTCCAGTACGTCGCCGAAGTAGGCGGTGCCCGAGGGGCCGCCCAGGGTGGTGCCGGTGAAGGTCTTGGAGCCGCCTGCCGTGACGCCGGCGGTGGTGGACTTGAAGAGCCAGACGGCGCCGGCGCCGTTGCCCTCGCCGTAGGCGCCCGCGACCAGTTCGGCGCGGCCGTCGCGGTTGGCGTCGGTGAGGCGGACCGAGGAGCCGAAGAAGTCCCGGGACTGGGCGGTGCCGGGCACGCCCGTGGTGTCCTGGGAGAAGAGCTTGGCGCCGCCGCCGGTCAGGCCGGACGCCGAGCCGCGCAGCACGGTGACCGTGCCCGCCTGCTTCTTCGCGCCGAGCGACTCGGCGTAGGCGCCGACGGCGATGTCCGCGTACCCGTCGCCGTTCACGTCCCCGGCGGACAGGCTCCAGCCGAAGCCGTCGTTCTTCTCGCCCTTGTCCGGCACGCCCGCCGTGTCCTGGGTGATCCGGACCGGCGTACGGCTGCTGAGGCCGCCGGCCGCGCCGTACGTCACGGTGACCGCGCCGCCGAGGCCGCCGTTGGGCTCGTCGGCCGACTTCTCCATGAAGTTGCCGGTGACGATGTCGCCGTAGCCGTCCTTGTTGACGTCGGCGATGACCGCGTCGTAGCCGCCCGCGAGCTTCTTGCCGACCTTGAGCGTGCCGCCGGTGGCGCTGGTCCCGGTGTAGAGGACGCTGCGGGTGCGGTAGTCGCCGGAGGCGGTCTCCTCCTGGCCCATGACCAGCAGGTCGGTCTTCCCGTCAGCGTTGACGTCGCCCGCGATCAGCTTGTCGGAGTAGATCGTGGTCTGGTCGACCGTGTCGATGCCGACCAGGGCCGCCGCCTTGCCCTTGCGGGTGAAGGGGCCGCGGAAGATGTTCAGGGAGGGCGTCGAGTTGTTGCCGACGGCCAGGTCGGTGTGGCCGTCGCCGTCGAAGTCGCCGGCCGCCAGTGCCCAGCCGAGTTCGTTGCGGTACCTCGGCAGCGGCGAGGTGAGGTTGCTGGCGCCCTTGAGGCCGCTCGCGCCGCCCCAGAGCACGGTGACGTTGCCGTAGGAGTCGGTGGAGCCGATCCGCTCGCTGTGCACGCCCACGACCAGGTCGGTGTAGCCGTCGCCGTCCAGGTCGCCGGAGGTGAGCCGGTCGCCGAAGTAGTCGCCGGAGGCCGGGTTGCCGGGGACGCCGGTGGTGGCCTGGCTGATGATCTGGCGCTTGGTGGTGTCCAGGCCGTTCTTGGTGCCGTAGACGACCGCCACGTAGCCGGCGCCGGACTTGCCGGAGACCTTGGCGATGGGCGCGGCGATCGCGAGGTCGCGGTAGCCGTCGCCGTTGAAGTCGCCGGACAGGCCCGAGGGCGCGGCGGAGGCGGTGGTGACGGGGAGGGCGGTGAGCAGGCCGGTGGTGAGGGCCGTGGCGAGGAGCAGGGTGGTGCGCTTGGGCATGGTTTTCCCCCGTGAGGTGGTGAGGTGACGCGACGTCGGTGAGGTGACGCGGCGTCAAGGAATGCGTCCTGTTGGTGCGGGTGCGTCAGCCGGTGAGGCCCGTGCCGAACGCGCCGTACGTGCGGGACAGCCCGAAGGTGCCCGGGCCGAACGACTTGGCACCCGTGGCGGTGATGCCGGAGGCGCTGCCGCGCAGGGCGGTGACCGCGCCGACACCCTCGTCCTCGAAGCCGGCCGCGACGGTCAGGTCCGCCTTGCCGTCCTTGTTGACGTCCGAGAGCACGAGGTCGGAGCCGAAGTAGTCCATGGACTCGTTGGTGCCGGGGACACCGGTGGTGTTCTGGGAGATCGTGCGGGCCCCGGTACGGGAGACGCCGTCGGCCGAGCCGTTCATGAGCACGACGAGACCGGTGTCCTCGGCCGCGCCGATGTCCTTGAAGACGACGCCGATGGCAAGGTCGCCGTAGCCGTCGCCGTTGGTGTCCCCGATGGAGACGGCGCCGCCGAAGCCGTCGTCGGCCTTGTCGGTGCCGGGGACGCCCGTCGCGGACTGGGTGAGTTCGGCCATGGGGACGTCGCCGTTGACCGGGCCGCCCTTGCTGCCGCGGATGACGGTGACCTGGCCGCCGAGGGTGCCGGTGTGGTCGTCGTCCTTCGAGAAGACGTTGCCGATGGCGATCTCGTCGTAGCCGTCGCCGTCGATGTCGCCCAGGGCGAGGGAGGTGCCGCCGTTCAGCGGGCGCGGCTTGGTCGTGACCACGCCCGTGGACGCACCGAGGTAGGCGACGCCCTTGGACCAGCTGCCCGACGGGTCCGAGGCGAGCGCGGTGCGGTAGGTGAGGACGAGGTCGGCCTTCTTGTCGCCGTTGGTGTCGCCCGCGGCGAGCGCGTCGATGCCGAACTCCGCCTTGTCCGGCGTGGGGACCTTCTGGGTGCCGCCGGTGGTGCCGGACCTGGTGAAGCCGCCCTTGACGATGTAGGCGTACGACCCGGCCGTGCCGGACGCCAGGTCCGCCTTGCCGTCGCCGTTGAAGTCGCCGGCGGCCAGTACCGAGCCCCAGGCCTCGTGCTTGGCCGCGGAGGGGTCCTTGACCGTCGTACCGTTCTTCAGGCCGCTCGCCGAACCCCACAGGATGGTGACCGAACCGCCATCGGTGTCCGTGCCGGTGTCCTCGCCGGGCGCGCCGACGGCGAGGTCGGTGTAGCCGTCCTTGTTGAAGTCGGCCACGGCGAGCGCGTCGCCGAAGAAGTCCTCGGTCTCGGCGGTGCCGGGGACACCGGCGGTGTTCTGGCTGACGATCGTGCGCTTGGCGGGGTTGAGTCCGGAGGCGCTGCCGTAGACCACGGCGACGTACCCGGCCATGTTCTTGCCGCCGACCTTGGCGTAGGGGGCGGCGAAGGCGACGTCGCCGTAGCCG
Organism: Streptomyces sp. NPDC048277; assembly: GCF_040652235.1. Taxonomy (NCBI): domain Bacteria; kingdom Bacillati; phylum Actinomycetota; class Actinomycetes; order Kitasatosporales; family Streptomycetaceae; genus Streptomyces; species Streptomyces sp. NPDC048277. The sequence continues at coordinate 28,192 of NZ_JBEZLQ010000014.1, forward strand.
TCGTGGTTGAAGTCGGCCTTGTAGGCGCGGGCCGTGGCGGCGGACGCGACGGGGGCCGAGAGGGTCAGCAGACCGCCGGTCAGCGCCACGGCGGTGACGGTCGCGAGGGCGAGGCGGCGGCGGTGATGTCCGTTCACGAGGACGTTCACGGGGACGTTCACGGAGACCTTCACGGGGACCTTCACGGGTCGGGAGCTCCTGAGATCGACGGCTTGGGTGCCGGAGGTGTGCGGAGGCGGAGCAGGCGGGCGGGCCCGTGGTCGTACGGTCGACGGGCCCGCCCGTGCGCCGGGCGGAGAGGCTCTTCCGAGCTGCGGGTCAGTCGCCGAAGACGGCGCCGAACTGCGGGACGCCGGTCGTCGACACGCCCACCGTGCTCGCGGCGATGGCCCGCGAGCCGGTCGTGGTGATCTTCGAGCCGTTGGACGGCAGGTAGGTCACCGCGCCGTCTCCGCCGTTCTCGTACGAGCCGACGACCAGGTCGGCCTTGCCGTCGCCGTTGACGTCGTCGAGCTTGACGTCGGCGCCGAAGAGGTCGTTCTTCTCGTCGTCGCCGGGGACACCGGCCGTGCTCTGGGCGAAGGACTGGGCGCCGGAGGCGAGGTTGATCCCGGTCTTCGCGCCGTAGAGGACGGTGACCTGGCCGGTGTTGGCGTTGGCGCCGATGTCCTCGCTGGGCGTGGAGACGGCCAGGTCGGCGTAGCCGTCGCCGTTGACGTCACCGAGGTCGATCTCCCAGCCGAAGCCGTCGCCCTTCTCCGAGGTGCCGGGGACGTTCGAGGAGTTCTGGTTGAACATCGTGGCCTTGGCCGGGCCGGAGACGCTGCCGTAGGTGATGGCCACGCGGCCGCCGGTGGCGGAGTCCGGGAACACGGTGGAGCCGCTGCTGTGGTCCCAGGAGGCGCCGCTGACGATGTCGCCGAAGCCGTCGCCGTTGATGTCGCCGATGCCGGTGATGATGCCGCTCTTGAGCGCCTTGGCGCCGGTGGCGGTCAGGCCCTTGGCGGTGCCGGGCAGCCAGTAGTTGGTGTTCCAGTGGTCGCTGGTCTGCGTCTCGTACCCGTCGACGACCAGGTCGGTACGGCCGTCGCCGTTGACGTCACCGGCGGTGAGGTTCATCGGGCCGTACGGGTAGGAGTCGCTGCCCGGCTGGATCGGCGGCTTGACGGTGTAACGGCCGCCGGGGGTGCCGGTGCTGGAGAAGCCGCCCTTGAACACCCACAGGGTGGCGGCGGAGCTGCCGACGGCCAGGTCGGCCTTGCCGTCGCCGTCGAAGTCACCGGCGGCGAGGTTCAGGCCCCAGTAGTCGTGGCCGCTCGGCGAGGGGTCCTTGATGTCGACGCCCTTGCCGGTGAGACCGTTCTTGGAGCCCCACAGGAGGGTGACCGTACCGCCGTTGGTGTCGGTCCCGACCTTCTCGCCCGGCGAGCCGACGGCGAGGTCGTCGTAACCGTCGGCGTTGAAGTCGGCGTACGCCAGATCCTCGCCGAACTCGTCGCCGGCCTCGGCGGTGCCGGGGACGCCGGCGCTGTTCTGGCTGAGGGTGGTGCGCTTGGCGGAGGTGACGCCGGAGGCGGAGCCGTAGAGGGCGACGACCTGGCCGGCGCCCTTGTGGCCGCTCACGTAGGCGGTGGCGGCCGAGGTGGCGATGTCGCCGATGCCGTCGCCGTTGAAGTCGGCGTGCGCGACCTTGAGGGAGTCCGCGGCCGACGCGGAGGCGGCCGAGAACGTGAGCAGACCGCCCGTCAGCGCGGCCGCGGTGGCCGTCGCGAGGGCGAGTCGCGGGAACGTGTGCATGCGGGTTGTCTCCTGCGGCATGCGGGGGCCGTCCGCACCCGGCGGACGTCCGGAGTCGATGATGTCCGGCGATCTGGAGACCCGCGTCAAGAGGTAAGGGTTGTACGTGAGTTCGATAAATTCTGCGAGGCGGCTGTCTCTTACCGGGACTCGGCGCGCCCTGATGGCCCACTAGCGGCAGACTGGCTCAGCTGCCCCGCCCGCCATCCGAGCACGGGCTGGGGAAGCATTCCGTGTGGGCCTGGGACAGCGGAGGGGCAATTGACTGCTGACGGAGACGAGACGGCTGCGAGAGGCCCGGGGAGCGCCGTGCAAGGGTTCATGGCACTGCCAGGTCGCACGGAGGGCGGGAGGGAACTGTTCCAGCAGTGCCTGGCGGACCTGGTCCGGGCTCTAAGGCTCGATGTCGCCCCCGAGTCGGATGCTGGTGGTGAGCAGCAGTGGCAACACCAGGTGCGCGGCGCTTTGCGCGAGGCATGCCGCGAGAAGTTGGTGCTGTCCGAGGCGTCCTTCGGCGTGCTCACGAAGGCGGCGGTCTACGACCCGGACCCAAGCTTCAACCGCCAGTTCGTTGAGCCGGCCCTGAATGCCTTCGGATACCGACGCGTCCGCTCCACGCTGCTGGACTATCTGAGGACGGGAACCAATCAGGAGCGGGCAGGCGCTGCGCGGGCTTGGTACTGGTCGGCGCTGCCGCTTCGACTCTCCGAAGTCAGGGCAGAGGCCTCAGGCATCGAAAGCCGGCCAGAGGCCAACGACAGGTCTGTCATGGTGGGTGAGTGGTACGAGGCTGCGCTCCGAGAGTTCGTGAGTAACGAACACCTCGACGTTCGGCGCTGCATTCTCCCCGGACTGCCGCTGCGGAAGTCGGTGTACCCGCCTGAGCTGCATGACCTCGTGGAGGCCGCAGTGATGATCGCCCGATCGCATCCAGACGAGTACATCCGTCACCGCGTGGAGCACCAGGTCCAAGGCTGCTGAGCCGTCTCTCAATCGGGCCGGGTGACCGGGTCACTCCGCCTCGGCAAGCGCCCGGTACAGCGTCGCGCGGGACACGTGGAGCGCCTTGGCAACGGCTGTGACGCTCTCTCCCTTGGCCTTACGCGCCTTTGCCGCGGCGAGCTTGTCGCCTCGATGCTCACGAGCGGCACGCCGTGTTCGGCCAACTCCTCATTGATCAGCACGGCCTCAAGGGCGCCCTGTCGAGTGAGGCGGGACAGCGAGAACACGACCACTCCTCGAACTCCGGGCGGACGGCCTTGGGGTCCCAGCCGGATTTACCGACGTCGGCGAAGTGGCCCGCGTTGTCCCAGCCTTTGGCCGTGATCGGCGCCTCGCACTTGGTCCGCTGCGCTTCGGGGACCGACGCGGAGTCGTCCGCACGCTTCCTTGACTGTCGGATGCCGGACACTGCGCGCACATGGTCCAGATCAGGGGTCCAGCCGGGGCCCCGTTTGACGAGAGGTGTCAGCAGATCTCCGCACAGGGGCCATTCGGCCTCGCACCTGACAGGCGAAATTCTCATCGGTAGCAGACCTCGGCCGGATTGCCCGGGTCGCGCAGGTCGCGCAGGTCGCGCAGGTCGCGCAGGTCGCGGACGACAACGCGGCCCGGTCCGCGGGGATCACGGCAGTGCGGACCGTGCAGGTCCAGTGAACCAAGGTCGGTGGCGAGTGCCGTCCCGGCGCACGTATAGGTCTGGTCCAGTTCGAAAGCCACCCGCGTTCCCGCACTGGCCGACGACTCGATCTCCTGGGGTTCCTCGACCGGCCGCAACCCGACAAGCTCTTGCCGGAAGCCGTGTCCGTCACGCCATACCTCGATCACGGTGCGCGAACTCAGAGCTGCCGCTGCGGCAATGGCCCACCGGTTGGGGCCAAGCAGCGAGTCGTAGTAACCGAGGTGCGGCCTGCCCTGCTCGTCCAAGGCGTCGGCCTGATCATCTGCAACCGAGAATGTCAGACCACCGTGAACTTCCGCTTCGACCTGCGGGGTGTGTGCTGCTGCGACACGGGTCGCCGGATGAAGGGCGTGTCCCAGCACGGTGCACAGCACCTGGGTGGCCAACTCCGGGCTGCCCCGGCCGACCCCGAAGTACATGCTCGGTCTTGCACGCACATGCTGATCGAACTCGATGACCTGGATATCGGCCGCGCTGTATGTCTTCCCCGCCACAGATACACGCTACTTTCCGGCTGAGCTGTGCTCCAGAGACGGCTCCGCAACCGTAGAGACCGACCGGACAAGTCCTGGTCGTTCACGCCCTCCTGATCCCCCCTGCGGCAGGATGGACGCATGAGCGTAGTGAAGATCAACGTGCTGACCGTGCCCGCCGAGCAGCGGGAGGTCCTGGAGAAGCGGTTCGCCTCCCGGGCCCACGCCGTGGAGAACTCGGACGGGTTCGAGTGGTTCGAGCTGCTGCGGCCGGTCGAGGGGACCGAGCAGTACCTCGTGTACACGCGGTGGCGGGACGAGGAGTCCTTCCAGGCGTGGATGGAGGGGCCTATGAAGGCGGCGCACCAGGGCGGTGATGAGGACCGCGGTGAGAAGCCGAAGCCCGCCGCGTCAGGTTCCACCCTCTGGTCTTTCGAGGTCGTACAACAGGCTGAACCCAAGGGCGCATAGGGCCGGGAGACAGCTACTGCTCCCTTCTCCGTGGTGGAGCGACACTGGGAGCCGTGTTCCGGGAGGGGCAACGGTGCTGAGTGGTCCGTGCCCGGGTCCACGCGCAGCCACTCGACATACCTGTTCTTCTGTCGCGCATGGCATCGCACCTCGTGGGCGACTTCACCGGTGCCGGCAGAGCACGTGGGTGTGCGGGATATTCGGGCTGAGCCAGACGTCATCGAGCCGACTCGCCGACTGCCCGCTTCCCGACGTGGTTGCACACCACGATCGGGCCGGCACGATGGTCCACTCGCGCGAGGCCGACAGGAGGGACCGGCCGACAAAGCGGCCGGCCTCGTACGCATCGGCCCGGTCATCGCCGGTCTTCGGAACATCACGATGTAGCGGCTTCCCTGAGCGCCCCGTCAGCCGGCGGGGCGTCGTCGTCGCTCCGTCACGCCGAGCTCCGCGTCTGCCAGGGCCGCCCCTCGACCCGCAAGGGGCGGCCGTGTCGCTTCACGTGCCGAGCCGCCTGGCGGCGCTTCGTCCCATCGGAGTGCGGTCAGTCCGAGAACGTCAGCTCCTTGCTCACGGCGAAGTCGGTGCCGCCGGTGCCCTGGGCGAAGGCGAGGACGCTGTACTGGTGCCCGTTGGTGCCCACTAGGGGGTAGGGGCCGTGGTGACCGGTGGTGCATCCCGAGAAGTACTGGCTCGTCGACGTACCGGCCGTGTCGTCATCTACCCGTATCCCGAGGTACGAGCACCCGGCGATGGAGGCGAGGACGTAGAAGTCCGGTTCCACGTACTTGCCGCTGGCGCTGACACAGGCTTCGATCGACCCTTGCCTCACGCAACCACCACCGCTGGAGGCGTTGGCGACGCCCGGTGTGAGGACGATGCCGGCCACTGCTGCCGCGGCGACGGCCAACGACGCGGCGCTTCGACGCATCTTCATGTTCCTGAGCTCCTTGGCTTGGGTGGCACTGGTGGCCACGCAACTTGCCGACCGGCGGCAATGCTCTGTGGAGCCGAATCCCGGAGGCAACGCGACTCTGGGATGTGCCGAAACTCTGGGACGACGGTGGTCCTGACCTGCAACGACAGCCTTCCATTTGGCAGTTCGCCGGGACGCTCTCGGCGGATTGGTGTTCAGCGGCAGACGGCGGCAGTGGTGACGGTGCCGTGGAAGACGTACGCCCGTTCGATGCCCAGCGGGTTGCGACGGTCCGGAAGGGCTTCAGCCGGTTGACGTGCGTTCGACTTCGTGGCGGCGCTTGGCGTCTTCGCAGGTAGCGGGGTGCGGGGCCGCTCACATCTCCGGCAGGCACTTCACCACGGCGTCGCCGGACTCGGCCGTCTGCGCGTAGAACGTTCTCAGCTCCTGGTGGGCCGCGGCGAACGCGCCCCACGTCTCGGGTTCCGCGGGCGTGCCGCCGTAGCGGGGCATCAGGGTGTCGCGGGTGAGGTCCCACAGCGCGTCGAAGTCGGCCGCCGTCAGGAACCCGGCCACCTGGCGGGCCTGGGCTGCGGTCAGCACCAGCAGGGGCGGCTTGTGGCGGTCGGCGCGGAACACGGGGCGGCCGCCGAGCACCACCTGGTTCTCCGGGTGGTTTCCCGGGCCGTGCGGGGAGGCTGCGGCGTAGATGCGCTCCTGGTCGAGGTAACGGCGGTGCCGGACGGTGGTCTCCGAGCCGCTCTCGAAAAGCCGTTCCAGCCAGCTCGGGCTGTTGCGCAGCGCCGGGGCCGGCACCGCGCGCAGACGGAGGTACTCGTTCATGTCAGAAGGAGCGCACGGGGCCGCCGATCCATCACGCTGCCGGGTGCGACCAGGGCGGTTCGGCGCCGCTGACCTCGTCCGTCGCACCGACGCGACGGAAGCGCCGGCCGCCCCTCCGGGGCCGCGCGCCGCGCCGTTCACGGGGGGAGACACGAACGGCACGGCGGGGCCCGGGGAGCGACCGGCTTACTCCCCCAGCGCAGGGTCGGCGGGAAGCGTCACCCCGGCTGGGGGTACAGCGCGGGTCGGATACCTGGCTGGGGCGGTCGTGGTCCGGTCCCGGTCAGGCCGGGGTGTTTGCTGTCGCGGGGGTCTGGGTCGGCTGGGGTGTGACGCGGCGGGGGCGGGTCGGGATGGCGAGCAGTGGGTTGGCGACGCCCCAGGCCGCGCCCTTGCAGACCAGTTCCTTGTAGACGGCGGCGATCCGGCCGGTCAGCGTCGCCCGTACGGCGCGGTCGTCGGCCGTGACGTACTGGATCAGGCCTTCCCTGCGGCCCAGCGAGATGCACTGGTTGAAGTAGCGGAGCGGGGTGTTCGGGATCTTCCCGCCGGTGAGACGGGCCGCGATGGCGTCGGCGGCCTGCCATGCCATGGGCACGCCCGAGGCGCAGGACATACGGAGCGGCTTGTCGCCGGGGCCCGTCGCCAGGGCCGCGTCGCCGATGGCGTACACGTCGGGGTGCGAGACCGAGCGCATGGTCCGGTCGACCACGATCCGGCCGGCGTCGGTGATCTCCAGGGCCGTGGCGAGGGGGATGGGGTGGACTGCGAAGCCCGTGGTCCACAGGGTGACCGCGGCGGGGATCGAGGCGCCCTCCGCGGTGGTGACGTGGTCGGCGGTCACGGCGGTGACGGCGGCGTGCTCGTGAACGGTGATGCCGAGCCCGTCGACCACCTTCCGCAGATGCCGGCGGCCCTTCGGCGAGAGCCAGTCGCCGAGACCGCCGCGGGCCGCGAGGGCGACCCGGAGGTCCGGGCGGGCCTCGGCGATCTCGGTCGCGGCCTCCAGGCCGGTGAGGCCGCCCCCGACCACGACCACGGGCTGTCCGGCCGCCAGACCGGCGAGGCGCTCACGCAGCCGGAGCGCTCCGGGGCGGCTCGCGATCTGGTGGGCGTGCTCGGCGGCGCCGGGGACGCCCTGGTCGTTCCAGTCGCTGCCGAGGGCGTACACGAGGGTGTCGTACTCGATCGCCTCCGTGGTGCCGTCGGCGTCGACGGCGGTGACCGTCTTCCCGGCCACGTCCACGGCGGTGACCGTCGCGAGCTTCAGGGCGACTCCGGTGCCCTCGAACATCTCGGCGAACGGCCTGGGCCTGAGCTCCTGGCCGACCGCGAGCTGATGCATCCGGACGCGCTCGACGAAGTCGGGTTCGGCGTTGACGAGGGTGAGGGCGACGTCCTCGCGGTGCAGCCGCCGGGCGAGGCGGCCGGCGGCGACGGCTCCGGCGTATCCGGCTCCGAGGACGACGATGCGGTGCTGCATGTCCGTGCTCCTGTCATCCAGCTCTTCCAGCTCTTCAGCGGGTCGCCCCTTGAACCGGGCGGCCCGCCGTTTCCTGACAGGAACGTGATGTGAAGCGGCTCACATGGACGAACAGAGATGGACGGACAGAGTCAGAAGAGGCGGAGCAGGGGGTCGCCGTGGTCGGGCGCCGCCGCCCACTGCCGGGTCGCGCGTTCGAGCTTGTCGGGGTTGACCTGGTTGCGGAACGCGGCGATGCCCTCGGCGGTGATCTCCAGGCACATGACGCCGAAGACCCGGCCGTCGACGACCGCCACCACGGCGGGGCCGCCGTTGGCGGACGTCGAATAGAGCTCGACCGTGCCGCCGGCCAGGGCGCGCTGGGCCGGGCCCGGTTTGAACAGGCCCCGCATGAACGTCGCGACCGCGAGGGCGCCCTCGAACGCCTTGGCCCGGGCCGGGACCTTCCCGCCGCCGTCGCCGATCGCGACGGCGTCCTGGGTGAGCAGCCGGACGAGCGGCTCGGTCCGGCCGCTGGTGGCGGCCGCGAGGAACTCCTCGACGATCCGCCGGGCCGCGGCCTCGTCGACCTCGCTACGGGCCTTGCCCTCGGCGACGTGCTTCTTGGCCCGGTGGAAGATCTGCTGGCTGGCGGCCTCGGTGAGGTCGAGGATCCCGGCGATCTCCCGGTGCGGGTAGTCGAAGGCCTCGCGCAGCACGTACACCGCGCGCTCGCCGGGCGTGAGGCGCTCCAGCAGGGTCAGGACGGCGTACGACACCGACTCGCGCCGTTCGGCGGTGTCGGCGGGGCCGAGCATCGGGTCGCCGGCGAGCAGCGGCTCGGGGAGCCACTGGCCGACGTAGGTCTCGCGGCGGGCGCGGGCCGAGGTGAGCTGGTTGAGGCACAGGTTGGTGAGCACCTTCGTCAGCCAGGCCTCGGGGACCTCGATACGGTCCACGTCGGCGGCCTGCCAGCGCAGATACGTCTCCTGTACGACGTCCTCGGCCTCGCTCGCGGAACCGAGGAGCCGGTAGGCGATGGCCTCCAGGCGGGGCCTGGACGCCTCGAACCGGTCCACCCCGCTCGTGGTCAGCACCATGGCCCGGATCCTAGCCCGCGCGACGACGGCCGGGCTCTTGCACGGGTCGCAGGCGATGCCGTCTGCGGAGGGGGAGAGAGGCGGCGTGGTTGCCGGGGCCGTCGTCGGGGAGCCGGAGCCGCCGCCGGGGTTGGGTGGTCGTCGCGGACGTCGCTGTCGTCACGTGATCGCCGTCGTCGCGCGGTCACGCAATCGCCGCCGCGGTCGCATGATCGCCGCCACCGACACCGTCATCGCCGTCGCCGTCGCCGCGCACTCGCCGCACTCGCCGCACTCGCCGCACTCGCCGCACTCGCCGCCACGGACGGTACCCACCACCCACCGCACGCCCGCCGCCCTCGTCGGGCCGTCCGTGCCGTCGTCGCCGCGCGGGGTACGCGCATAGTGTCAGGAAGGGGCGGCGCGCCGGGCCGCGGGGACGACGGGCGGCGCGGTCATGGAGGAGGTGCGCCTCCCACGGCAACCGACCGGAGGGCGATGTCATGCGGCTCCGTGCCCGGTCCACCAGGGGTGGCCTCGCGGTCGACGACGCCCTCGGCGCGGCGCTGGCCGACATGGTGCGCCGGACGGGGGCGGCGATCGGCGGGGTGTATCTCGTCGAGGAGCCGGCCGCGCTGCTGCGCCTGGTCGCGGTGTGCGGACTGCCCGTCGACTTCACCGTGCCGTGGCAGCGGCTGGCGCTGACCGCCCCCGTCCCGGTGGCCGACGCGATCCGTGAGGACCGCCTGGTGTGGGTCGGCTGCCAGGACGAGATGGCGCGCCGCTATCCGCGGGCGGCGGCCGTCCTGCCGTACCCCTTCGCGCTCGCCGCGGTACCGGTGCGCGGGGTGCGCCGCCGCTGGGGCGGGGTCGTACTGATGTGGCCGGCCGACCACCCGCCGCGGGCCACGGCCCGCGAACGTCACCACATCACCGCCGGCGCCCGCCGGCTGGCCCGGATCCTGGACGACTCACCGGTGCCGCCCGCCCTCCCCGAGCAGCCGCACATCGTGTCGGTGGAGTCCCCGCGCCATCCCGCCCAGACCGCGCTGGCCGCCCTCGACTACCTCGACCGGGTCCCGGACGGCGCCCTGGCCCTCGACCTGGAGGGCCGCATCACGTTCGTGTCCACCACGGCCGCACGGCTGCTCGGCCGGGACGCGGACCGGCTGCTGGGCACGCGGCCCTGGCGGTCCCTGCCGTGGCTGGACGACCTCAGGTACGAGGAGCGGTACCGCATGGCGGTCGTCAGCCGGACGCCGGTGTCCTTCAGCGCGAAGCGGCCGCCGGACCGGTGGCTGACCTTCCACCTCCACCCGGACGCCGGCGGCATCACCGTCCGCATCACCGCGGGGGAGGAGACGGCGGCGGCAGCGCCCGTGCGCGCGGAACCGGCCCCGGCCAAGCCCGGCCGCCTCTACCAGCTGATCCACCTCGCGGCCGCGCTCACGGAGACGGTGACGACACAGGATCTCGTCGCGCTGGTCGCGGACCAGATCCTGCCCGCGTTCGGCGCCCAGGGGCTCGTGCTCAGCATCGCCGAGGCGGGCCGTCTGCGGATCGCCGGCCATCACGGCTACCCCGACGACGTCGTCGAGCGCCTCGACGCGCTCCCCCTCGACACCGATCTCACCCCCGCCGGCCTGGTCCTCGCCAGCGGCATCCCCGCCTTCTTCGGCAGCCCGGCCGAGCTGGCCCGCAGCTACCCGCGGGCACCCCGGATCAGCGGGAAGCAGGCGTGGGCCTTCCTGCCCCTGGTCGTCTCGGGCCGCCCGGTGGGCTGCTGCATCCTCTCCTACGACCACCCCCACGCCTTCACCGCCGACGACCGCGCCGTCCTCACCCCGCTGGCCGGTCTGCTGGCCCAGGCCCTCGACCGCGCCCGGCTCTACGACACCCAGCACCACCTCGTCCACCAGCTCCAGCAGGCGCTCCTGCCCCGCACCCTCCCCACCCTGCCCGGCCTCGACGTCGCCGCCCGCTATCTGCCCGCCGGGCACGGCATCGACGTCGGCGGCGACTTCTACGACCTGCTGCGCCTGGACGACACCAACGCGGCGGCCGTCATCGGCGACGTGGAGGGACACAGCATGGCCGCGGCCGCTCTCATGGGGCAGGTCCGCACCGCCATCCACGCGCACGCCGCCGGCGGCGCCGCCCCGGACCAGGTCGTCGCCCGCACCAACCGGCTGCTCGCCGACCTGTCCTCCGACCTCCTCGTGACCTGCCTCTACGCCCACCTCGACCTGGCCCGCCACGAACTGACCCTGGCCGGCGCCGGCCACGTCCCGCCCCTGCTGCGCACGGCGCCCGGCCGGGCCCACGCCCTCGACCTCCACCCCGGACCGCCCCTGGGCGTCGACGCCCGCGCCCGCTACCCCGTCACCCGCGGCACCGTCCCGGCGGGCGCCGTCCTCACCTTCTACACCGACGGCCTCGTCGAACGCCCCGGCACCGACGTCGAGCACGCCACCGCCGACCTCGCCGCCCACCTCGCGCGGGCCGACGCGCACGACCTGGAACGCCTCATCGACAGTCTCGTCCAGCACGCCTGGCCGGCCGGCGGCCACACCGACGATGTCGCCGTACTCCTGCTGCGGACGGCGGAGAACCGCGGGTGAGCAGGGCCCTCAGGGCTCTCAGGGCTCTCAGTGGTGGTGGCCGTACGTCGTGTCGGTGGTGCCGGCGCGGGTGGCGGCCTCGGCGGCGCGGGTCCGGGCGTGGGCGGCCTCGGCGATGCGGCCGGCGCTGTCCAGGAACCGGGCGAGGTTGTTCCAGGCCATGCTGGTGGCGTACCAGTTGTCGGAGTCCTGGCGGACGCTGATCGACTCCTGCAGGGCGGCGACGGCCAGATCGGTGCGGCCCATCGTGTGCAGGACGCAGCCGAGGCTGTTGAGGGAGTCGCTGTACAGGAAGTGGTTGTGGGTCTCGCGGTGGAGGGCGCAGGCCTGCTGGAACACGGCCGCCGCCTCGCCGTACCGGCCCAGGGTGTCCAGCACCAGGCCGAGGTTGTGCGAGGCCCGGCCCTCGTGGGAGCGGTCACCGATGTCGCGGAAGCGGTCGCGGGCCCGCTCGTGGGTGGCGGCGGACTCGTGGAGGAGACCGGACCTGCGCTGGGCCAGACCGAGGTTGTTCCACGCGATGCCCTCGCCGGCCGGGTCGTCGAGCTCACGGAAGAGGTCCGCCGCGTGGAGGAGGGGTTCGATGGCCTCCTCGGACCGGTCGGCACGCAGCAGCGCGTTGCCGAGGTGGTTGCAGACGGTCGCCTCCGCGTGCCGGTCCGGCGACCGGCGCGCCCGTTCCCTGGCGGCGCGGCCGACGGTGACCCAGTCCTCGAAGTACCGCCGCTGGTGCAGGAATTGGGCCAGGTGGAGGGCGAGCGCCACGGTGCAGTCCGGGGCGTGCCCGTCGTCAAGCCCGTCCCCGTGCCCGTCGTCGCGCCCGTCCTCGTGCCTGTCGTCGTCCTGATGTTCGTCCTCGTGTTCGTCCTCGTGTTCGTCGGGCCACTGGGTGACGGCGACGAGGTTGACGCGTTCGGCGTGGAACCAGGAGAACGCCTCCGCCCGCCCCTTGAACAGCTCGGGCAGCGGGCCGTCGGAGGGCGTGCGCAGATGACGGTCGGCCGCCTCGGCCTTCGTCAGGTAGTGGTGCCGTATCTCCCGGCGTGCCCGGCGGCCCTCCTCCACCAGTGCGGGGTCGTCGGCGGCCAGCGCGCCCGCGTAGCCGCGGACCAGGTCATGGATGCGCCAGCGCTCGGGGAGTTCGTCGCCGCGTCCCTCGCCGGTGACCAGATGGGCGCCCACGAGGTCGTCGAGGAGATCCAGCGCGAACGGCCGGGCCCGTCCGGTGGCCACCACCGCCGTCTCGGTGCTGAAGTCCTGGAAGGGCACCTGGGCCAGCCGGCACAGCGCCCGGGACCGGTCCGGGGGCAGCCGGCGGAAGCACATGTCGAACACCGGGGCCAGTGCGAGGGGCCGGCCGTACTCGTCGACACCCCTGCTGGTCAGGACGCGGGTGCGGTCGACGGCCGCTCTCAGCTCCTCGACCAGCGAGGCGAGCGGGTTGCGGACATGGCGCCGGTGCAGGAGCGAGGTGGCGATGCGCAGGGCGAGCGGCATACGGTCGCACAGCAGCGTCAGCTCGCGCACGGACGCGGCCTCCTCCGGCGTCCACTCGTCCGCGCCGACGGGGCGCCGCCGTATCGCCGGGGCGATCAGCCGTACGGAGTCGTCGGGGCTGAGGGGCCCCAGGGGTAACTCGCGGGCCGTCAGCGACTCGTGGCATTCACGCGAGGTGATGAGCACGCAGTGCAGACCGCTGGCGGGCAGCAGCGGTGAGACCTGGGCCGAGTCCGAGACGTTGTCGAGCACCAGCAGGACCCGCCGGCCGGCGTCGGCGAGCGCCGCGAGGTGACTGCGGTAGGCGTCGAGTTGGTGGCGGTCCTCCCCGTAGTGGCCGATCAGGTCGGAGCGGAGGTCGAGGTCGCCGGTGGCGAGGGCGTGTAGCAACGACGTCACCGCCTGGGTGGGGGTGACGGGGTTGTCGTCGTAGCCCGCGAGGTCGAGGAAGAGGGCTCCTCCGGTGAACCAGCCCTCGTTACGGGCCCGGTGCGCGGCCTTCAGGGCGAGCGCGGTCTTGCCCATGCCGCCGAGTCCGGTGACGACGCAGACGCCCGGCGCGTCCGGGGCCGGGCCGACGGGCGGCCCCAGCCGTGCCGCCAGTTCGGCCAGCTCGTCCGCCCGCCCGGTGAAACCGCCCTGGGCCATCGGCAGCGTGCACGGGGCGGGCCGGTCGGGGCGACGACCGTGGTTCACGATCATCTTCCCGATGACCTGCCCCTGAAAGACACTCCGCCGAAAGTCGACGTGATCGCCGTATGCGACGTCCGGGTCGGATTCCTCGACACCCGGCTCCGGTTCGTCGCCACCCGGATCCGATTCGTCGTCGCCGGAATACGGCGGCCGGTCGTCACCTGCCTGCACCCGTGGCTCCCCCTCGATCCGCAACCGCCGGGCTCACACCGCTTTGAGGGGCTTCACGGTAGAGCATCCCCACCACGCGGGGGACGAGTTCACCGAACCCCGCCGGCACCCGCCTTTTCCCGTGCGCCCCTTTGCTTCGGCGCACTTCTCTTGCGCACCGGATTCCCACGCTCCCGTCGCACCGTCCCTCGGGGTGCCCGCGCCGCGAACCGCCGCGATGTCCGCCGCCCCCTAGGACGGCAGCACGCGCCGAAGGGGATACTCGCTCTCATGCCCACGCTCTTTTCCCGGATCCTCGCCGGAGAACTGCCCGCCCGGTTCGTCTGGCAGGACCCCGAGGTCGCCGCGTTCCTCAGCATCGCCCCGCTGACCCCCGGCCACACGCTGGTGGTGCCCCGGCGGGAGGTGGACCGGTGGACCGACGCGGACGGCGACGTGCTGGCCCGCTGCGTCACCGTGGCACAGGCGATCGGCCGCGGGGTGCAGCACGCCTGGGACGCGCCCCGGGCCGGGCTCGTGATCGCCGGTTTCGAGGTGCCCCATATGCACATCCATGTTGCCCCCGCCTGGGGCATGGCCGACTTCGACTTCTCCAGGGCCGAGGTCGAGAAGGACGAGGCCGCACTCGACGACGCGGCGGCCCGGCTGCGCACCGCCCTGCGCGAACTCGGGTTCGCCGAGCACGTGGCGGACTGACCGCGGGTCAGCCGACGGCGGCAAGTCTGCGCAGTACGGCGGCGGAGACCGGCGCCGGCAGGGCCCGCAGTGTGCGCACCAGCGCCGCCGCGGGCCACGGGAAGTACGCCTGCGCCGGTTCCCTCTCCAGTGCGCGTACCACGTACCGGGCCGCCCGCTCCTGGCTGACCTGGAAGGGCTTGGGCAGGCCGTCCCCGCCGACCCGCTCGGTGGCGACGAAGCCCGGGTGGATCGAGGTGAACCGGACGCCGTGCGGGGCCAGTTCGACGCGCGCGGTGTCGACGAGCGTGCGCGCGGCCGCCTTCGCCGCCGAGTACGGCCCCTGCCGGGGGATGCCCATCAGCCCCGCGAGCGAGTTGGTGTGGGCGATCAGGCCGCCGCCGGACTGCCCGCGCAGCTGCTGGATCAGCGGGATCAGGTAGTTGACCACCACGTCGTAGTTCAGTGCCATGATCCGCGAGACGTCCTCGACGCCCACCCGGTCCATCGACATGTCCGGCCCCTGACCGGCGTTGAGGAGTGCGACGTCGACGGAGCCGTACTCCGCGACGCAGGCGGCCACCACGTCGGCGGCGGCCCGCGCGTCCAGGGCGTCCGCGGGCAGGTCCAGGCAGGCGCTGCCCGCGGCCCGTATCTCCTCGGCCACGGCGGCGAGTTCGGCGGCACGCCGGGCGGTGATGACGAACCTGTTGGCGCCGAGGGCGAGTTGACGGGCCACCTCGGCGCCGATGCCTGACGAGGCGCCGACGATCAGCACGGTCCGGTCGGTGATGCGCGCCATGGTGCCCCTCGGTATGCCTCGGTGTGCGTCGGTGTCCGTTCGTCCGGCGCCAGCGTAGGCCTGGTGAGGGGGCGAGGAGTGCCCGCGGTGTGACCGGCCGAGCGCACGGTCACGGGCCGGGCGTCCTCCTGACCAGTTGCTCCACCCTGCCGTGCAGGTGCTCGACATGGTCCTCCGACTCCGGCTTCATGAGGACGCTGCGCAGGATCCGGGCGCCGTCCGCGTCCGCCGTGATCTTGGGGTGACGGGCGGCGAAGGCCTCGCGGCCGGCCTTGAGGGTGCTGAGGAAGACCGGGTCGGGTGCGGTCATGCCGTCCGCCAGGACGCGTGCGGAGGCCGCGTCGATCGCGGAGAGGGCCGCGGGCTCGGTGGCCGGGAAGTAGGTGACGATGTCGAGCTGGGGGCGCTGGTAGAGCTCCAGGTACGCGGACGCCTCGATCAGGTCCGCCCAGCGCAGCGCCGCCCGCCGCCCGGCCGCCAGCACCCTGCCGAGGCCGTCGGGGGTGGGCGGGAGGAGCCGGAAGGTGAGCCACAGGGCCGCCGCGGCTGCGCCGGCGCGGGAGCACTCCAGGCTGATCTCGCCGAGGTGGAGCTCGGTGGAGGTGAAGTAGGTGTACGGCGAGTCGTGCAGGTAGAAGCGGCCCACCTCGGGGTCGCGGAAGAGGACGGCTCCGCAGCCGTACGGCTGGAGTCCGTGCTTGTGCGGGTCGACGACGATCGAGTCGGCCCGCGCGAGGGCCCGCCAGGGCTCGGGCGGCAGTCCCTCGGGGCCGTCGGCACCGGCGAGGAGCGTGAAGAAGCCGCCGTAGGCCGCGTCGACGTGGACACGGACGCCGTACCGCTCGGCGAGCGGCAGGATCTCGTGGACGGGGTCGACGGCGCCCAGGCCGGTGGTGCCGGTGGTGACCACGACGGTGCCCACGTCACCGCCCTCCAGCACCTCCGTCAGCGCGTCCAGGTCCATCCGGCCCTCGGCGTCGGTGCGGACGGGATGGCTGGTCATGTTCAGGACGTGGCACATCCGGCCGTGGGTGTAGTGGGCGTCGGCGCTGTGCGCGACGCCCCGGCCGGGGTGCAGCTCGCGGGCGACGAAGAGGGCTTCCAGGTTGGCGATCGTGCCGCTGGTGGTGAGGTGGCCGAGGTGCTGGTCGTAGCCGAACATCGCGGCGAGCCGGGCGACCGCCTCGCGTTCCATCGCGGCCGTGGCGGGGCCGCCGTCCAGGGCGTGGTTGTTGGGGTTGACCAGCATCGCGGTGAGGTGGCCGACCACCGCGGCGGGGTGCGGGGGCTTGAGCATCTGGCCCGCGTAGTGCGGGTGGAAGAAGGGGTAGTTGTCCTTCAGCCGGTCCGTGAACTCCTCGAAGACCGGTGCGAAGCGGTCGTCGGCCACCTGGAGGGACGGGTGCGGCCGGTAGGGGCCGAAGGTGTCGGCCCACTCCTGTATCGCGTCGGTGGCTCGGCCGAGCCAGTGCTGCAGATCCACTGATCTTCCTCTCGCCGCTCCCGGTGCTCACGGTGCTCCCACCGTACGACTTCTTTGACTGGTCAGCAATTGACGAGTCAGTGATTGAGCCAGCAGTAAGTGATGCAGCAGCAAGTGCGACGGCAGTAAGTGACGTAGCAGTAAAGTCGGATGGATGAACGACGACGAAGCCGTCCGCGCCGCCCGCGCCGCCGGCAGCCCGCTCGTCCGGGACTTCGGGCTGCTGATCTCGTCCGCCACCCGGCTGGAGCGGCGGATCGACAGCGCCCTGCGCCGGGAGTGCGGGATCAGCCACACCATGCTGGAGGTGCTGATACTGCTCTGCCGCCGGTCCGGCGAGGAGGTCTCCCAGCGCCAGCTGGCCGACGGCCTCACGCTCACCAGCAGCGGCACCACCCGGCTGGTCGACCGTATGGAGGAGGCCGGGCTGGTCCGCCGCGTCCCGTCGCCCGGGGACCGGCGGCTGGCCCTGGTGGAGCCGACCGCCGAGGGGCGTACCGCGTTCCTGGGCGCGGCGGCCGTCCACGCCCGGGTGGTGGAGGAGTACTTCGTCAGGCCGCTGGCGGGAGACGACTACGCGCGGCTGACCGGCGCGCTGGCCGCGATCGACCGGGCGCTGCGCGAGGAGACCGGGTGACGGCTCGGTGGCTACGCTGAGACCGGACTGCTCACAAAGGGCAGGAAACAGCAAAACGCCACAAGGAACCGAAGATGGGTCTCGGTGTCGGCCTTCCGACGTGCAGGTCCCTGTCCCGCGCGGCCGTCGCGGCCGCGGTCGGTGCCGGGCTGGCGTTGAGCGCGGCCTGCGGCGGGGGCGGTGGGGGCGGCAGCGACCGCCTCAGCGTCGGCGTGCTGCTGCCCGGCGGCGGGGCCTCGCGGTTCGGGCAGTTCGACCGGCCGCTCATCGAGCAGAAGCTGCGGCAGCTGTGCCCGCACTGCCCGGCACCGATCGTCGCCGCCACCCCCGAGGCGAACGTCCAGCAGCAGCAGCTCGACGCCCTGATCACCCGGGGTGTGGACGTCCTGATCGTCGCCGCCATCGACCCCAAGGCGCTGCGCTCGTCCGTCGAGGCCGCCCACCGGGCCGGCATTCCGGTCGTCGCCTACGACCGGCTCGCGCAGGGCCCGGTCTCCGGGTACGTCACCTTCGACGGCGCGACGGTCGGCAGGCTCCAGGGCGAGGCCCTGCTGACGGCCATGGGAGCGAAGGCGCACGGCGGCCAGATCGTCATGATGAACGGCGCCGTGTCCGACCCGAACGCCGGCTGGTTCAAGCGCGGCGCGCTCTCCGTGCTGAACGGCAGGGTGCGGATCGGCAAGTCGTACGACACCGCCGACTGGCGGCCGGAGAACGCCTACACCGACATGACCGGCGCCATCGCGGCCCTGGGCCCGGACCGTATCGACGGGGTCCTGGCCGCCAACGACAGCCTCGCCGGTGCCGTGATCTCCGCGTTCTACGCCAGCGCGGTCCGGCCGGTGCCCCCGGTGACCGGCCAGGACGCGGACCTCGCGGCCGTGCGGCGGATCGTCGGGGGCGAGCAGTACATGACCGTCTACAAGTCCTACGCGGCCGAGGCCGGCGCGGCGGTGCGGATGGCCGTGGCCCTGGGGCGCGGCGAGCCGGTCGGGTCCGTCGCCACCGCCACCGTCGACAGCGTGACGACCAGGAAGATTCCCTCGGTTCTGCTGCCGTCGTACCCGGTGACGGTCGGCACGATCAAGGACACTCTGGTAAAGGACGGTATATACACCATCGACCAGATATGCACCCCCAAGCTCCGGTCCGCCTGCGCCAAGGCCGGACTCACCTGACGCCTCACCGGCGGGGGAAGGAGGTGGCCCCGTGGTTCAGCCCCTGCTGGCGCTGCACGGTGTCTCCAGGCGTTTCGCCGCCGTCCAGGCGCTGGTGGACGTCGACCTGGAGATCCGGGCCGGGGAGGTGGTCGCCCTGGTCGGCGCGAACGCCGCCGGCAAGTCCACGCTGGTCAAGGTGATCTCGGGCGTCGTCACCCCCGACGAGGGCGTCATCGAGTGGGAGGGCCGCCCCGTCCAGATCAAACGCCCCCACGACGCCCGGGCCCTCGGCATCGCGACCGTCTACCAGGACCTGTCGATGTGCGGGAACCTCGACGTCGTCGGCAATCTCTTCCTCGGCCAGGAGATCCACCGGTTCGGCATCCTGGACGAGGTCGAGATGGAGCGCCGCGCCCGTGAGCTGCTGCGCACCCTGCCCATCCACATCCCCGACGTACGGGCACCGCTCGCCACGCTCACCGGCGGCCAGCGGCAGGTCGTCGCGATCACCCGCTCCTTCCTCAGCGCGCCCCGGCTGCTGCTGCTCGACGAACCCACCGCCTCGCTGGGCCTCGAACAGACCAACCAGCTCCTCGACCTGATCGAGGAGATCCGCGACCGGGGCACCGGGGTGCTCCTGATCAGCCACAACATGGGCGACATCAAGGCCGTCGCCGACCGGGTGGCCGTGCTGCGCCTCGGCCGCAACAACGGGGTGTTCAAGGTCGGCACCACCTCCCAGGAGGAGATCATCGCCTCCATCACCGGCGCGGCCGACCACGCCCGGCGCCATCCCCCGGCCGGCTCGGAGGAGACATGGCCGTGAGGGGGCGGTACCTCGAACGGCTCAGGGAGTACGGCGGCACAGCCCGCCGCAGGCTGCGCGAGGGCGGCCTCGGCCCCGCCCCGGTCCTGCTCGCCCTCGCGGTGATCTGGGCGGTCTTCCAGAGCCTGAACGCCAACTTCCTCTCGCCGCGCAACCTGTCCGTGCTCAGCGTGGACATCGTCGGCACCGGGACGGTCGCCGTCGGGGTCGTCTTCGTGCTGCTGATCGGGGAGCTCGATCTGTCGGTGGGCTCGCTGGCCGGTCTGTCGGGCGCCCTGTTCGCGACGCTGAACGTGAACCACGGACTGCCGGAGTGGCTCGCCGTGATCGCCGCGGTGGCGGGGGGCGCCGCCGCGGGGGCCTTCCAGGGGTTCGTGTTCACCAGGACCGGGGTGCCGGGGTTCGTCATCACCCTCGCGGGGCTGCTGGCCTGGAACGGGCTGATGCTCTACCTGCTGGGCCCGGAGACCTCCATCAGCTTCAGCGGGGACGGCCTGGTCGCCGCGCTGACCAGCCGCCACTTCGGCGCGCCCGTCGCCGGTTACGGCGTGGCGGCGCTCGGTACGGCCGGGTACCTCGCCGTCTCCTTCCACAACCGCGCCCGCCGCGCCGCCACCGGGCTGCCGCACCGCCCGTCGGCCGAGATCTGGGTCCGTACGGCTCTGCTCGCCGTCGTCGCGTTCACCGCCGCCTATGCCCTGGGCCGCTTCGAGGGCCTCCCCCTCGCGCTCCTGATCTTCCTCGCGGTCCTCGTCACCTCCGACCTGCTGCTGCGCCGCACCACCTACGGCCGTCAGGTCCTCTCCCTGGGCGGCGGCGCGGAGTCCGCGCTGCGGGCCGGGGTGCCGGTGGCGTGGATGCGGATCTCGGTGTTCCTGGTGTCGGGTGCGCTGGCCGCGGTCGGCGGCCTGTTCGTCGCCTCCCGGCTCACCTCGGCGACCCAGGTGCCGGGCTCCGGCATGCTGCTGATCAACGCGATCGCCGCGGCCGTCATCGGCGGCACGAGCCTCTTCGGCGGCCGCGGCTCGACCTGGTCGGCCCTGCTGGGAGTACTGATCATCCAGTCGATCGCCTCGGGCATGGCCCTGCTGGGCGTCCAGCCCGCGGTCCAGTTCATGATCACAGGCGGAGTACTCCTGATCGCGGTGACCTCAGACGCCCTGACCCAACGAACGGCGGCTTCACGAGGGCGGGCCTAGGGAGGCGGGGGGCGCGGCAGCGGGCGCGGTTACGGGGACGGGCAGAGGTACGGGCTCAGGACGGCGTACTCAGGGCAGCCGCCCAGGAGGGCGGGCCCAGGGCGCGGGCAGGGACGGGTTCAGGACAGCGGACTCAGGACCGCGGGCCAAGGCGGCAAGCTCAACGCGGCGGCCAGGGAGACAAGCCGGAGGCACGGACTCAGCACGGCGGACTCAGGACAGCGGGCTCGGGGCGGCAGCCCAGGGGGACGGGCCAGAGGTACGGCCTCAGCACGGCGGACTCACGACCCCGCGCCAAGGCGGCAGGCTCAACACAGCAGCCCAGAGAGACGAGCCGAAGGGACGGGCTCGGGGCGGCGGGCTCGGGGGACGAGCTTCAGGGGCGCCCGGTGAGGCGTGGCGCAGACTCGGGGGCGGGATGCTCGGTGGGCGAGGGGCAGGGGAGTTGGGTGTGGTGTGGGTCACTGGAAGTCGGTGTGGTGTGCCGGACAGCTCATTGACGTGAGCACACATATGCGTACCCGGGTACGGGCCGGGGAGCCGAGCGCGTTCGCCGAACTGTTCGACAGCTATGCCAGCGCCGTCTACAACCATGCCTTCCGGCTCACCGCCGACTGGTCGGTCGCCGAGGACGTGATGGCGGCCACCTTCCTGGAGGCATGGCGGCTGCGCGAACGGGTCGACCCCGAGGGCGGTTCGCTGCGGCCGTGGCTGCTGGGCATCGCCACGAACACCGCCCGCAACCAGTACCGGAGCAACCGCCGTTACCGCGCCGCCGCCAACGCCGCCGCGGCGGCCGAACTCGCGGTGCCCGACCACGCGGACGAGGTGGCCGACCGCATCGACGGCCGGCACCGCCTCGCCACGGCCCTCACCGCCCTCGCGAGGCTGCGCGGACCGGAGCGCGAGGTCGTCACGCTCTGCCTCGGCGAGGGCCTGGACTACGAGGCCGCGGCGCAGGCCCTCGGCATCCCCGTCGGCACGGTGGCCTCCCGGCTCTCCCGCGCCCGCAGAAAGCTGCGCGACCTCACCGACGCCCTGATGACCGGCGCGCCCCCTGCCGGCGCACCGCCCGCCGGCCCGCCGTCCGGAAAAGTTCGCGGATATCGGGAAGGCGACCGCCCCGCCCGACAGACAAGAGGTGATCACACCCACGTGATCCGGCCCGCACAGGAAGGACATCGATGACCGTGAACACCTCCCGGAACCACCCGGCCGAGGGGGACGGCCGCGCCGGGCTGCTGTCCGCCACGGCGCGGGACCTGCCGCCGGGCCGCCACCAGTTCCACAAGGAGCGACTGATGGCCCAGATCCACGACATGCAGCAGGCGGAGCAGACGGAGCAGACGACGAAGGCCCCCGCCCCCGGAAGGGAGCGCCGCCGCCGCTTTCCCCGTCCGGCGATCACGCTGCCCCTGACCGCGGCCGCGCTGGCGACCGCGGTCGTCGCCGGAGTGGCCCTGTCCGGCGGCGGCGACGGCGTGCGGGACAGCGGCCCGGCCCTCACCACCGCCGTCGGCGCGGCGAGCAGCAGGGGCGTGCCCCAGCTGCTCGACCAGATCTCCCTGGCGGCCGCGAAGTCCTCGTCCTCCCGCCCGGACGTCGAGCCCGGCCAGTACATCTACATCAAGTCCGAGTCGGCCGACTCCTACGTCAGCAACACCGACTCCGGGACCTCCCTGGCCGGTCACCCGCTGCACACCCGGCAGATCTGGATGTCCCCGGACGGCACCAAGGGCTGGCTGATCGACCCGGCCTCCGACGACAACCCCGCGGGCGAGACCCTGTCCCTCCCCGACGAGAAGGGCAACACCCGGAAGCCGTCCCTGAACGGCCCGTCGTACGACTACCTCACCAAGCTCACCACCGACCCCGGCAAGCTGCTGGCCAAGATCTACACGGAGACGAAGGGCCAGGGGAACTCCCCCGACCAGGAGGCGTTCACCACCATCGGCGACCTGCTCGTCGAGAGCTACCCGCCGGCGGGGTTGTACCCGGCGCTGTTCAAGGCCGCGGCGAAGATCCCCGGTGTCGTCGTGGTCGACGACGCGACCGACGCGGTGGGCCGGCACGGTGTCGCGGTGGCCCGGCTCGACGAGACCAGCGGGGAGCGCGACGAGTGGATCTTCGACAAGAAGAGCCATGTGTTCCTCGGCGTGCGCACGGTCCAGGTCGGCAAGGACAGCGAGGACGGCGGTCTGATCAAGCCCGGCACCGTCCTGTTCACCAACGCGGTCCTCGAACGCACCGTCGTGGACGGCATGAAGCAGACCCCCTCGACGAAGTCCTGAACGGTGCGCTCCGCGGTGCGCCTCGTGTGCTGTTCCCCGGCCGCCGGTTGAGCGGGACGGGACACGGCGCGATCCTGGGAAGCGGGTGCGGGTACCCGGACACCCGGAGGCACCATGCAGGGACGCGTACCGGAGGACCTGGCGGTCGTCGTCGACACCGCCGGGGCGATCCTCGTGTGGAGCGCCGGTGCCCGGCAGCTGCTCGGGTACGAGCCCGCCGAGGTCGTCGGCCGTCCTGCCCGGACCCTGCTCGCCACCGACCTGCCCGCCTCCGCGCGGCGCCATCTCGCCGGCGGGCACCGCTGGTCCAGCGAGGTGGCGCTGCGGCACCGCAACGGCGACCGGGTCGTCGTACAGCTCCAGGGAATCCCGCTGGCCGACGCCGGGAACAGGTCGCTCTGGCTGGTGACCGGGGCCGCGCGGGCGCTGCTGTCCGGGCGCGACCAGCCCGGCGCGGCGACCCTGTGGGACCTCACCCTCGCGCAGCTGCCCATGCCGGTGGCGATCTACGACCGCGAGGGCCGGTTCGTGGCCGCCAACGAGGTCATGACCCGGATCATGGGCCTGCCCGTGGAGGAGATGCGCGGGCTGACCCTTCCGGAGATCGAGGCCGGCCCGCCCTTCGACGAGTACGACCGCCTCCAGCGGCAGGTCCTGCGCACCGGGGAGAGGATCTTCCACGAGCAGCACGGCAAGGCGCCCGGCGAGACCCGGGAGCACTCCTGGTCGATGTACTTCTCCCCGCTGAAGGACGAGACCGGCACGGTGCAGGGCCTGTCCGCGGTCGTCTTCGACACCACGGAGCAGTACTGGGCCCGCCGCCACCTGGCCGTCCTCAACGACGCCAGCATGCGCATCGGCAGCACCCTGGACGTGGTCAGGACCGCCGAGGAGCTGGCCGAGGTGGCCGTCGGCGGGTTCGCGGACTACGTCACCGTCGACCTCCTGGAGTCCGTCGCGCTGGGCGACGAGCCGCGGCCGATCCCGCCGGACCAGCCGGTCACCGTACGCCGTACGGCGCAACGGTCGGTCCTGGCGGGCTGCCCGGAGGCGGCGGCCGCCCCCGGCGACCCGGTCGTCTACCCGGTCGGCACACCGCCCCAGCACGCCCTGGTGGCCGGCCGGGCCGGCCGGCACACCCCGGGCGACCCCGGCATGCACGAGTGGATCACCTCCACCCAGGCCCGCGCCGAGACCGTCGCCCGGCACATGATCCACTCGGTGCTGATGGTGCCGCTGCGGGCCCGCGGGGTCACCCTCGGCCTGGCGCACTTCCTCCGGCACCGCACACCCGAGTCCTTCAGCGAGGACGACCAGCGGCTCGCCGAGGAGATCGTCGCCAGGGCCGCGGTGAGCGTGGACAACGCCCGCCGCTACACCCATGAGCGCCGCACCGCCCTGGCCCTCCAGCGCAGTCTCCTGCCCGGCCGGCCGCCCGGCCTCGCGGCGACCGAGGTGGCCTACCGCTATCTCCCGACCGGTTCCGGCGGGGACGTCGGCGGCGACTGGTTCGACGTGATCCCGCTGTCCGGCGCCCGGGTCGCCCTGGTCGTCGGGGACGTGGTCGGTCACGGCATCCGCGCCTCGGCCACGATGGGCCGGCTGCGTACGGCGGTCCGGACGCTGGCGGACGTCGACCTGGCCCCCGACGAGCTGCTCACCCAGCTGGACGACCTGGTCATCAGGCTCGACCGCGAGGAGGGTCCGGAGGTACGCGGCGGCCCGCAGTCGCCGTCCGGCGAGATCGGCGCGACCTGCCTCTACGCGGTGTACGACCCGGTGACCCGTCGCTGCACCGTCGCCCGCGCCGGCCACCCGCCCCCGGCCCTGGTCACCCCCGACGGCACCGTCCGCTTCCTCGATCTCCCGGCCGGCCCGCCCCTGGGCCTGGGCGGCCTGCCCTTCGAGGCCGCCGAGGTGGAACTCCCGGAGGGCAGCCTGCTCGCCCTCTACACCGACGGCCTGGTGGAGGCCGCCGACCACGACATCGAGGTGGGCCTCGGCCTGCTCCGGCACGCCCTCGCGGGCCCGCCCGCCCCGCTGGAGGAGATGTGCGACCAGGTGCTGCGCACGGTCCTGACCGGCCGGCCGGCGGACGACATCGTCCTCCTGCTCGCCCGCACCTCCGCCCTCGACACCACGAAGGTCCGCACCTGGCAGCTCCCCCAGCACCCGGCCGCCGTCGCCGGGGCCCGCAAGATGGCGGGCGAACAGCTGGAGGCCTGGGGCCTGACGGACTCGGCCTTCGCCACGGAACTGATCGTCAGCGAACTGGTCACGAACGCGGTCCGCTACGGCGACGGCCCGATAGCCCTCCGCCTGATCCGCGACACGGCCCTGATCTGCGAGGTCTCCGACGGCAGCAGCACGGCTCCGCACCTGCGCCGGGCCCGTGTCTACGACGAGGGCGGCCGGGGCCTGCTCCTGGTGGCCCAGATCTCGGAACGCTGGGGCAGCCGCCAGACGCCGACGGGCAAGACGATCTGGGCGGAACAGCCGCTGCCCGCCTGACTCCATGGACCAGCGGCCGGTCCAGCCACTGCCCGCCCGACTCAGCGGACGAGCGGCCGGTCCGGGCGCAGGGTGTCGACGACGGCGGTGACGACCGCGGACCCGACGAAGCCCGCCACCGTCACCAGGGCCACCCCGACCATGAACAGTCCGCTGGCGTCGTCCGCCCAGTCGGCGCAGGCGGCGACGGCCAGCCCCACGGTCGTACCGGCCACGGCGGCCGCGCTGTACCCCCGGGCCACCGTGCAGCACACCGCGGCCAGCACGGTCACCACCAGCCCGACGACCTGCCAGGCCTCGTACGGCCCGCTGACCGATCCGTCGGCCCGCACGTCGTACCCCTGGTCCCACCCCAGCCAGGCGGCCCAGGCCACCACCGACACCCCGGCCGACACCAGCGCCGGCCCGATCACCCGCAGAACGGGTCTCCGAAGTCCCATGGGCCCAGGGTTCCGGCCCGGGTCGGGGCCGGACAGAGTGCGGATACTCAGATCGGTCCGAGTACGCCGCCGGCGGCGGGCGACACATCGGACGCAGAACAGAAAGAGAGACACCCGGATCGTCGAGAGAACGGAATTGCCGTGGATAACACGGACCCGGTTTCCGGATACCCGCAATACCATCGGCACGCGGGCCCCGATCGCCGCCCGGCTCAACCGGGCCTGAGGGCGTCCCGGGTCATGCCACCGCGCAGGCACTCCGGACATCCGGTGCCTACGCGGTGGGCGGCGCGGCCCTCGCGGTGGGCGGCGCGCCGATCCTGCCCGGGTCTCAGCCCGTGACCTCGTTGAGCCGCGCGTCGTAGCCCGCCAGGTAGCCCATCAGGGTGGGGTGGAAGACCGCGGTGCCGGCGTTCAGGTTGTTGATCCACGGGTCGGAGCCGCACGCCCCGTGCCCCTTGAACGTGTCGCGCATGTCGACGAACTCGACCGGCTCCTTCGCCGCGGCGGCCGCGGCGCCCTCGGCCAGCGCGTCGGCCAGCCCGTTCATCGCGGTGCGCTTGGCGGAGTCGAGGTCGATCACCGGGCAGGTCCCGGTCATGGAGAGCGTCTGCGGATAGCCGAGGACGACGACCTGGGCGTCGGGCGCCTTGGTCTTGATGTCCTTGTACAGCTCGGCCAGCTGCGTGACCAGCTGGTTCCTGGCGTAGTACGACATCCACAGCGTGGCCGTCTGGCAGTAGCTGTCGCTCTGGGTGAGGCAGTCCTGGACCACGGTGGAGAACTGGGCGTCGTTGCCGCCCACGGTGAGCGTGACGAGATCGGTGTCGGTGCTCAGCGCGGACAGCTGCTTGTCGCGCACGTCCGCGATGGTCGCGCCGCTGCAGGAGACGTCCTTCAGCGTGTAGTCGGAATGCGCCGCGGCCCACAGGGCCGGGTAGTTGAGCGTGCTGCGCTTGCAGTCGCCGCTGGCGCTGTCGTAGTAGTCGGCGCCGACGCCCGAGGCGTAGGAATCGCCCAGAGCCACGTACTCCTGACCCGTTGCCGCCTGGGCGGGGGTGCTGGTCACCGTCGTGATACCGGCGAATGCCAGCACGGCGCCGACGACGGCCGACGTCAATTTACGCATGAGTACCTTTGATTTCCTTCTGGATCATGGCAGTTGGAGCCTACTCACGCTTGTTGCCCGCGCATTGTCCTCTTGTTGTCGGGGCCCGCACCACGAACAAACACCACGAACACCACGAACACCACCACGAACATCGGCCGGAACAACACCCCAGCAACGTCCGGACAACGAACCATTGGTTGACTGCTTTGCCGAACCGTCACATGAAGGCATCGCATACCCTGCATGCCCCCGCTTGACCGCACATGCCCCGACACCGTGTCGGGCGTGGCCCCTCGTCACCAGCACCGCCCAGGAGGGCCCACCCGATGAACCCCCGGCCCGGACAGGAGATGCGGTTCGGCGTGCTCGGCCCCGTCGAGGTGCTGAGCGAGAACGTCGCCCTCGAACTGGGGCCCCGGCAGCGCCGCTTGCTGCTCGTCCGGCTGCTCGTCGAGGACGGCCGGCCCGTCTCGCAGGAGACGCTGCTGCGCGACCTGTGGCCCACGGACCGGCCGACCGGCGCCGCCTCCTCCGTGCGCGCCCACATCAGCCGGCTGCGCGCGGTCCTCGACCCGGTACGGCAGGGCAGGTCCACCATGCTGGTGAGCGGCCCCGCCGGGTACGCGCTGAAAGCGCCCCGCGAGGCACGGGACACCGCCCTGTTCGAGCAGGGCGTGAGCAGGGCGCGCGAGGCCCTGAAGACCCGCCAACTGGTCCTCGCCCGGCGGGAGATCGACGCGGCGCTCGCGCTGTGGCGCGGTGAGGCGCTGGCCGAGGCCGGTGAGCACGCCTTCGCGATCCGCGAGCGCACCCGGCTCGACGGCGCGCTGCACGACGCCAGGGAGCTGCGGGCCACGGTCCTCGTCCAGCAGGGCGAGACGGAACAGGCGATCGACGTCGCCCAGAACCTCGTGCTCAAGGCCCCGCTGCGGGAGACCTCCTGGGCGCTGCTGATGCGCGCGCTGTACACGGCCGGGCGGCCCGTCGAGGCGCTGAAGCAGTACGAGCGGTTCCGCGACATGCTCGCCACCGAACTCGGTCTGGACCCCAGCCCCCAGCTCCGGGACCTGCACACCGCGATCCTGCGGCACGACGTCGTGGTCCTCGGCACCGCGGGCGCCCCCTCCCTGACCCCGGCGCGCGGCCTCAGCACCGCCTGTGTGCACCCCCGCCCCTCCTCCGCGACCGCTCCCTTCGTGGGCCGCGGCGAGGAGATGGCGCAACTGGCCGCGCTGCTGTCGGCCTCGACCGCCGACCGCCCCCAGTGGGCCGTGGTCAACGGGGAGCAGGGGTCCGGGAAGACCCGGCTGGTGGAGGAGGTCTCCGCCAAGGCCGCCGCGGCCGGGTTCACCGTCGCCCGCACCCTGGCCGGCCAGGCCCTCAGCGGCAACCGGGGCGTCAGCGAGACCTGCGCCGCCAAGCAGCTCCTGGACGCGCTGCGGCAGGACGGCAAGGACTCCGCCGAGGACCAGGACGCGCAGAAGGGCCCCCTGGCGGCGGTCGTACGGCAACTCACCCTGGGCCCCACGCTGGTGATCGCCGACGACCTCGACCGGGCGTCGCAGAGCTTCCACAAACTGATGCGCCGGCTCGCCCAGGTGCTCCGGGAGGCCCCGGTCCTCTTCGTGTGCACCATGCGCAACCCCGACGCCCCCGTCTCCAGCCTGCTGCTCGCCGAACTCGCCCTGCGCGGCGCGTCCTGGCTGCCCCTGCGGCCGCTGACCGTCGGTGACGTGGCCGAACTGCTCGCGGTGAGCGGCGAGCAGGCCCCGCCCGGAGCCGTCCAGGCCCTGCACCGGCGGGCCGAGGGACACCCGTTCGCCCTGGCCGAGCTGCTCCGGCTGCCGCCGGACCGGCGTCTCGGGCCGGAGGCCGAGGTGCCCGCCGCCGTACGCAACATCGTCCACGCCCGGCTGCTCGAACTGCCCGAACCGGCCCGCACGATGCTCGCCTACGCCGCCGCCGACGGAGACCCGCTGGACCTCGGTCTGCTCGCCGACGTCCAGGGCCTCGCCCCCGACGAGCTGCTGCGTCTGATCGACGCCGCCGTGACCGCCCGGATCCTGGTCTGGGACGCCGACCCCGGCGCGCCCGGCACCGGCCGCTACCGGCTGCCCGAACTCCCGCGCGACGTGGTGCTGAGCACCCAGACCCCGTCCGCCCGACAGCTTCGGCACGCCGCGCTCGCCCGGGCGCTCGCGAGCCGTACCGACAGCGATCCGGCCCGCCTGGACCGGCATCGCCACGCGGCGGGCCCGCCGGCCCTGACCGCTCCATGACAAGCCACCCCCCTTTCCATGACACTCACCTCAGGAGTTGGGATGAGCACCAAGACGGGACCCCAGCGCTACCCCGGCGCCAGCCGCGCCAACTGGTACCAGGACGACTTCGGCGGCGACCCGATGGAGGTCAACGTCGTCGTCCTGCACACCACGGAGGGCTACACGCTCCCCGGCTACGACGGCGGCGCCACCGCGCCCAACCTGACGGCGATGCCCGACCTCGCCGCCAAGAAGCTGAAGTGGTACCAGCACTTCGACATAGAGACCTCCTCCCGGGCGCTGGTCAACCTCAAGGGCGGCGTCGAGACCAACACGATGAACGTGTGTCAGGTCGAGCTGGGCGGCACCTGCGACCCGGCGACCCACGCCAAGTGGAAGGCCGCCGGCCACGACCACGTCTACTGGCCGGACGCCCCGGACTGGGCCCTGCAGGGCGTCGCCCGGTTCCTGGCCTGGATGCACGAGGAGCACGGCGTACCGCTGTCCGGCCCGGCGTCCTGGCCCGCCTACCCCACCTCGTACGGCACCGGCGGCGGCCAGCGGATGACGGCCGCGCAGTGGACGAAGTTCAAGGGGATCTGCGGGCACATGCACGTGCCCGAGAACGTCCACGGCGACCCCGGCGCGATCGACTTCGCCAGGATCCTGAAGTACGCCAAGGCCGACCTGGACGTGGACGACGACGGCACGGAGACGAAGACCACCACCAAGCCGACGACCACCACCAAGCCGAAGGTCCCCGCCTTCCCGGGCCGCAAGTACTTCGTGGCCGGGGCCTCCAACGCCTACGTCCTCCAGCTCGGCAAGCAGCTGGTCAAGCGCGGCTTCGGCGACCACTACAAGGTCGGCCCGAGCAAGACCTGGGGCGACGCCGACCGGCTGAACGTGCGCGACTTCCAGAAGTCCCGCAAGGAGCTGCGCGGCGACGCCGACGGCACCCCCGGCCCGCTGACCTGGAAGCTGCTGTTCTCCTGAGCCGTGTCTACGCCCGTGCCGTGCGGCGGCGCAGCAGGCCGAGGAGCGGACCTGCCGCGACGATTACGGCGAGGGCCGCGTAGCCATGGGTGAGGGTGGTGGCGGTCGCGATGCCCGCGACCAGCAACGGGCCGCCCGCGTCGCCGAGTTCACGGCCGAGCTCGGCGGCGCCCATGGTCTGGCCGAGGCGTTCCGGCGGGGTCGCGGAGGCCAGGGCGGCGAACCCCAGCGGGGTGATCAGACCGGTGCCGGCGCCGGTCAGGACGGCGGCGGTGAGGATGCCGGCCAGGCCCGGCAGCATGGCGCAGGCCAGCCCGGCCGCGGTGAGCAGCAGTCCGGCGGTGAGACCGGTGCGCGCCGTCAGGCGCCCCTCGTCCAGGGCGCGTCCGGCACGCGGCTGGACCAGCGCGGCGCTCGCGGCGAGCAACGACACCGCGGCCCCGGTGGCGACCGTGCCCAGTCCCGCCGTACGGCCGGACACCGGCAGGAAGCCGACCCCGACCGACAGCGCCGCGGTGGCGGCGGCCAGCGCGGCCGTCGGCGCCAGGAACACCGGATCGGCCAGGCGCCGGGCCAGGTCGAGGACCGTCTGCCGGGCCCTGGGCAGCGGCGGTACGACGGGCACGGCGGCCGCGCCCCACACCGCTACCGCGACGCCGAGCACCGCGAGGACCGCGAACAGCAGCCGCAGTCCGCCGCCCCACACCAGGACCCCGCCGAGCAGCGGGCCGAGCGTGTAGCCGACGGACTTGTAGAAGCCGTAACTGCCGAAGGCGCGGCCGCGCCTGGCCGCCGGGTTGATCCTGGCGACAAGGGCGGAGGCGGACGGGGAGAAGGCCGAGGCGGCCGCGCCCTGGCCCAGACGGGCGGCCCACAGCCAGCCGGGGCGGTCGGCGACGGCATACAGCGCGGAGGCGGCGGCGAAGGCGACAAGACCGCCGAGCAGCACCGGGCGGGCGCCGATCCGGTCCGCGAGGCTGCCGAACACCGGCTTGAGGATCACCTCGGCGCCGTCGTACAGGGCGAGCAGCCCGCCCAGCACCAGCAGTGACGTGACCGCGCCCGCGCCATGGCCGCCGAGGTTGGCGGCGATGCCGTGTGCGCCGAAGGCAGTGGTGAAGCCCGCCGCGTACAGCGGCCACATCTGCCGGGCCGGCGCCGACGGGGGCGTGGTCACGGGCGTCCTCCGGGTCGGGGGTACGGCTATGCGTTCAGCGTGCCCGAGGCCAGCAGCCCGAGCAGCCCCACGCCGATGACGATCCGGTAGATCACGAAGGCGTTGAAGGAGTGCTTGGCGACGAACTTCAGGAGCCAGGCGATGGAGGCGTAGGCGACCACGAAGGAGACGGCCGTGCCCACGGCCAGCGGTACCGCGCCGACCCCGGCACCCACCGCATCCTTCAGCTCGTACAGACCGGCGCCGGTCAGGGCCGGGATGCCGAGGAAGAAGGAGAGACGGGTGGCCGCCACCCGGTCCAGGTCGAGGATCAGCGCGGTGGACATGGTGGCCCCGGAGCGGGAGAAGCCCGGGAAGAGCAGCGCCAGGATCTGCGAACTGCCCACCAGCATCGCGTCCTTGAAGGTGGTGTCGTCCTCGCCGCGCTTGTGCCGGCCCATCTGGTCGGCGACCCACATGACACCGGAGCCGGCTATCAGGGAACCGGCCACCACCCACAACGACCCCAGCGGCCCCTCGACCAGCTTCTTGGCGGCGAGGCCGACCACGACGATCGGGATGGTGGCGTAGATGACCCACCAGGCGAACTTGTAGTCGTGGTGCTGCCGCTCCTCGCGGTGGCGCAGGCCGCGGCCCCAGGCGGAGACGATCCGCTTGATGTCCTTGAAGAAGTAGACGAGCACGGCGGCGATGGCACCGACCTGGATGACCGCGGTGAAGCCGACCACGGACGGGTCGTCCACCGGGATGCTCATCAGCCCCTCGGTGATCTTCAGATGCCCGGTGGAGGACACCGGCAGGAACTCGGTCACCCCCTCGACGACTCCGAGGACGGCGGCCTGGCCGACGCTGATAGCACTCATGGGCGGTCCAATGGCAGACTCGGGGAACGGGGTACCTTTTACACGCACGTAAAAGGTCTACGCGACTGTAGACGTTGGTAGGGAGATACGACAAACCCCATGGCAGACGACGGACAGGGGCGTGGCCCGAAACGGGCGAACGGCGTCCGCGAGGCCGAGATCCTCGGCATTCTCCAGCACGCCGACCGGGCGCTGACCCCGGGCGATGTGACGGAACGCCTCGCCGACGGGCTGACGTACAACAGCGTGGTGACGATCCTCACCCGGATGCACACCAAGGGGCTGCTCAACCGCACCCCGCGGGGCCGCGCCTACGCCTACGCCCCCGTCACCGACGACGCCGGTTTCGCCGCCCGCCGGATGCGCACCGTCCTCGAGGACCGGTCCGACCGCGAGGCCGTGCTCGCCCGCTTCGCCGACGAGCTCTCCGACACGGACGCCGAACTGCTGCGCCAGCTGCTCGGCCCCCAGCAGTAGAGCGAGAGCGAGGACCACCCGGATGCGTATCGCCGTCTATGTGCCGTTCCTGCTCTCGGTGCTGGCCCCGCTCGGCGCCCGGCCGGTGTCCGAGCGCTGCGAACCCCGCCTGGCGACCTGGCTGCTCACCGCCTCGTCCCTGGTGCTGGGCACGGCCACCACGATCTCCCTCGGCCTGCTGGCCGCCACCGGCCTGATCGGCGTCCCGCAGCTCGCCGCCCTCGGCCACTGGTCGGCGACCTCCGCCCAGCGCGTCGACCCGACCGAGCTGTCCGTCTCCCTCCTCTCGGGACTGCTGCTCGGCGGCGCGGTGCTCGCGGCCGCCCGGATGCTGTGGCGCCGCGCCCGCACCCTGGCCGCCGCGGCGGTCGACGCGGCCTGCATGCCCACGCGCGACGGCCTGGTCGTCACCGAGGACGACGCCCCCGACGCCTACGCGCTGCCCGGCCTGCCCGGCCTGATCGTCGTCTCCACCGGCATGCTGCACACCCTCGACGAGACCGAGCACGGCATCCTGCTCGCCCACGAACGCGCCCATCTGACCGCCCACCACTACGCGTTCGTCGCCCTGGCCCAGCTCGGCGCCGCCGCCAACCCGCTCCTGCGCCCCCTCGCGAAGGGCGTCACCTACACCATCGAACGCTGGGCCGACGAGAACGCGGCCACCTCGACCGGCGACCGCCGCCGCGTCGCCCGCACCGTCGGCAAGGTCGCCCTCGCCGCCCACGGCACCCCGGCCGTGGCACGGGCGGGCGCGGCGCTCGGCATCCTCGGCCGCCGCAGCCGCCGCGGCCCGCTGGCCAAGGCCGGCCCCGTACCGCGCCGGGTCGCCGCCCTGCTCGCCCCGCCGCTGCGCCGCCACCCCGCCCTCACGACCCTCACCGCCGCCGTCCTGGCCGCCGCGACCCTCGCCACCGCCGAGGCCACCCACGACCTCCACCACCTGCTGACCGCCGTGGGCGCCCACTAGCCGACGACCGTCTCCCCGCACACCCGGGCGGCGCCGCGATCACTCCCGGGTTCCCCGGGCGCCCGGTACCCCTACCCGGTATGGTCATAGCCTGACGGATCACGATCCCGGGCAGCCGAACGGAGGACAGGTCATGGCGGGCGTCGAGCGCATGCGGGGACCGGGCATCGCCCGGCTGCTCGCGGCGTGCGCGGTACTGCTCGGCCTGTTCCTCATGCACGGCTCACCGGCCACGGTCGCCGGCGGCTGCCACGGCGAGGTGGGCTCCGCCCCCGCCGTGCGCCACGCGGAGCACGGCTCCTCGATGACCGCGACGGCCGAGGCACCGCAGATGCGTGCGGGCACGGTGGAGATCCAGGCCATGGACGGCATGGCCGGCCACGGCAGCCTCTGCCTCGCCACCCCCGCCCAGACCAAGATCCCGCTGCCCGCCGCCCCGCTCATCGCCCTGGTCGTCTTCGCCGCTCTGACGGCCTGGGCCCTGTGGCGCGCCTGGAACCCCGGCGGGACCGGGCGCCGCGGCCCACCGGGCGGGCGGACCCTTCTCCTCCAGGTGTGCGTCGCGCGGACGTGACAGGAACCGCGCCGGAACACGCCCGTTCGGGCTGTGCGCCGGTCACCGTGTCCTGCTCATCCGCGCGCCACCGGTGTGGTGCGCCACCCGGAAAGACCTCATCAGCATGTTCCTCCCTGTCCGTCCCACCGTCCGCAGCCGCGCCCTCATGGCGGCCGGCACCGCGGCCGTCCTCTCCCTGACCCTCGCCGCCTGCGGCTCCTCGAAGGACTCCGGCGGCTCCGCCATGCCCGGCATGCACCACGGCTCGATGTCGTCGTCGGCCTCCCCGACGGGCGACGCGATGGCCGGCATGCCCGGCATGAACGGCACGGAGGCCGGCGGCAACGGCCTGGCCGACGCCGTGGACGGCTACCGCCTCACCAGCCCCGACAGCACCCTGAAGGCGGGCCGGCCCATCGCCTACCGCTTCACCGTCGACGGCCCCGGCGGCAAGCCGGTGACCGGCTTCGCGCTCGACCAGACCAAGCGGATGCACTTCTACGCCGTCCGCTCCGACCTCACCGGCTTCCAGCACCTCCACCCCACCATGGCCTCCGACGGCACCTGGACCGCCGATCTGTCCGCCCTGACGGCCGGCTCCTGGCGCATGTTCACGTCGTTCACCCCGGACAGCGGGACCGGCAAGGGCAAGGACTTCGTGCTCAGCCGGACTGTCACCGTCCCCGGCAAGGCCACCCGGACGACGCTGCCCGCCGCGGCGAACAGCACCGCGGCCGACGGATACACCGTCACGGTGAAGGGCAAGCCCATGGCCGGCATGGCGCACCCGCTGACCGTCCGCATCACCAAGGACGGCAAGCCCGTCACCGACCTGCAGCCCTATCTGGACACCTACGCCCACCTCACCGCCTTCCACGAGGGCGACTCCGCCTTCGCCCATCTGCACCCCACCACCAAGGTCGACGGAGACCACGGCGGACCCGACCTGTCCTTCCACGCCGAACTGTCCACCTCGGGCAACTGGCGTCTGTTCCTCCAGTTCCAGACCGGCGGCACGCTCCACACCGCCGCCCTGACCCTGCGCGTCGGCTGACCCTTTAGCGCCCCGTCCCAGGCATCCGGGGCGCACCCGTCCCGGATGCCCAGGACCCTGTTCGCCTCATCTTCCGGAGGGGACGGCACTCGCACCTGTGTAAGCCGCCTTGGCTATGACCTCGTCGGCCACCCACCGCGCGGCCTTCTCCGGATACGGCGACGGCAGGCCCAGGACGATGTGCCGGAAGCCCGCGTCGAGTGCCCTGGTGATCGCGGTCCGGGTCGTCTCCGGGTGGTCGTAGGAGACGGGGAGGTGGATGGAGCGGGTGATCTCGGCGGGGTCGCGGCCGATCTCCGCGCAGTAGCGGTCGAGGAGGGCGCTGCGGCTGATGCAGTCCTCCATGTCGCCGCCCGGGATGTTCCAGAGGTCGGCGTGTTCGGCGACCACCCGCAGGGTCGCCGAGGAACGGCCGCCGATCAGGATCGGGGGGTGGGGGCGCTGGACGGGTTTGGGGTTGGCGAACGCGCCGGTCAGGTGGTGATGGGCGCCGTGGAAGTCGAAGGGTTCGGTGGCCGTCCACAGCCGGCGGATCAGCACACAGGACTCGGCGAGGCTCTCCACCGCCTGCGCGGGTGCGGTGAAGGGCAGGCCGTGGGCCGGGTACTCGCGGTGCGCCTCGGGCGGGTGCGGGCGTGAGCCGACGCCGATGCCGAAGTCGAGCCGGCCGCCGGAGACGATGTCGACGGTCGTCGCGATCTTGGCCAGTATCGCGGGCGGCCGGAAGCGGTTGCTGGTCACCAGGAGGCCCAGGCGCAGGCGTCGGGTCCGGGCGGCCAGGGCGGACAGCAGCGTCCAGCCTTCGTGGACGGGCCCGTCGGGGTCGCCGCCGATCGGCATGAGGTGGTCGAACAGCCACGCGTGCTCGATCTCGGGGATCGCGTCCGCCTCCTCCCAGACCCGCAGGACGTCGTCGTACGAGACCTGCATGGGGGCGGTCATGATCCCGAAGCGGAGTGGTGATGTGGACGTGGGTGCCATGGGATGGCCTCTCTGCTGTCGGTCAGCGGCGGCGCAGGGCCGGATCGAGCAGGGCGGGCGGGGTGTCGTACTTCTCGTGGGCGGCCAGGTCGGTGCCGGGGGCGACGATCGTGTCGATCGCGTCGAGGACGTCGGCGGAGAGCACGATGTCGGCGGCGGCGAGCTGGGAGCGCAGGTGGTCCGGGGTGCGGGGGCCGATGAGGGCGCTGGTGACGGCGGGGTGCGCGGTGACGAAGCCGAGCGCGAGCTGGATCAGGGTCAGCCCGGCCTCCTCGGCGACGGCGGCGAGTCGCTCCACGGCGTCGAGCCGGGCCTGGTTGGCGGGCAGGGTGAGGTCGAAGCGGTCGGGAAGAAATGCGGCGCGGCTGGTGGTGATGTCCCGGCCCCTGCGCACGGCACCCGACAGCCAGCCCGAGGCCAGCGGGCTCCACACCAGCACGCCCATCCCGTACTCCTCAGTCACCGGCAGCACATGGGCCTCGATCCCGCGCTGGAGGAGGGAGTAGCTGGGCTGTTCGGTGACGTAGCGGCTCGTGTGGTGCTCGCGGGCGGCCCACTGGCCCTGCACGATCCGGTACGCCGGGAAGGTCGAGGAGCCGAAGTAGCGGATCTTTCCGGCGCGCTGCAGATCGGTCAGCGCGGACAGCGTCTCCTCGTCACTCGTGGCCGGGTCCCAGCGGTGTATCTGGTAGAGGTCGACATGGTCGACGCCGAGCCGCCGCAGGCTGTTCTCCAGCTCGGTGACCAGCCATCGCCGTGAACCGCCCCGGTGATTGCGCTCCTCGCCCATCGGCATACCGGCCTTCGTGGCCAGCACGAGGTCGTCCCGACGGCCGGCGATGGCCTTGCCGACCATCTCCTCCGACTCGCCCTCGCCGTACATGTCGGCGGTGTCGATCAGATTGATCCCGGCGTCGAGGGCGACGTCGACCATCTCGGTCGCCTCCGCCTGGGTGGTGCGGCCGATCGCGCCGAAGTTCATCGCGCCGAGCGCGAGCGTGCTGACCTGCACACCGGTACGGCCCAAGGTGCGGTACTGCATGACCGAGTCTCCTCACGTACACATACAGACAACCGGGACGCAGTCCCGTTTCATGTCTTCGACGATACGGAACACTGTCCCGTTTCGCAACGCCCCGATAGGGTGACGCCCGAGGAAGCACACGGCAAAGGGCACGAAGGACACCGAAGGACACCGAGGGGCGGCAAAGGGCGCGGGATGAGGGACGGACGATGAAGGACGAAGAGCAGGCGGCAACGCCCCGGCCGAAGGACACGGAGCCGGCGGCCCGGCCCCGGCGGGCGGACGCGCGGCGCAACGAGGTGACCCTGCTGGAGGCGGCCGCGGCGGCGTTCGTCGCGTCCGGCGTGGAGGCCCCGGTGCGCGACATCGCGGCCCGGGCGGGCGTCGGCACGGCGACGATCTACCGGCACTTCCCGACCCGCGCCGATCTGATCATCGCCGTCTACCGGCACCAGGTGGAGGCCTGCGCCGAGGCAGGCCCCGACCTGCTGGCCACCGCCCCGACCCCGTACGACGCCCTGCGTCAGTGGATCGGCCTCTTCGTGGACTTCCTGACCACCAAGCACGGCCTCGCCGGGGCCCTGCACTCCGACCAGGCCGGCTTCGACACCCTGCACACCTATTTCCTCGACCGGCTCGTCCCCGTGTGCACCCGCCTCGTCGACGCGGCGACGGAGTCCGGCGAGATCCGCGACGGCCTCACGGCCTACGAGCTGATGCGGGGCGTCGGCAACCTCTGCATCGGCGCGGAGAACGACCCCCGCTACGACGCCCGCCGACTGGTCGGCATCCTGGTCACGGGGCTGAGCCGCGCGTAACCCGGCGGGCCCGGGAGGCGGTTGAGAAGTCCGCGGCGACGCCCTCGACAGCGCCGACGGGTCCGGGCGGACCGGGGACCGGGATGCCGGTCGAGGGCTGCACCCGGCCGCACAGGCGCGGTGTGATCCTCGGCGGCAGCGGTGGCCGCCACCCGCACCCGCACCCGCACCCGCACCCGCACCCGCACCCGCACCCGCACCCGCCTGGACTCGCCGCGGACCACGAAGCGTTCCCCGCGTATCGCGGACCTCGCGGCCGCGGAGACCTTTCTCGCGTCGGGCGGCGAGGGCGCCCGCACCGGCGCCCGGGTCTACGCGACCGCCGCCGGGACGTTCCCGACCCGGTCCGCCGGCCCGGGCGGCTTGCCGACCCGGGCGGCCGTCGGCCACGGCGCGGTCGGCCCCGGCGCCGTCGGCTACCGCGTCGTCAGCGCGGCAGGCGCCAGGTGTGGACGTGTTCCCAGGTCAGGGTCGTCCACCAGCGGCCCGTCCAGTCCTCGCTGGCGGTGCGGTAGAGGGTGACGGTGTCGCCCGGGAAGCTGTCCGGGAAGGGCACCGGCAGTCCCCGGACGTACTCGTCGGCCTCCTCCAGCAGGTCCGGTCGTACATACATGTCGTGGGACAGCAGGGACAGGTGCGGCCGGAAGGCGCTCGCGTCGAAGCTGTGGTCCGCCGGGTTCGGGGCCGGGGCCTGGAGGGGGACGACGGCCTCGTCGACCCGTGCGGCCAGTTCCGTGAACGCCGTGTTCGGGGTGGTGCCGTCCGCGAGGTGGGCGACGTCGTAGACCAGGCCGACGCCCTGCCGCCGTACCCCCGCGTTGTGGACGGTGAAGGCGGTGGCGCCGTCCAGGGCCCGGGTCACCGCGGCGGTGATCTCCGCCTCCGGGACCGGGATGTGCCGGCTGCCCACCAGGGTCGCGTGCGGCGGGAAGGCGCCCGCCGACACGAACCCGTACTGCGCCCGCAACTGCCCCGTCACGGCGGTGACCGCGGCGCAGGTCGCGGGGTCGGGGCGGAGGTAGACGCCGTAGCGGTACGGGTCACCGGCGGCCCGGTCGAAGCGGGCTGCGGCCCTGACCTCGATGTCGATGTCGGTCAGTCCGGGCTCGTGGCGCGTCTCAGTCACTGTCCTGCCTGCTTCCGGTAGTCCTGGATCTTCTTCGTCGCCGCCTTCTCGGCGGCCTTCAGCGCGCTGTCCAGCGGCACCTTCCCGCTGAACGCCTGCTGCATCTGGGGCACGACCACGTCCCGCACACCCGGCATGGCCCCGCTGAGGCAGCCGGAGGTGGCCGTCGTCGCCGGGGTGTCGGCGAACTGCTTCGCGAGCACGGCGTACGGCTTGTTCTTCGCGAGGAACGCCTTCCAGGTCGCCGAGTCGTCGACGTCCGTGTTGATCGGCGCGTATCCGGAGGCCTCGGCGAACCGTTCCTGGGCCGGCGCGGAGGCCAGATAGCTGATCAGCTTCCAGCTCGCCACCTGCTCGGCCGCGCTGTGCCCGGCCTGGTCCACCCACATCGCGGCCCCGCCGATCGCGGCCCCCGCGGAGGACGCGGAGAGCGGGTACGGCAGCGCGGTGTAGCCCTTCATCCCCGCTTCGGCCAGACCGCCGATGGCACCGCTGGAGTTGAACATCATCGCGGTCTTGCCGGCGGCGAAGGCGGACAGCGCCGCGTTCCCGTCGGTCCCGGTGTCGAGGGCGACACCGTCGGTGTACAGCTTGGCCATGGTCCCGATCGCGGTCCGCTGGGCCGCACCGGTCAGCGACGCGGCCGTGGCGCCGTCGCCCTTCCGGCCGTTGTCCGGCGTGCAGTACGGCTCCCCGGCCGCGGCCGTGAGCTGCTCGAACCACCAGTCGTCGAAGGGCTGGTCGATGCCCTTGACGGAGGGGACCGCGGAGTGGATCCTGCGGGCGGCCGCGGCGACCTCGCCCAGCGTGCCGAGCGTCGACCGGTCCACGCCGGCCTTCGCCAGCAGCTTGTCGTTGACGTACAGCAGCGGCATCGACGTGTTCAGCGGTACGGCGAGCAGCTTGCCGTCGGCCGTGTAGTAACTGCGGGCGGCCGGGCGGAGCTTGTCGAGGTCGAGGTCCTTCGGATTGGCGGCGGCCATGGCCTGGGCGGAGACGGTCTGCCCGGCGTCGCGCAGATAGCCGGTGGTGATGTCGTTGGTGACCATGACCGACGGGGTGCCGCCGTTGCGGACGGCGGAGGTGTACTTGGCGACGGCGTCGGCGTAGCTGCCCTGGAAGGACGCCTTGACGACGATCTTCCCGCTGTTGGCCTTGTTGAAGGCGTCGATCTCCTTCTGGAAGGCCTCACCCGCCGGACCGCCGAGCCCGTGCCAGAGAGTGACGGTCACGGCTCCCTTGGCGGCGGCGAGGGCGGAGGGTCCGGGGGCGGCGCCGGAGGCCGTACCGCCGCCGTCGGAGCTTCCGCAGGCGGTGAGGGCGAGCGCGAGGGCGGTGGTGAGACAGGCGGCTGCGATGTGCGGTCGTCTGGGACGTACGGGCATGACGAACTTCCTTGTCTTGATACGAAAGGTGTTCACAGCGCCCCGGCAGGGGCGCGGGACTGTGTCGGGACTGTGTTTCGATCTATCGATGTTTCGATGTGCGGCCGGTCACGCGCAGGCCGTTCCGACGGCGCTCAGGTCGTGACCCTCGCCGCCAGCCCCCGCACCAGGAACCGCTGTCCGAACAGCACCAGCACCAGCGTCGGCAGCAGCACGAGCAACGTCCCCGCGTAGATCACCGCCGGCGACGTCGCCTGGTCGACGACCAGTTGGGCCAGCCCCACCTGCACGGTCCGCCGGGTCGGCGAGTCCGTGATGAGCAGCGGCCAGAAGTACCCGTTCCACGCGGACAGCGCGCACCACATCGCCGCGGTGATCAACTGCGGCCGGGCCATGGGCAGTACGACGTGCACCAGCGCCCGCACCTCCCCGCACCCGTCCAGCCGGGCCGCCTCCCACACCTCCCTCGGCAGCGCGAGGAACGCCTGCCGGAGCAGGAACACGGCGTATCCGGCGGCGAGATACGGCACGACGATCCCGAGCAGCGTGTCCCGCAGCCCCAGTGCCGTCGCCGTCTCGAAGTTGGGGATGACCAGACTCTCCCCGGGGAACGCGAGCGTCGCCAGGACCAGGCCGAAGGCCAGCCCCCGCCCCCGCCACCGGGGAAACACCAGCGCGTACGCGGCCAACGCGGCCGTGACCAGTTGCGCGGCCGACTGGAGCACCGTGACGGCCACGCTCACGCCGTACTGGCGGGCGAGCGGGGCCGAGTCCAGTGCCGTACGGAGGTTGTCCAGGGTCAGCCGGCCCGGCACCGGTATGAGGCGGCCCGCCGCGACGTCCGACGGCGGCAGCAGCGCCGTGACGACGGTGACGTACACCGGGAAGGCGACGATCACCACCACCGCGGCGAGCCACGACCACCGCAGTACGGAGGAGAGTTTCACGCGGCCCAACTCCTCAGCACCCGGAACTGGACGGCGGTGACGGCGAGGACGAGCAGCAACAGCACCACCGCGAGCGTGGCGGCCGAGCCGACCTGGGGCAGCGCCTCGCCGAAGGCGCGCCGGTACAGCTCGTACACCAGGGTCGACGTCGCCCCGGCCGGTCCGCCCCGGGTCAGCACCTGGACCTGGGTGAACACCTGCAGTCCGCTGATGGTCTGGGTGACGAGGAGGAAGACCAGACTCGGGCGGAGCATCGGGACGA
The DNA here is from genome assembly GCF_040652235.1 of Streptomyces sp. NPDC048277. Lineage (NCBI taxonomy): Bacteria > Bacillati > Actinomycetota > Actinomycetes > Kitasatosporales > Streptomycetaceae > Streptomyces > Streptomyces sp. NPDC048277. Next base: position 69,928 of record NZ_JBEZLQ010000014.1, read on the forward strand.
TCACCGACCGGGCCAGCCGCAGCCCCGCCGCACCGTCCAGCGCCGCCGCCTCGATGACCGACTGGTCGAGCTGGGTCAGCGCGGCCAGCAGGACGAGGAAGGCGAAACCGAACTCGTACCAGGCGGTGGCGATCGAGATCGCGAGGACGGCCCAGCCCGGCGAGCGCAGCCACTCCGGGCCGGTGATCCCGAGGTGGGCCAGCACCTCGTTGAGCGTGCCGACGGCCGGGGCGAACAGGCCCGCGAACACGGCCGCGGAGGCCGCCGCGGAGTAGGCGAAGGGCAGCGAGAGGAGCACCGACACCACGGCCCGCGGCCTGGCCGCCGCCCGGCGCAGCGGGAGCACGGCGGCAAGCGCGCCGCCGACCGAGAGCAGGACGCTGAGCCCGGCGATGGCGCCGGTGGCGAGCAGGGCCCGCCGCAGGTCGGGGTCGGTGACGAGGTCGACGTAGTGGGCGGCGCCGACGAAGACGGTCGGGTCGCCGAGGAGGTCGCTGTCGTACAGGCTCAGGACGACGCCCCGGACGACCGGCCAGTACGCGAAGACGAGCAGCAGTACGACGCACGGCAGGACCATGAGCGGCCCTGCCAGCCGGCCGCGGAGTCGGCGGCCGGCGCGAAGTGGAACGTTCCCAAGCATGTGTGGAACGTTCCCATTCAGGGCCGGACGAGGACAGCACCGGTTGGGTGAACAGTCGGCAAAATCCGGTCAGATGGTCCGACCGTCAGATGGTGGCCGGATCAGACGGTCACGCGGGCGTCGGCCGTGCCGTCGTGCGGCCCGTCACCAGGGAACCCGGGAGCGACTCGTGGTGGTCCGGTGGCTGTTCGCCGTCCAGGAGTTGCACCAGCGCGTCCACGGCCCGGCTGCCGATCAGGTCGATCGGCTGGCGCCAGGTCGTCAGGCCGATCAGGGACGTCGCCAGCTCGCCGATACCGTCGTAACCGGTCACGGAGAGGTCCCCCGGCACATCCACGCCGCGCAGCCGGAACTGCTCCATGAGGGCGACCGCGTGCCGGTCGCTCGGGGCCATCACCGCGGTGATCCCGGGCCGCCGCAGCACCTCGGCCGCCATCGCGCCGGCCGACTCCCGGGGCCGCTCCCCGACCTCCAGCACGCGTGCCCCGCCCTCCCGCAGCCGCCGGACCATGGCCGCCGTACGCGGCCCCAGCGTCACGGACTTGCTCGTCGGCACCGTCACGACCGCGACCTCGCGGTGCCCCAGCTCCAGGACGTGGTCGGCCAGCGCCGTGCCGCCCTCGTCCTCGTCGCAGTAGACGCTGGTGATGCTCGGATGGGTCTCCGGACGCCCCGCCACCACGGTCGGCAGCCGCGCCGCGAAGGGGACGATCCGCTCGCTGGGCAGCAGCCCGCTGCACACGAGCAGCGCCTCGACGCGCAGCATCGCGAGGGTCTCCAGGGCGCGGTACTCGTCGCTCACCTCGAACCGGCCGGACCCGGTGGCGGTGACCACCCGGTAGCCGTGGAAGGCGGCGCGTTCCTGCATGGCCGTGAGGAGGTGGCCGTAGAAGGGAGTGGCCGCGTCCCGCACGAACGCGCCCACGGTGTACGTCCGGTGCGCCACCATCGCCCGTGCGGACGCGTTGACGACGTAACCGAGTTCCTGGGCCGCCCTGATGACCCGCTGCCGGGTCTCCTCCCCGACGCTCCCGCGCCCGGAGACGACACGGGAGACGACGGACTTGGACACCCCGGCCTGCCGGGCCACGTCTATGATCGTCGGGTTTCTCGGCCGGTCAGCCATCGATCAGCACACCCTCCGCGGCGAGCACCGCGGTGGCCGCCGCCGCGCCGGTCCACACATGGGCGCGCCAGCCGTGGGCCCGGGCGGCCTCGACGTTCTCCGCGCGGTCGTCGAAGAACACCACGTCCGACGGCGCCCGCCCGAGCCGTTCCCCGGCACCCCGGTAGACCTGCGGGTCGGGCTTCATCACTCCGAGGTCGGAGGAGAAGACGAGCGTCTCGAAACGCCTGCTCCACTCGGCCCGCCGGACGGCCGCCGCCAGTGAGGCGGGGGCGTTGGAGAGGACCCCCAGGGGCGTTCCGCGCGCGGCGAGCCGGCCGAGCAGCGCGGCCGACTCGTCCGCGATCGCCGCCCATCCGTCCGAGTCGATCCGGTCCAGCCGCTCGACCCACTCCCCGTCCAACCGACGCCCCAGCGCCGCACCGATCCGCCCCCAGTAGTCGGCGGCCGAACCGCCGAGGTCGTACGCGTCCCGATGGGCCCAGTACGGCTCCGCGAGCACGGAATCCGACACGTCGAGCGCGTCGGCCAGCGCGGTCAGGGCACGGCCGGAGGGGGCCAGGACACCGCCGAGGTCCCATACGACGATGGTCGACGACAGGGCCGGCGGCCGTAGGGCCGGCGGAAGATCCGGTGACAGGTCCGGCGACAAGTCCGGCGATTCATTTTGGGAACGTTCCACATCCGGATGATAGCGGTACGGCCGCCGGGTCCGTGTGGTGCGGGCGGAGTCTATCCATGCCCGGCGGCACGCCTCCGCGACACGCCCCGCGACACGCCTCCGCGGACCGGACCCGCCAGGCCGGACCCGTCACCTTGGACCCGTCACGCCGGGCCCATCACGCCGGGCCCGTCAGCGCGGCGCCGATCAGTGTTTCGAGTTGCCGGGCCACCCGGTCCAGCGGCTCCGTATCCCGGCGGGCGCGGCACATCGCGATCGCGCCCTCGGCCGAGGCGACGACGAGGGTCGCCAGTTCGGGGGCCCGGCCGGCGGCCCCATGGCTCCGCAGGGACTCGGCGAGCAGGCGCTCCCAGCTCTCGAACGCCTCGGCCGCGGCGAGGAGCGACGGAGGGAGTTCGTCGCCCGGCGGCGGCTCCTCGACCGAGACGGCGAGGACGGGACAGCCGGCCCGGAAGCCGCTCGCCACGACGATCCCCCGCCACAGCCCCAGAAAGGCCCGCAGCCCGGCGACCGGCCCGGCGTCCAACTCCTTGCGCAGCAGCCGTTCCACGGACGTGCCGGCGTACCGCACCGCCTCCGTCGCCAACTGCTGCTTGCCGTCGGGGAAGTAGTGGTACGTCGAACCGAGCGGCGCCCTGGCGTGTTTCGCCAGCTCACGGATGCTCATGGCGTTCAGGCCGCGCCGGCTGATCAGATCGGCCGCACCGGCCACGACGCGCTCGCGCGACGGCGTGCCGCTGGACTCGGCCAAGGCCCCGTCCCCTTCCATCCCTCTTCCGCCCCTCTGGTTATAACGATCGTCATAGTCTAGCGTGACCTCCGCTTATAACGACTGTCATAACCCCGTCCACCCAAGGAGGCACCCATGCCCCTGATCCGGCTCACCGCCCCCACCGGCTCCCTGACCGAGGCGGGCCGCAGCACCGTCCAACGCGACCTGGCCGCCGTACTCCTGCGCTGGGAGGGCGCTCCCGACACGCCGTTCTTCCGCGCCCAGGCCTGGAGCCACCTCGTCGAACTGCCCGAGGGCGCCCAGACCACCGCCGAGGACGACGCGCCCCGTTTCCTCGTGGACGTCACGGTCCCCGAGGGCGCGCTCTCCGAGCGCCGCAGGGCCGGACTGGTCGAGGACGCCACCCGGACCGTCCTCGAAGCGGCCGGGCTCACCGCGGCCGACGCGCTGCGGGTGTGGGTACTGGTCCACGAGCAGCCGGACGGCACCTGGGGCGCGGGGGGCTCGGTCGTCCGGTACGCCGACCTCGTGGCGCTGGCAAAGGGCGACCGGGCCGATGCGTGAACTGACCTACGTCGCCCGCGACACCGTGGAATGGCGCGAGGCACCGGACCCGAAGCTGCGCGGTGACGGGGAGGCGATCGTCGCCCCGGTCGCGGCGACGTCGTGCGACGTGGACACCGCGATCCTCGCGGGCCACGGCTTCATCGACCCGCCGTTCGCCCTCGGCCACGAGTGCGTCGCGCGGGTCGTCGAGACCGGCGACTCCGTCGCCACCGTCTCCCCGGGCGACCTGGTCGTCGTCCCCTGGTCCGTCAACTGCGGTACCTGCGACCACTGCCGCTCCGGCCTCACCGCCCACTGCACGGCCGTACCGCACATGGCGATGTACGGCGCCCCGATCGGCGGCACCTGGGGCGGCCTCTTCTCCGACCTGGTCCGGGTGCCGTACGCGGACGCCATGCTCGTACCGCTGCCCGCCGACCTCGACCCGGTGGCGATGGCCTCGGCGAGCGACAACTGGTCGCTGTCCTGGCGCTTGGTGGCCCCACATCTGAGGAGCCGGCCGGGAGCCCGGGTCCTGGTGGTGGCCCGCGGCAGCATCGGCCTCTACGTCGTCGACATCGCCCGCGCGCTGGGCGCCGCCACCGTCCTCTACGTCGACCCCGACCCCGAACACCGCGAGATCGCCCGGGGTTTCGGCGCCGCCACGGCGGAGACCCTGGAGTCGCCCGTCCACCACGGCTTCGACATCGCGGTCGAGGCGACGGGCCGGGTCGACCAACTGGCCCTCGCCGTCAGGTCCCTCGCCCCGGAAGGCATCTGCGAGTCGGCCGGCAACCACTTCCGCCCCGGCGAACTCCCCCTCCTCGACATGTACCTCACCGGCGTGACGTTGCGCATCGCCCGCGACAACGTCCGCGACCACATCCCCGACGCCCTCGCCCTGGCCCGCTCCGGCAAGGTCGACCCGGCGCGGGTCGTCTCCCACGTCCTGGACTGGGAACAGTTGCCGGAGGCCCTCCCGGAGAAGCACCTCAAGCCGGTCTTCGTACGGCACGCGGACTGACGTCGTCGGCCGGAGACACCGGATATTCCCTGGCATCGGCGCCGGAGAGCGGCGGAGACTCGTCCCATGGCGGACATGGGGGCGTTCCGGGACGCGGTCACCGGGTGGGCGGGCGGCGGGCCCGGGGATACCGCGCGTGAGCTGGCCCAGCGGCTCGGGGTGCGGGTGGCCGTGCTCGTCGAGGGGCCCAGTGATGTCGCCGCCGTCGATGCGCTCGCGGCGCGGCGGGGGCGGGATCTGGCGGGCGACGGGGTGTGCGTCCTGTCGATGGGCGGGGCGATGAACGTCGGGCGGTTCGCCCGGCTGCTCGGGCCGCCCGGACTGGGGCTGCGGCTCACGGGACTGTGCGACGAGCGGGAGCGGCCCTACTACGCCCGCGGTCTGGAGCGGGCCGGTGCGGCACAGCACGGGTTCTTCGTCTGCGCCGCCGACCTGGAGGACGAGCTCATCCGCGCGCTCGGCCCGGCCCGGGTCGCGGAGGTGGTCCGGGCCGAGGGCGACGGACGCCCCCTGCTCACCTTCCTGAACCAGCCCGCCCAGCAGGGCCGCACCGCGCAGCAGCAGCTCCGCCGCTTCTTCGGCACGACGTCGGGACGGAAGATCCATTACGGCCGGGTCCTGGTCGAGGCACTGGAACCGGACCACGTGCCCGCACCACTCGACGACCTCCTCAACGGCCTGCCCGCCGCCCTCTGACCCGGCCCCACGAACCACCGCACCGACAGCCCGGCAACCCGGCAACCCGCCGATCCGGGCAGCCCGACACCCCGGCAACCCGCCGATCCGGGCAGCCCGACACCCCGGCAACCCACCAATCCAGGCAGCCCGACACCCCGGCAACCCACCAATCCAGGCAGCCCGACACCCCGGCAACCCACCAATCGAGGCACCTCGGCAACCCGGCAACGCGACAGCCCAGCACCACGGCAACACCGGGCACCCCGGGGATCCCCGGCCCCCGGGCCACCCGACAGCCCAGCACCACGGCACCATGAGCAACCCGACGCCCCGATACCCCGGGCAACCCAACACCCCGGGGACCCCCGGCATCCAGAGCCACCCGACAACCCGGCACCACGGGCCCCCTGGCCCCGCCCCAGGCCCCGGCCTCCGTCCCCCGTCCCAGACCCCCCTAGCCCCCGATCCCCAGCTCCTCCGCCAGCGCCCGGTACCCCGGGAGCGGGTCCGGGGTGTCCCCGGGGCCGTCCAGCAGCTGCAGCGCCACATGGTCGGCGCCCGCCTCCAGATGAGCCCTCAGTCCCTCGGCCACCTTCGGCGTCCCGCCGTGCAGGATCAGCGCGTCGAAGAGCCGGTCGCTGCCGCCGTCCGCGAAGTCGGCGTCGTCGAAGCCCAGCCGCCGGAGGTTGCCGACGTAGTTGCTCAGGCCCAGATAGCGGCCCAGCGTGGCGTCGCCCGTCGCGCGGGCCCGGGAGCGGTCCGTCTCCAGGACCACCTTCTGTTCCGGGGCCAGGATGGTTCCCGTACCGAGGATCTCGCGCGCCCTGCGGGTGTGTTCCGGGGTGACGAGGTAGGGGTCTCCATCTGCTGGTCGTCGAAGTCGGTTAGGTGAGCGTAACCATGGATGAGTGAGTCTCGTTGTCAGAGTGTGAATCTGACGGAATGGGCGAAGACGCAGGGCGTGCATCCGCAGACCGCGTATCGCTGGTTCCATGAGGGGACGTTGCCGGTACCGGCTCGGCGGGTCGGGGCACGCACGATCCTGGTGAACATTGACGCGAACACCACGCCCGAGGCCGTCGGCGGTCTGGGCCTGTATGCCCGCGTGTCCTCGCACGATCAGAAGACCGATCTGGAACGCCAGGTCGCACGGCTGTCGGCATGGGCAGCGAAGGCCGGTCACCGAATCGTTCGTGTTGAAGCGGAGATCGCTTCCGGGATGAACGGCTGCCGTTCCAAGGCCCGGCGTCTGCTGGCCGACCCGAACGTGACCACCGTGGTGGTGGAGCACAAGGACCGGCTCGGCCGGATGAACGTCGAGCTTGTCGAGGCCGCCCTGTCCGCGACGGGCCGTCGACTGCTGGTGCTGGACGACGGCGAGGGCGAAGACGACCTGGTGCGGGACATGGTGGAGGTGCTGACCTCGTTCTGCGCCCGCCTGTACGGGCGCAGGTCGGCGAAGAACCGCGCCCGCAAGGCGCTGGAAGCCGCTGAACATGGCTGACCTCCGCCCGATCGCCGCGCCCTTCGTCGCTCTCGGCCCGTCCGGTGTGGCGGTACGTGCCCGGCTCAAGGACCTCACGCCCGAGGATGAGAAGGTTCTGCGCCTGGTCGGTGCGCACCTGGGCTCGCTCGCCTCGAAGGACCTCAAAGCGCGTTGCGCTGACGGCCTGGAGCACTCCTTAGAGTCATGGGCGGCCCGTAAGCGGGACCTGACGGCCGAGTCGTCGTCCAGGTGGGCCGGGTCGATCACGAAGGCCACGCATGACCAGTGGGCGCTCGCCCGGCGCGGCCAGGCCGTGCACGCCAAGTCCCTCGAAGCCGGTATCACGACGATCCGGCACCGGCTGTCGCTGCCAGTCGGGCAGAAGGGCTCCAAACGGGCTCCGGGCGGCTACCGCTCCGCGCACGAGTGGTTCCACAAAACACGCCGCCTGCATGTGCTGGAGGACCGACTCGATCAGGTTCGGGCCGACAAGGAAGAGAGCCGGGTGCATGTCGTGCGTGGCGGTAAACGTCTGCTGGGCACCCGTCACAACCTCGACAAGGCGCAGCTCACCGAGGCCGAGTGGCGTGAGCGGTGGGAAGCAGGGCGCTGGTTCCTCCAGGCGGACGGCGAGTCGGGGAAAAGGTTCGGCAACGAGACGATCCGCATCACGCCCGAGGGCGAAGTGTCGATCAAGCTCCCGGCCCCGCTCGCCGACCTGGCGAACGCCAGGCACGGCCGGTACATACTCGCTGCGAAGGTGCGGTTCCCTCACCGGGGGCAGGAGTGGGCCGACCGTGTGGAGGCCAACCGGGCCGTGGCCTACCGCCTCCACCACGACACGGGGCGCGGACGCTGGTACGTGGACGCCTCCTGGCAGATCCCTCCCACCAAGACCATCCCACTCGAAGCCGCCCTCGCCGACGGTGTGGTCGGCGTGGACACCAACGCCGACCACCTCGCCGCCTGGCGCCTCGACACTCACGGCAACCCGATCGGCCGGCCGCGCCGGTTCTCCTACGACCTGTCCGGCAACGCCCAGCACCGCGACGCCCAGGTACGGCACGCCCTCACGCAGCTTCTGAACTGGGCCAAGACATGCGGCGTCAAGGCCGTCGCGGTCGAAGACCTCGACTTCCAGGCCGAGAAAACCAGAGAGAAGCACGGGCACAAGCGACGATTCCGCCAGCTCATCTCCGGCATGCCGACCGGCAAGCTCCGCGCCCGGCTGACCTCCATGGCCGACGCCACCGGTATCACGATCATCGCCGTGGACCCGGCCTACACCAGCAAGTGGGGAGCCCAGCACTGGCAAAAACCGACGGCCAGGCGCACCCGCAAAACCACCCGGCACGATGCGGCGAGCATCGCGATCGGACGACGCGCCCAAGGGCACCCGATCCGGCGACGGACGACACCGCCCCGTGCACACCAGAGCGATGTGCACGGGCATCGGACCGTCCAGGCCGACCGGCGTGCCCCTGGGTGTGAGGAACCCCGCCCCCGCATCCCCGGACCACGGACCCGATCCGTGCCGCCGGACGCGGCGAGTACGCGGGCGACCAGGACATCCAAAACCGTTCGGGATGTCCGCAGTGACCAGGAATGGGTCCAAGGCTCACTCCTGCTCACTGATTAGGAACGGTGTGCGGCCGCCGAGCGGTCGGCGGCCAGGCGCAGGACACGGGGACCGAGCGCGGCCAGGGCCCGGCGGGCCACCGGTACGCCGCCGGCGTCGAGGACGTCCAGGTAGTCGTTGAGCGCCCGGTACGGCCGTACGAACTCCTGGGTGATCTCGCGGTGACCGGCGCCGATGCCCAGCAGGAAGCGGTCCGGGTGGCGTTCGGCGATGCGCCGGTACGAGCGGACGATCTCCTCCGCGGGGTTGGACCAGATGTTCACGATGCCGGTGGCGAGGACGAGCCTCTCGGTCGCGTCGAGCAGCCGCTCGGCCTCGGTCAGCTCCGGGTCGGTCACGTTGCCCAGCCAGAGAGTGCCGTAGCCGAGGCTCTCCAGCGCGACCGCCAGCCCGGGCTCGGTCCTGTCGTGGCGCCACACACCGACGGCACCGAGGTCGATCTTGTCAGTGATCTCATCCATGACATCAGTGGTCTCATCCATGACAACGGCAACCGGGGTCCGGCGACCCCTATTCCGATCGCCATCGAAATAGTCCACATGGCGCAATCCCGCCACCATCGGATCACATCTGCGAACAGCCTTTACATACATGACCCTTGACGCGACCACGACACCCTCCCTAGCTTCGCAGAGAAAGCGCTTTCTGGCACCTGCTCACTGCACTCCCGCGCGGTCATACCTCTGAACCCGAACGGAGACGAACGATGCACGTGAGACCAGTCATCGCATCCGTCGGCCTGCTCGCCGGCACGCTCGTCGCATTCTCCGGCGCCCCCGCGCAGGCCGCGTCCACCGTGCTGTACGTGTCGCCGAGCGGCACCGACAGCGCGGCCGGCACCCAGTCGGCGCCGACCACCCTCACCTCGGCGATCAGCCGGATCGCCGCCGGCGGCACGATCTACCTGCGCGGCGGGACGTACGCCTACTCGTCCACGGTGACCGTCCCGGCCGGCTCCAACGGCTCCTCCGGCGCACTCACCACGCTGTCCGCCTACCCGGGCGAGACACCGGTGCTCGACTTCTCGGCGCAGAGCGAGAGTTCGTCGAACCGGGGCATCCAGCTCTTCGCCAACTACTGGCATCTGTACGGCCTCACGGTCGAGCACGCGGGCGACAACGGCATCTACGTCGGCGGCAGCAACAACGTCGTCGAGCGCGTCGTGACCGCGTACAACCGGGACACCGGGCTGCAGCTCGGGCGGATCTCCTCCAGCACGTCGAGCAGCGCGTGGCCGTCGAACAACCTGATCGTCAGCTCCGAGTCGCACGACAACGAGGACAGCGGCGGCGAGAACGCCGACGGTTTCGCGTCCAAGCTGACCACCGGCACCGGGAACGTCTTCCGGTACGACGTCTCGCACAACAACATCGACGACGGCTGGGACCTCTACACGAAGACGGACACCGGTGCCATCGGTCCGGTCACCATCGAGTACTCGCTCTCCTACGGCAACGGCACCCTGACCGACGGCACCCAGAACGCGAACGGCGACCGCAACGGCTACAAGCTCGGCGGCGACGACATCGCCGTCAACCACGTCGTCCAGCACGACATCGCCTACGACAACGGGCACCACGGGTTCACCTACAACAGCAACCCGGGCACGATGACCATCTCGAACAACGTGAGCATCGACAACACCGAGCGCAACTTCTCCTTCGACAAGGGGACTTCGGTGTTCAGGACCGACACCTCGTGCCGGTTCGCCGTCGACGGCTCCAACGACAAGACCGTCGGGGACGCCGACAGCTCCAACCAGTTCTGGACGGGCACCAACGGCTCCCGGTGCTCCTCCTACTCCGGTTCCCTCGGCTGGTCCTTCGCGTCGAGCGGCAAGCTGAACGTCACCTTCGGCGGAACCGTCGTCAATCCGTAGCCCCGCACACGACCCGGCCCGGGCGTCCACACCCTGTGGACGCCCGGGCCGAAACGTCGGCGCGGGACGCTACCGGCGGGGGCCGGTGAAGCGGGCGAAGGTGTGGCTGAAGTACCAGGTGTCCTGGGCGATTCCGGAGCAGGAGTCGGAGCCGCCGGTGCCGACGCAGGTGCCGTTGTCGCGCTGGAGGGCCCAGAAGGAGAGGGTGTCGATGCCCTGGGCGGTGGCCCAGCGCTCGACGGCGGTGGCGTTCTGGGTGGTGAAGGTCTCCGCGGGGCCGTAGTCGTCGATGCCGGGCATCTCGGTGACGCCGACCATGCCCCAGAGCCGCTTCGGGCTCTTGTGCGGGTAGAGGGCGTGGAGTTGGCCGTACAGGCCGGTCGCCGCGGTCTTCGTGTCGGTGGCCATGTCGTGGGTGGCGCCGTCGTAGTAGTCGAAGGTCATGAGGTTGACGACGTCCACGCGCGCGTGGTCGGCGACGGCGTTCTGGAGGACGGCGAGGCCGTCGGCCTCCAGGCCCTTGGTCGTCGTCGGCAGGGTGTAGGAGAACTGGAGCGGCCGGCCGGTGCGTTCGGCCCAGCGCTCGGCCTTGGCGATCGCCTTGTTGCGGCGGTCGATGCCGGCCGTGTTGGCGAGGGAGTCCGCCTCGACGTCGAGGTCGATGCGGGAGATGCCGTACGTCGTGACGAGCTTCTCGTACACGCCGGCGATGGCGTCCACGTCGGTGCAGCTGTCGGCGAGTTCGGTGCCGGTGGTGTCGGCGCTGTAGCCGCCGAAGGAGGGGATGGCGTCGCCGCCGCGGGCCTGCAGGGCGGCGATGTCGGCGCCGAAGGCCGCGGGGGAGACGGGCTGGGTGGTGTCGCCGTTCCAGTCGGCGGTGCAGGAGCCCGCCGTGGGCGTCTGGAGGAAGGCCAGGGTGAGGTACTTGTTGCCGGACTCGGCGGCGAGCGCGGCGGGGCTCTGGCCGGTCCAGGCCTCGACGTAGGGGGCGGAGACGTGCGCGGGCAGGGGCCTCGCGCGGTGCGCGGCCGAGGCGTGTGCGGCGCCGGTCGCAAATCCGACGAGCGCGGCGGACAGGGCGGTTGCTGTCAGGGCGTGCAGGGCACGAGTGCGTCTCATGGACGCCCATAGTTGGACTAGACCATTTAACTGTCAAGGTTCTTTATAGTTACCTGACCGACAACAGGTGGCCGGATTTTTTCCATGCGGAGATTTGAACTGATCATCAGAGAGTCATTAATGTCTGTTACTCGTACCTCTAGTTGCTCCAGTTGACCCATTGCTCGACTCTTTCGTTCGGAAGGAGGCCGCCTCCGTGGCGTCCCACCGTCGTCCCAAGCAGCCGAGCCGCGCTCGCGTCACCGTGCTCACCACCGCTGCCGCTGCCGCAGTCGTCCTCTCCTCCCAGGCGGCGAACGCCGCGCCCGCCGCCAAGCCGAAGAAGGACGAGGTCAAGTCCCAGGTCGACAAGCTCTACGAGGAGGCCGAGCAGGCCACCGAGAAGCTCAACGGGGCCAAGGAGAAGCAGGAGAAGCTCCAGAAGCAGATCTCCGCGCTCCAGGACTCGGTCGCCCGCGGACAGGACGAGCTGAACGAACTGCGCGACGGCATAGGCAGCATGGCCACCGCCCAGTACCGCAGCGGGGGCCTCGACCCGTCCCTGCAGCTGTTCCTCTCCTCCGACCCGGACAGCTACCTGGACAAGGCGGCCACGCTGGACCAGTTGAGCAGCCAGCAGGTCGAGGCGCTGCAGAAGATCCAGGCCAAGCAGCGCGAACTGGCGCAGGAGCGGGCGGAGGCGACCGGCAAGCTCAAGGACCTGGCCGCGACCCGTACCGAACTGGCCAAAAACAAGACCGAGGTCCAGGGCAAGCTCGCCCAGGCGCAGAAGCTGCTCAACAGCCTCACCGCCGCCGAGAAGGCCGCCCTCGCCGCCGAGCAGGACCGCGCCAGCCGCTCCTCCAGCGCCCGCGTGGACCTCGGCAACGCCACCTCCGCCACCGGCAGGGCCGCCGCCGCGTTCGCCGCCGCCAAGACCAGGCTCGGCAGCCCGTACGTCTTCGGCGACACCGGCCCGTCCACCTTCGACTGCTCGGGCCTGACCTCCTGGGCCTACGCGCAGGCCGGTGTCTCCATCCCGCGCACCTCCGAGTCCCAGGCGACGATCGGCACCAAGATCTACTCGACCTCGGACCTCCAGGTCGGCGACCTGGTCTTCTTCTTCAACGACCTGCACCACGTGGGCCTGTACGCGGGCAACGGGCAGATCCTGCACGCCCCGCGCACCGGCACGGTCGTCCGTTACGAGTCGATGAGCACCATCGGCGGCCCGTTCATGTTCGGGGTCCGGGTCTAGGGCCTAACGGGCGCGTACGCGCGCGTCCTCCAGGTAGTGCAGGACCGCCGCCACCCGGCGGTCCACCCGGTCGGCCGGGGACAGGTCGAGCTTGGCGAAGATGCTGCGGATGTGCTTGTGCACGGCGCCGTCGGTGACGACGAGGCGTTCCGCGATCGCCGAGTTGCCGAGTCCCTCGGCCATCAGGGCGAGGACGTCGCGTTCGCGCGGGCTCAGCCGTTCCAGTCGGGTGTCCTGGCGGGAGCGGGTGAAGAGCTGGGCGACGACCTCGGGGTCGATCGCGGTGCCCCCGGCCGCCACCCGGTGCAGGGCGTCGAGGAACTCCTCGACCCGGCCCACCCGTTCCTTGAGCAGATAGCCGAGACCGCCGACCCCGCCGGTGAGCAGCTGGGTGGCGAAGCTCTGCTCGACATAGGCGGACAGGACGAGGACGGCGAGGCCGGGGTGGCGGCGCCGGGCCTCGACGGCCGCGCGGATGCCTTCGTCGGTGTGGGTGGGCGGCATCCGGACGTCGAGGATGGCGATGTCCGGGCGGTGCGCGTCGATGGCGTCCAGGGCGTCGTCGGCCGTTCCGGCGGTGGCGGCCACGTCGAGGCCCTCGGCGCGCAGCAGGAGGGCCAGGCCCTCGCGGAGCAGCGGGTCGTCCTCGGCCATCACGATGCGCAACGCCGGCTCATGTTCCACAGGGCAGTTCCACTTCCAGGGTTGTCGGACCGCCTGCCGGACTGGTCAGGCGGAGAGTGCCGTCGTGCGCCGCGACCCGGCGGCGGATACCGGTCAGCCCGGAACCCCCGTCCGCTCCCCCAGTGCCGAAAGCCTGGGAGGTGCCCCCAGCACCGCCCCGCCCGTCGTCGGTGACGGTCAGGCGCAGCCGGCCGCCGCGGGCCCGGACGGTGACCGTGACCTGTCCGGCGCCGCTGTGCTTGGCGACGTTGGTCAGCGCCTCGGCGACGACGAAGTAGGCGGTCGCCTCGACGGAGGCGGCACAGCGTTCGGGCGCGTCCACGTCGATCCGGCACGGCACCGGGCAGTCGGCCGCGAGGCCGGACAGCGCGCCCGCGAGACCGCGGTCGTCCAGCACCGGCGGCAGGATGCTGCGCGAGACCGTGCGCAGTTCCGCCAGCGCCTGTTCGGCGGCGGACTGGGCGCGCTCCAGGATCTCGTCGGCGCGGGACGGGTCGCGGGCGACCTGGCGGCGGGCGGCGCCGAGCAGCACGGTGACCGAGACCAGCCGGTTCTGGGTGCCGTCGTGCAACGCCCGCTCGATGCGTCGCAGTTCGGTGGCGTGGGCGTCCAGGGCGGCGGCGCGGGTGGCGGTCAGTTCGGCGACCCGGAGGGAGAGGTCCTGGCCGGGTCCGGCGGCCAGCAGCCGCCGTCCGGGTTCCGCCTGGAGCCGGGCCATGCCGGGGGTCAGCCCCAGGATGACGGCGATCGACCCGATGCCGAACGCGCAGACGGCGAAGGCGTCGGCCCAGGAGTGCGCGACGCCGTAGCCGAAGGAGGTGGCGGTCGCGGCCTCGGGCAAGAACCGCCAGTACAGCGGAAAGAGCGTGTCCCGTACGGCGGACAGCGTCAGACAGACGCCGAGCAGCCCCAGCGGCAGGCCGAGGGCGGCGTGCCGCAGCAGCCAGCGCAGTTCGCGCCGGGTGGTGGGGTCGACGAGGGCGAGCCGCAGCCGGGTGGGCGGCGGCTCCGGGGGGACCACCTCGGGGCCGCGCCGCCCGAGCCGTGCCCGCTCCCGGCCGGCCAGGGCGTGCAGCGCGCGCAGGGTGAACGGGGCCAGGAGCAGGCCCACGCCGAGCGGTGCGGTCAGCGCCGTCACCGCGAGCAGGAGCAGCAGGCCGAACGCCGGGGCGGCCGTACCGAGCCCGCCGACGAGCTCGGCCAGCGCGGCGCCCGCCGCCCGCAGCGTCCGTTCGGCAAGGGCCCTGACACCCTCGGCCCGCACATCCGTGACCGCCATCGCCGCTCCTTCCTCCGTCGGCAACGACCTTAGGGCGTACCGCAGTTGTACGGCGCCTCCAGCCCCGGAAGGTATAGCCAGCTGTACCCGGAACCGGGCGGTGCGCGGGATCGGCCGAGGGGGGTCACGGTCCGTAGCGTCGGTCTCCTGATCCAGGAAACCGTGACAGCCGTAGCAGGACGCATCAGGAGGCAGCCGTGGCCGGCACCGACCCCTACCGACTCTCCAGCCCGCCGCCGCCCGCGGTGGAACCGGGCGGCGGCGCGGACCTCACCCGCACCCTGCTCTGGTCCCTGCTGGTGCTCAGCGCGGCCGCCAACATGGCGACGTCGTACGGCGGTGTCACCCCGTGGGCGAACGTGGCCTGCGGAGTGGTGACCCTGCTCAGCGCGGGCACCCTGGTCGTGCGCCGGCTGCGAGGCCGCCGGTGAACGCGACCGCCGTCGGCACCGGCGTCGACACCGGCCGGCGGGCGCCGGCGATCGCGCTCGCGGGGGTCGGCAAGACGTACGCGGGCGGGGTACGGGCCCTGGACGACGTGTCGCTGACCGTGGAACACGGCACCTTCCTCGCCGTGATGGGCCCCTCCGGCTCCGGCAAGAGCACGCTGATGCACTGCGCGGCCGGACTGGACTCGCCGACCTCGGGCAGCGTCCGCATCGACGGCCGGGAGATCGCCGGGCTGAACGAGACCGCGCGCACCGAACTCCGCAGGGAGCGCGTCGGTTTCGTCTTCCAGGCCTACAACCTGATCCCCTCCCTCTCCGTCGAGGACAACATCACGCTGCCGCTGCGGCTGGCCGGCCGCCGCCCCGACCGGGACTGGATCGGCACCCTGGTCGAACGGGTGGGACTGGCCGACCGCCTCCACCACCGCCCCGCCGAACTCTCCGGCGGCCAGCAGCAACGGGCCGCGCTGGTCAGGGCGTTGGCCACCCGCCCCACGGTCGTCTTCGCCGACGAACCGACCGGCGCGCTCGACCTGCGCAGCGCCCACCAGGTCCTCGACCTGCTCCGGGCCCTCGTCGACGACCTGGGCCAGACCGTCGTCATGGTCACCCACGACCCGGCCGCCGCGGCCCGCGCCCACACCGCGCTGGTGATGGCCGACGGCCGGGTGGTCGAGGCCATGGACCACCCCATGGCCTCCCAACTGGCGGCCCGTCTGGCCGCGTTGGGAGAGCACTGAACATCATGCTGCACTTCGCCCTTCGGATGGCCGCCCACCGGATCGCCTCGCTGCTCGCCGTGGCCTGCGCGGTCCTCGGCGGCGCGGCCCTGATCACCGCCACGGGTGTGCTGGCGGAGTCCGGCCTGCGCTCCCAGCTGCCGCCCGGCCGGCTCGGCGGCGCGGCCGTCGTGGTCGCCGCCGACCAGGAGTACCACCCGCCCGGCGACCTGCCGATCGCCCTGCCCGAGCGGGCCACCGTCCCGGCCGGCCTCACCGCCCGCCTGGCGAGGCTGCCCGGCGTCACGGCGGCGGTCGGCGACCTGGGCTTCCCGGCCGCGCTGACGGACCCGCAGGGCCGCCTCGTCCCGGTCGCCGACCAGGACCCGGCGGCGGCCGGCCACGGCTGGTCCTCGACGAAGCTGCTCGCCGACCCGCGCATCGAGGGCCGGGCCCCGTCGGACGCGACCGAGCTGGCGGTGGACGCCTCGACCGGCCTGGCGGTCGGCGACCGGGTCCACGTCACCGCGAACGGCGGTACGGCCACGGCCTACCGGGTGACCGCCCTGGTGCACGCCACCGGCGCGGGGATCTACTTCTCGGACCGGACGGCGGCACAACTCCACGAGAACGTCCGCACCGTCGACCTCATAGGCCTGCGCACCGCCCCCGGAGCCGAGGAGCGGGTCGCCTCCGAGGTCCGGGAGGCGGTCGCCGGCACCGGGCTGAAGGTGCTCACCGGAGCCGGGCGGGGCGTGGCCGTGGCCCCGGGCGTCGGCTCGGCGCGCTCGCTCCTCGTGCTGCTCTCCGGTTCGCTCGCCGGGATCGTCCTGCTGATCACCGGGTTCGTCACGGCGGGCGCGCTGGGCGTGGCGATCGCGGGCCAGCGCCGGGACCTGGCGCTGATGCGCGCGGTCGGGGCGACACCGCGGCAGATCCGCCGGCTGGCGGCCGCCCAGTCGACGGCGGTGACGGCCGCGGCCCTGGTGCCCGGCATCGCCCTCGGCTACCTCCTCGCCGACCGCTTCCGCGCGCTCCTCGTCCACCGGGACGTGCTGCCGCCCCAACTCCCGCTCACCTTCAGCCCGTTGCCCGCCCTGGCCGCGATCCTGCTCCTCGTCGCGACCGTCCGGTTCGCGGCCCGCTGCGCGGCCTGGCGCACCTCTAGGATGCCGGCCACCGAAGCGGTCGCCGAGTCCCGCAGCGAACCCCGCACCCCGTCCAGGCCCCGTACGGTCGCGGGCCTGCTCCTGATGGCCGTCTCCCTCGTCCTGTCCGTCCCCCCGCTGCTGCAACGCACCCTGATCGGCGCCTCCGCCACCTCCATCGCGGGCATCGTCGCCGCGATCGGCCTGGCGCTGGCGGGCCCCGCGCTGGTCCGTGCGGCGGGCGAGGCGGCCGTACGACGGCTGCGCCCCGGGGTGTCCGCGCCGACCTGGCTGGCGCTGTCCAACGTACGGGCGTACGCCCAGCGCGTCACCGGAGTGATCAGCCCGCTCGCCATGGCCGTCGTGTTCGTGCTGACGTACACGCTCGCGCAGACCACGGTGCTGGCCGCGACCGCGGACGACACGCGGACCGGGACGACGGCCGGGTACCGGCTGAGCGCGCCCGCGCTGGGCGGGCTGCCGACGGACACGCTGTCCGCGGTACGGCGGCTGCCGGGGGTACGGGCGGCGGCACCGGTCGGTACGACCACGGTGGTCTGGCCGTACCGCATGTTCGACGACACCGAGACCGAGTCCGCCTCCGCGCTGATCCTCACCCCGGCCGCGAAGGACGTCCTCGACCTCGGGGTGACACAGGGCAGCGTGTCCGGCCTGACCGGCGCCACGGTCGCCGTCAGCAGCGAGGTGGCGGGGCCGCGTGATGCCCGACTGGGCGCCCGCATCAAGCTGTTCCTCGGCGACGGCGCGCCCGTCGAGGCGACGGTGGTGGCCGTCTACGACCGCGGGCTCGGCTTCGGCCCGGTCGTCCTCTCCCGCGACCTGGCCGCCGGGCACACCACGTCCGGCCTCGACCAGAGCGTCCTCGTCCGCACCGACGGCACGGCCACGGCCGAGCGCGGGCTCACGGCCCTGGCCGCCGCGCGTCCCGGCCTCGCCCTCTCGGACACGGCCCCCGACACGGGCGCGGACACACCGCCGGAGGTCTGGGTGAACCTCGCCGTCATCGTCGTCCTGCTCGGCTATCTGCTGCTCAGCATCGCCAACCGGCTGGTCGCGGCGACGGCCCAGCGCCGCACGGAGATCGCCGCGTTGCGCCTGGTCGGCACGACACCGCGGCAGATCCTCGCGATGATGCGGCGGGAGGCCGGGGTGATCGCGGTCGCCGCGCTGGTGTCGGGGGCCGCGCTGTCCGCGCTGCCGCTGGTGCTGCTGGGCCAGGGTTTCCTGGACCGGCCGTGGCCGGCGGGGCCGGGGTGGCTGCTGCCCGCTGCCGCGGCGACGGTGGTGGTGACGGCGTACGTGACTGTTGAGCTGCCGACGAGAAGGGCGCTGCGGGTGCCTCCGGCGGAGGCCGTGAGAGCCCCGTAAGGGGCGCTGGGGGTACCCCCGGCCGAAGGCTGGGGGAGGAACTGCGCGACCGGCCACAACGGACCGCCGCGGGGCAAACGGTGCTCAGCCGTCCGCGGCGCCGTCGTGGCTTGTCGCGCAGTTCCCCGCGCCCCCAAAAACCGCTCAGCCCTCGGTTTCCGGGCGGCCCTCTGTCGCCCAGTGGGTGTGGAAGGTGCCCTCCCGGTCCGTCCGCCGGTAGGTGTGCGCGCCGAAGTAGTCGCGCTGGCCCTGGAGGAGGGCCGCCGGGAGCCGGTCGGCGCGGAGGGTGTCGTAGTGGGACAGGGCCGCCGAGAACGCCGGGACCGGGATGCCCCGGCGGGCCGCCGACGCGACGGTCTCGCGCCACGGCACCTGCGCGTCGGTGATCTCCTTCGCGAACTCCTCCTGGGCCAGCAGGCTGACGAGGTCCGGGTCGGCCCGGTAGGCCGCGCGGATCCGGTCGAGGAAGGACGCGCGGATGATGCAGCCGCCCCGCCAGATCCGGGCCACCGCGCCGAGGTCGATCTTCCAGCCGTACTCGGCCGCCGCGTCCTGGATCATCGTCCAGCCCTGGTCGTAGGCGATGACCTTCGAGGCGTAGAGGGCGTGTTCGACGCGGGACGCGAAGCGGTCGGCCTCGGTCGCGCTGAGCGGCGGTGTGGTGCCGCCGGGCAGCCCGGCGTACGCGGCACGCAGTGCGCCGCGGCCGGAGGCGGCACGGGCGAACGTCGCCTGGGCGATCGCGGTGACCGGCGAGGCCAGGTCCAGCGCGGTCTGCACGGTCCAGCGCCCGGTGCCCTTCTGCCCGGCCGCGTCGGCGACGACGTCGACGAAGGGGGCGCCGGTGGCGGCGTCGACGTGGGCGAGGACGTCGGCGGTGATCTCGATGAGGTAGGAGCCGAGCCGGCCGCCGTTCCACTCCCGGAAGATGTCCGCGATCTCGGCCGGCGCGTACCCGCCGACCTGGCGCAGCAGGTCGTACGCCTCGGCGATGAGCTGCATGTCGGCGTACTCGATGCCGTTGTGGACCATCTTCACGAAGTGCCCGGCGCCGTCCGCGCCGACGTGCGTGGCGCACGGCTCGCCGCCCACCTTCGCGCTGATGTCCTCGAACATCGGCCCGAGCACGGCGTACGACTCGGCGGAGCCGCCTGGCATGATGGACGGCCCGTTGAGCGCGCCCTCCTCGCCGCCGGAGACGCCCACGCCGACGAAGTGCAGGCCCTTCTCGCGCAGCGCGGCCTCGCGGCGGCGGGTGTCGGCGAAGTGGGCGTTGCCGCCGTCGATGACGATGTCACCGGGTTCGAGGAGCGGCACGAACTCGTCGATGACGGCGTCGGTGGCGGCGCCCGCCTGCACCATGATCATGATCCGGCGGGGGCGTTCCAGGGCGGCGACGAACTCGGCGGCCGTCTCGGCGCCGACGAAGCTGCCCTCGTCCCCGTACTCCTCGACCAGCGCGCGGGTGCGGGCGGGGGTGCGGTTGTGGACGGCGACCGGGTAACCGTGCCGGGCGAAGTTCCGGGCCAGGTTGCGGCCCATCACGCCCAGGCCGGTCACGCCGATGGCTGCGGATGCGTTCACGGGGGACTCCGATCTGCGGACGAACGCTGACGTGCCCGGTGGTACGGGCGGGTCGTGGGCGTCCGTTCAGATCGCCGTGCCCGGCGGACCCGAACGGGCGAAAGTCGCGGCTCCGGGCGCGTGGGACCGCCCCGGGAGCGGCCGTTCGTCCGAGGATCCGAAGATGCGAACGGATGATCTACGACTCTTCACCGCCGCCCTCGTCCTCCTGCTCACCGGCGCGTTCCTCACCACGCCCGCGAAGGCCGCCACCAGCCCCGAGTCCTGTGCCTTCGGCACGCCCAGCACCCCGCCGCCGCCCGAGACCGGCACCACGGCCGGCACCGCGGGGGGAACGGCGGCCGGCACCACAGGGGGAACCGCGGGGGGAACGGCGGCGGGAACCGAGAGCGGCACCCCGGCCGGCGCCGGGACCGGGACCGGCACCGGGACCGGCACCGGGTCCGGCACCACGAGCGGCACCGCGAGCCGCACCGAGGCCGGCGTCGAGATCGGTGCCTCCGGCTGGACCGCGCCGACCGTCGGCTACCGGCTCTCCGCCGGCTACGCCGCCCAGGGCTCCCACTGGAAACACCGGCACACCGGCCAGGACTTCGCGGTCGACTCCGGCACCCCCGTGTACGCCGTCGGACCCGGCCGGGTCGTGACCGCGACCTGCGGGGACGGCTTCGGCAACCAGGTCGTCGTACAGCATCCGGACGGGTACTACACCCAGTACGCCCACCTCTCCCTCATCGAGGTCCGCCCCGGGCAGGACGTCTCGGCGGGCCAGCGCGTCGGCGCCGCCGGTGCGACCGGCAACGCGACCGGCCCCCACCTCCACTTCGAGGTCCGCACCACCCCGTCCATGGGTTCCGCGATCCCGCCGCTGCCGTGGCTGCGGGCGCACGGGGTACCGATCCCCGGCGATCCGGCGGGGATCGCACAAAGTTCGAAGATCCCCGCACAGCCCCCGACAGTGCCCCGGAACGACCAGACTGCACCCCATGGCTCGCCCGAGGTTCGTCCTCCTCATCACGATGGCCGTCCTCCTGCTGCTGCCGGTCTCCCGTCCTGAGACCCCGCGGCCCGCCGCCCCCGGGCCCTTCGGGGCGTACGTCGGCTACGACGGCGCAGGGGTACGGCGGGTGAGTGCCCTCGGCGCCTGGCTCGGGCACGACGAACCCCGGGTCGGGCACACCTACCTGCCCGGGGACGTGTGGCGGAACATCGAGGGCGCCCCGGACTTCGTACGGTTGTGGGCGCGGTGGCGGCGGGCCGAGCCGGACCGGCTCCTCGTCCTCAACGTGCCGATGCTGGAACGGACGGAGGACCATGTGTCCGACGCCGAGGTGCGGCGCCAGCTGCGGCTCGGGGCGGGCGGGTCGTACGACGGCCACTTCCGGGCGCTGGCCCGGCGGCTGGTGGCGGTCGGCGCGCCGGACACCGTCGTCGTCCTCGGCTGGGAGATGAACGGGGTGACGTACACCCACCGCTGCGAGCCGGACCCGGTCTCCTGGAAGGAGTACTGGGTGCGGATCGTCACGGCGATGCGGTCGGTGCCCGGCGCCCGGTTCCGGTTCGACTTCGCGCCCAACCGGGGGCGGGACGCGATCCCGTGGACCGCCTGCTATCCCGGGGACCGGTTCGTGGACGTCATCGGGATGGACGCCTACGACTCCCCGCGCGGGCTGTCCTTCGAGGAGCAGGTCACCGAGGAGTACGGGCTGCGGGCCCAGGTCGACTTCGCCCGGGCCCACGGCAAACCCGTCTCGTACCCGGAGTGGGGGCTGTTCGAGAACGGGGACGATCCGGCGTATCTGCGGGGCATGCTGGAGTGGTTCGCGGCCAACCGCCCGCTGTACCAGACCCTCACCGACTACTGCCCGCACGGGGTGTGGACCTGCCGGGACAACCCCAGGTCCGCGGCCGTCTACCGAGCCCTGATGAGGGGCTAGCCCGGCCGCTCCTCATCAGGACCCGATCAGGGCTCGATCCCGGCTCGATCAGGAGGAGCCCGCGCTCGACGGGCTGAAGAACTCGATCTCGGCGATGGCCACCTGGGTCTTCGCCGAGGCCTGGTACGACGACTCGATCGTGAAGCGGACGGAGATGACGTTCGCCGCGCGGAAGTCCCGGGTCTGGGTGCCGAGCGTCTGGTCGAGGACCAGTTCGCGGGTCTCGGTCTTGTTGTCGGACGTCTTGATGGTCGCCTTCAGACGGTGCGGCAGGGCCGACGCCTTGAGCTGCTCGTTGTGGGTCGACTCGCCGGACGAGATGATCACGTTCAGGAGGCGGGTCGGTTCGTCGAAGCGGGCCTCGACCCAGTTGCCCTCGCCGCCCTGGACCACGCCCGGGCCCCACCAGGTGTTGTTCAGCTTGTCGAAGGCCAGGTCCGGCTTGTGGCCCGCGTAGGAGCGGGACGCGCTGACGCGGTCCGGGAAGACCTGGGAGCGCTTGGCGAAGTGGTCGCGGGTGGCGCTGATCGCCTTCGGCGTGTTGATCGCCAGGACCGTGACGAGCGTGAGGACGACGGCGGCGACGATCCAGGTGAGCACGCGGTCGAAGGCGCGGCGCAGGCGGGGGCGGTCGCCTGCCCAGGGGGTCTCCCTGTTGCGGAAGTCGAGGATGCGGCGCCACCAGGGGCGGGGGGCCGACGGGCCGGTGTTGCCGTCGCCGGCCATGGGCATGGCGCAGCGGGTGCAGAAGTGGCGGTCGGGGCGGTTGGGGGTGGCGCACCAGGGGCAGGGGGTGCCGCCGTGGGCGCCGAGGTCTTCGCCGGGGGCTTGAACGGTCTGGGGGCGTTGGGGGGTGGGGCGGCCGGGGAGGACGGGGGCGACGGTGGGGGGCGCCGGGGTGGGGGTGGGTTCCGTTACGGGGATGAGGAGGCGGCGGGCGCGGTCGTGGGCGTCGTCCTGCGGAGCGGCGCCCTGTGGGGTGGGCGTGGGGATGGGGGTGGTTTCCGCCGTCGTCGCAGTGCCGGGCTGTGGGGGCTGGTCGCGCAGTTCCCCGCGCCCCTGACGGGGCGCTGTCGTGGCCGTTCCTGCCAAGTCGCCGTGGGCCTGAAGGGGCGTTGTCGGTGCCGTTCCCGGCAAGTCCCCGCGTCCCTGGCGGGGCGTTGTCGGTGCCGTTCCCGGCAAGTCGCCGTGGGGCTGGGGGGGCGCTGTCGTGGCCGTTCCCAGGAGGTTTGCGCGTTGGGCGTGGGGGAGGGCGGTGCCGGCGGCGTCTCTGGGGGCGAAGGCGTCCCAGCCGGGGGACGGGGCACCGGAGTTCGCGGGGGCCGCCGGTTCGGGGGGTGTCGGGGCCTGGCCGGGCTGTTCTCTGATGCCCGTCCAGCTCAGTACCGCCCCGCACGCGTCGCAGAAGGACTGGCCCGGTTCTGCGACCGTGCCGCACTCCGTGCAGTTCCGGTTGGTCGTCATCGCTGGGGGTTCCTTTCGGCGGACGCGGTCACCTGGACCGTGTAAGGCATGTGAGCGGGGCGGGCGGCGGCCACGAGGCGTTCCAGGCGGACCTCGTCGGCGGGGGTGGGCGACGGGAGCGTGAGGTGGACGTGGAGGTGGGGGCGCGGGGTGCCGGGGAAGGCGCCCAGCGGACGCGCGCTCCAGGTCGCGCCGCCGCTCTCCGTGATCTCCGGGGCCGCGCCGAAGGCCAGCCGGACGGCCTCGGAGAGGCCCCTGCGCGTGCCCCGGATGCGGTGCAGGTACGCGGCCGCGGCCACGGCGGCGCGGAGCAGGGGTTCCGGTTCCGTGCCGTCCGTCTCCGCGCCGACCCAGGTGCCCAGCCACTCCGCGAAGTCCAGGGGGGCCAGGGCCGGGTCGAAGTAGGTGGGCAGGCAGTCGAGGACGTTCGGGATGGGGGCGATCACGTCGTCCAGGCCCGCGACGAAACGCAGTGCCAGGTCGTCGTCGGCGAAGACCGCCGGGAGCATCGGGCCGATGGGGACGGAGGAGCCCAGGCCGTCGATCGAGCCTCTCAACGGACGCCTCCTGCCGGGCGGTTGCGGATCATTCGCCGATCACCCGGACCCGGTGGTCGTAGGAGAAGACGAGCGAGGGGGCGTCCAGGTCGATGCGGTCCGTCGGGTCGCCGCGCTTGCCGGTGAGGGGGTCGGCGGGGTGCAGGACGACCTCGTCGACGAGTTCCACGCCGGGCACGCGCTGCAGCACCGCGAAGACCTCGCCGGACTGCACCGGGCGCCCGAACGGCCAGCCCTTGCCGTCCGCCCCGCCGGTCAGCGGGTCGAGGTGGCGGTAGAGGGCGTCGTGGGCCTGGCGGCGGACCCGGTCGACGTCCACCCCGCGGAAGGCGTGCAGCGTGGCGACCACGGTGACGCCCTGGTAGAAGGGCGGCCCCACGGCCAGCCTCGTGCCGATCAGGCGGCGTTCGTCCAGGTAACGGGTGATGCGGTCCAACAGGGCGTCCCCGGGCACGAGTTGCTCGAAGCGGAGCCGGCCGCCGGGGTCGGCCACCGCCTGCGGCACCACCAGCACCCGTACCGCGTACGCCCCGTGCTCGCTCTCCTCGCCCTCCAGGCAGGTGATCCGGGCCGTCTCCGGGGCCGCGCGGCGGGCCAGCTCCTCGTAGTCGCGCAGGGTCACCGCCCGCTCCTGGGCGCGCAGGGTGATGGGGGCGCGGACCTTGGCCTCGGCGACCGTCTCGCCGTCCACTCCCCCGCGCGCGGCCTCGCGGTTGACGACCTCCGAGATGTACGGGATGGAGGAGCGCAGGATCTGTACGGCGCCGCGCGCCACGTTGCCGTCCCGGCCGCCGCCCGTGCGGTAGCGGCGGGCCCGGATGACCGCGCCCTTCGGGGCCGCCGTGCCGTACTGGCGCAGCGAGCCGTCCGGTTCGCGGACCGCGGGGCCGAAGGCGATCTCGCCGGTGGTCGCGTCGAGGATGATGTGGCGGTCGTCCGGGCCGGACGCGGCGAAGTGCGGGACGACCTGCCAGTCCAGCCAGCCCTCGCCGTCGTGCTCGGCGGTCTGGAGGAGGAGCGGCGGGGTGTCGCCGACGACCGGGGTGTGGGTGAGCCGCAGACGCTGGCCGGGCAGGCCGGTGGACTCGCCGAGCGCCTCGTCCTCGACGGTCTCCGCGTGGACGACGCCGGTCGTGCCGCCGATCGTGCAGGCCTCGGCGAACCGGACCGTGGGGGACGTGGTGTAGAAGGGCTGGTCGGCGAGGGGTTCGGTGACCCGGCAGCGCAGCCAGCTCGCCTCCAGGCCGCCGTTGCGGGACAGCACATGGCCGCCGGGCACGTGCAGCACGACCTCGCCGGGGCGGTTGAGACCGCCGGTGCCGTCCCGGTCGACCTCGCACTCCTGCCAGCCGTCCTCCGTCCACGCCTCCCACACCAGCGGCGGCTGCCGCGGGTCCACGCCGACGCCGTCGACCCGGCTGTCCAGGTCGAGGGCGACCGCGCAGTGCGGGACGGCCGCGGACAGGCCGAGCAGCATGCAGTCACCGGGGTTCGGGGCCTCGGTGAAGCACAACAGGTCCTTTCCCTCGGCGAGTTCGTTGGTGAGGTCGACGACGGCCGCGCCCTGCTGCTGCCGCAGCAGGTGCCGCAACTCGCTCGGCACGATGGTCAGTTCGCGCTCGGTCGCGAACACCACCGCCTCCTGCGTCTCGGTGCGGCGGGTCGCCACCTCCGTGCCGACCGGCACGAGCACCGGTTCCTCCTGGGCCGCCGACAGCCAGAACGACACGTCCGTGCGGGCCGCCGACGGCGGGAAGAGCGTGATGCCGACCAGGTCCAGGAAGGCCAGGTGGTTCTTCTCCGGCACCCGGTTGAGGCGGTACACGATCTGGTCGGCCATGTGCGCGACCGTCTCCACCAGGGTGATGCCGGGGTCGGAGACGTTGTGGTCGGTCCACTCCGGGGCGCGCTGCTGGATGTAACGCTTGGCGTCGTCGACGAACTGCTGGAAGCGTCGGTCGTCGAGGTTCGGGGAGGGCAGGGCCATCGGGGATCAGCGGTCGCTTTCCGAGGAGTCCGGGGCGGCGGGGGGCAGGTCCGGCTCGTCGTGGGAGGGGATGACGTAGAACGGGAAGACCAGGCTGCGCGGGTTGTTGGTGCCGCGGACCGAGTAGCGGACGTCGATCATCAGCACGCTCGGATCGGCGCCGGTGCTGACCTCGACGTCCTCGACCTCGATCCGCGGCTCCCAGCGGTCGAGGCTGGCGTACACCTCGTGCTGGATACGGCCGGCGGTCTGCTCGTTGACCGGCGCGAAGACGAGGTCGTGGATGGCGCAGCCGAACTCCGGGCGCATGGGCCGCTCACCGGGGGCCGTGGACAGCACGAGGCGGATGGCCTCCTCGACCTCCTTCTCGCCGCTGACCAGGGCGATACCGCCGGTGGGCCCGATGCGCAACGGGAACGACCATCCGGAGCCGACGAATTGCTCTGCCATCAGTCCCGCACCCGCCCCTCGGGGAAGTCGTGGCGCCCGCTCATGCCGGGATCACCATCACGGGCATGCCGTTGTTGGTCAGGACGCCCAGGATCGGCACCGTGGCGCCCTTGATGCTCACGTCGGCGATGGCCCCGATCTGCACCGCGCC
Organism: Streptomyces sp. NPDC048277; assembly: GCF_040652235.1. Classification (NCBI taxonomy): domain Bacteria; kingdom Bacillati; phylum Actinomycetota; class Actinomycetes; order Kitasatosporales; family Streptomycetaceae; genus Streptomyces; species Streptomyces sp. NPDC048277. The sequence goes on from NZ_JBEZLQ010000014.1 coordinate 96,515, forward strand.
CTCGGCGTTGAGGTTGACGATGCCGGTCGCCATCAGGTTCAGCACGTCCAGGGCCCGCACGGAGACCACGCCGGCCGTGGCCGAGATGTCGACGAACTCCTGGCTCTGGATGGTCAGCGGTCCGACGCTCTTGATGCTGAGCGGGCCCTTCGAATTCAGGGACAGATCGGTGCCGGCGTCGATCGACACCGACTTGTTCCCCTTGATGGAGACATCGCCCCTGCTGGTCACGGTGATCTCGGTCTTGGACCGGTCGAGGAAGACGGTCAGTTTGTCGTCGCCGCTGGCCAGCCGGACGCCTTCCTTGCGGGCCTGCTGGTCGAGCAGGTCCATGCGGTTGCCGTGCCGGTCGGAGAAGGTGTGCCGGGTGGCGCGACCGCGCGCGTTGTGGAGCGGTACGTCGCGGACCCGGGTCGGTTTGTCCTTGCCGTTGTAGAGGCCGCCGATGACGTAGGCGTGGTCCAGGGCGCCCCGGTCGAAGGCGACCAGCACCTCGTCGCCGACGTCCATCGGGAACGTCCCGCCGCCCCGGACCCCGCCGTACTGCACGGTCCGGGTCCAGTCGCTGACGTAGTTGTCGTCCAGCCACGGGAACTTGATCTTCACCCGGCCCTGCTGGAGCGGGTCCTTCACATCGGTGACGAGGGCCGGGGCCACGCTGAGCTGCCGGTCGGAGCCGGCGTCCGTACCGCCGCCCCCGGAGGCGACGCCGTAGAGGGACCGCCACTGGCGGCCGCTGACCGTCACCCAGGTCTCGTAGTGCTTGGAGTCGCCGAAGACGTGCCGTACCGAGGTGACCGTGTACTTGCCCGCGAAGGGCGTGCCCACGTCCTTGAGCGCGACCGGCACGCCGGGCCGCAGCTGCGGATTGCCGCGGACCACGACCTCGACCTCCGCGAACCCGGACGTCACGTCGTCGGAGAGGGCGGCGGCCGCGAACTTGACCTCGGACTGCTTGTCGTAGGGGGTACGGGTCTCCACCAGCTTGGCCGTCGGAAACTTGGCGTAGGCGTCGCTGGGGGAGGAGCCGATGCTGTACCCCTTGTTGTCGCTCGCCTTCGAGGTCGCGGTGAGCGTCTTCTTCGTCGTCACGTCCCAGCCGCGGGACTCGACGTTGGCGACCTGGTCGGCGGCGGTGACGGCGGAACGCAGCCGCAGGATGTCGTGCCCGGCCTCCAGGACGAAGGGGCTCTTGTCGCCGTCCGTGCTGGGCGAGGGCGCCCCGGAGGCGTCCTTCGGCTCCACGAACTGGAACTTGCCCTTCGCGTCGATGGACATGACCATCTCGTTCTCGTCGGCGAGCCTGGCCAGGAAGTCCCAGTCGGTGACGTTGCTCTGGCTGATGAACTCGTAGACGGTCTTCGTCGCGTCGATCCGGCCGATCGGCACCCCGTCCTGCCCGGCCAGCTTGCGGGCGATGTCGGCCGCGGTCTGGTTGCGGTAGGCGACCACGCGGCGCTGGCGCATCAGCCGGAAGCCCTTGTCGTAGCCGCGGATCACGGCGTAGCTGCCGGTGCCGTCGTACTCGGCCTCCATCGCGGTGACCTCGCCGGTCAGCAGCGGGCCCCCGGTGTCCTGGCCGTCGGTCATCGGGGTGAGCACCACGTCGCTGCCGAACTTGACGCCCAGGTCGCCGAAGAGCTTGCGGTCCTTGTCGCGGAAGGTCAGCTGGAAGGCGGCGGGCACGCCGACGCCCTGGTCGATGTGGGCGTCCACCAGCGCGGACCCCCACTCGGGGTCGGACTTCAGGTCCGTCCCGTCGATGGTCACCTTGATGATGTTCGAGTAGGCGTACTTCACCATCAGTGCCGCACCTCCTCGGCGGCAGGCAGCACGAGTTCCGTCCCGGTGGGCAGCCGGTTCGGGTCGTCGATCCCGTTCGCGTCGGCGATCGCCCGCCAGGCGGACGCGTCGCCGTACTCCCGCCAGGCCAGCGCCTGCAGCGAGTCCCCGGCGACCACCCGGTGCACGCGCTGTGCGGTGAGGGCGCCGGAGGTGGGGTTCTGCCCGGGGGTCTTGGTCGGGATCTCCTGGAGTTGCAGACGGCAGGTGGCCCGGATGGGCATCCCGCTCGTCCCGAACAGCGTGTAGGACGCGTCGACCGAGGCGACGTACGCCGTGAACCGGGCCGTCGAGAACGAGCCCCACTCGAAGACCACCCAGGGCGGCGACGGCCGCTTGTTCGCGATGCTCTGGCTGGTGACCTCGCAGCAGGTCAGCAGCGACTCGACCTTCTTGAGCACCGAGTTGTCGCCCGGGTCGTCGGAGGAGTCCAGGAAGATCTCCACACCCATCTGCCGGGGGTGCGCGCCGAGGAACTCCGGGAGCGGGCCGTCGCGTTCGATGGGCGCGTAGGAGGCCTTCCAGTCGGCGCGGCGGCCGATGGAGAGCTGCGCCGGGTTGAAGTCGAAGTGGAAGGACTTGATGAGAGCGCCGGGGGTACGGCTGCCGCTCGGCGGGGGCTGGTGGATCTCCAGGGTGGCGCGCACGAGGCTCTTGCCGGCGCCCCGGCTGCTGCTGGCCATGTCTAGTTCCGCTCTCTCGTCTCGTCTCTCGTCCCGTCTCGGCTCTCGCTCAGTCCGTGAATCCGTGGTGGGTGATCTCCAGGACCTCGTTGGCCACGGCGGGGCTGGCCGGGTCCAGGGAGGGGCCCTGCCAGCTCACGGGGAGGACGTCGAGGAGACCCCAGCGGGCGACCTCCGAGCCGTCGGCGCGCAGGGCGGTGATCTGGGCGGTGGGCCGCTTGATACCGGTCTGCACGGAGGAGATCCACTTCGCGACCTTGGAGGTGTCCGGGGTGAGCGGACGGGTCAGCCGGATGGTGGAGAAGGTGACGCGGGTGGGCAGTTGCCACACGAAGCCGTTGTTGCCGCCCTCCTGCCGGCGCTCGATCTCCACCTGCGACGACAGCCCCTCGCACCCGTTGAAGTAACCGAGGCTCTCGCCGTCGATGGAGAGGCTGAACCAGATCGTGGTTCCCGGGTCCTGGCGAGCCATCGGGGGCCTTTCTGTGGAGGGGGGTGGTGGGCGGGCGGGGTTCAGGAACGGAAGTCGCGGAGCTTGCCCACGCGTTCGCGGTCGCGGCGGAGTTCGGTGCGGACGTGCCGGGTGATGCGGTCGATGATCCGGTGGACGAGCGCGTCGACCTGGTACTCGGTGAGAGCGCCGGGATCGAAGCCGCCGTCCTCGATCGCCGAGTACCCGGGCGGGTCGTCGTCATCGGTGGAGGCGGCGGCGGTGTACGCGGGGGGCGGCGGGTCGCCGGAGGGCGGGAGAGGCGATGGCGTCGGTGGCGGCGGCGTGTGGGCCTTGGTGAGGGGGGCCTCGGGGCGGGTGGCGGTGGTCGTATCGGTGACCGGGGCCTTCTTGAAGAAGGAGGAGGCCGTGGGGAGGTCCAGGGGGAGCGAGGTGGTGAGGGCGTTGCGCTGGACCGTGGGCGGGTTGAGGGGGGCCACGGGAAGGGGGGTGGCGGAGGAGACGGGGGTGGAGGAGAGGGAGGTGACCGCGGTGGGGGTGGAGGCGGTGGCGGGGCGGAGGGGGACGGGGCGGGGGGTGGGGGTCGCGGTCGTGGCCTTGGCCTTGGCCGCGGTCGCGGTACGCGGCTGAACCGGCAGAGGAGTGTGGGGAGTTGCGGCTCGCTGCACGAAGGGGGGAACAAAAGAGGGAAGAGCAGCCGACGGGGCGGTCGCGGTCGCCGGGAGGGGCGACTGGGCGCGGCGCTGCACGGGGGCCTGGTGGCCTGGGCCGGTGGCAGCGGGCGGCCCGGGCGGAGAGGGAGGGGCCGGGGGAAGAGGAAGAGACGGCGGCGTGGCCGAGGGGCCGACCGGTGCGGGCCGGGCAGCGGACTCGGGACCGGCCGGTACGGGTCGGGCGGCGGGCTCGGGGGCGGACGTCGTGGTCGGCAGGCCGGTCATGGCCGTCCCGGGTCCGCGACCGGACGCCTCGGGCGCCGGGTGGGGGACGGCGGTCGGCCGCTCTCCCGGACCGCTCGTCGCCTGCCGCCGCTGAACGGACGCTACGGACGGTACGGACGCCTCGCGGCCGCTTCCCGCCGCGGGCGTCCCGGGAACTCCGCTCGCCGCCGGACCCGCCAGAGGGGCGCCGAGACCGAGTCGGGGAGTAGCGCGGGGCGTGGCGGCACGCTGTACGGGAGCGGGAGAGGGAGCAGGGGAGGCCGTCGCGGAAGGGCCGGCCGGGGCAGGCTGCCCGTGCTCACCCGGACGCGGCGGCGTCTGATCCGACCCGGCTCCCCGCCGCTGCACGGGCGCCGTGTGGCCACCCCCCGCCGGACGCGCGACGGGGGCACCGAGGCCCGATCGAAGGGCGCCGGGCGTGGTCGCGGTATGCCGGACGGGAGAGGGTGAGGGAGAGGCAGAGGGAGCGGAAGCCGGTGCGGGTGTGGGTGTCGAAGTGCCGCTCGATGCGGCGGGGTTGGGCTCACGCGGTGGCAGCGGCAGCGCGTCCGGCATGGCTTCCGGCGCCCGACCGGGCGTCTCCCGCACGGCGTCGGGAGCGGCCGCACTCTTCGCCGCCCGTCGCTGCACGGGAGCAGGCGAGGGCAGAGCCGCCCTCGAAGTGCCGGTCGCGGTGGCCTGGTCGGGCACACTCGGCGGCTTCGGTACGGCCGGTGCAGCGCCTTGCTCTGCCGGAAGGGGCGCTTCCGGTACGACATCGGGGGCGGCCGCGCTCTCCGTCACCCGTCGCTGCACAGCCGCCTCACGCCCACCGCTCGCGACCGGGGCGCGCTGGGCAGGGGGCGTGGTTCCGGTGCTGGGCGAAGCAGGTGCGGCGGCTGCGGAGTCGAGGCCGGCGGCCGAGCCGGTCAGGGGCGACGGAGCCGGACTCGCCGCCGTACGACCGGTTTTCGGCGCCGATGTGTGCGGGGCGGCGGGCGAGCCGGTGGCCGTGCTGCGCTGCACGGGGACCGCTTCGGCGCTGGAGGGCGACTGCGTCGGGGGCGTCCCCGCGCTGCCGGGTGCGGCCGGAGAACCCGGCGCACGGCCGGGGCCCGGGTCACCGCTCACCGAGCGCCGCTGCACAGGGGCGGCCTGCGTCCCGCCGCCGGACATGCCGGAAGGCCCGCCGGTGGCCGGGGGCACGGCGGGCGGTGCGGCCGATTCGGGAGCAGCGGGCCCCGTGGGAGCCGGGGGCATTGCGGATACCGAGGGGGTCGTGGGAGGCGTGGAAGACGTGGGCGCCGTACGGGCAGTGGTCGTAGGGGATGCGGGTGCGGAGGGCCCCGGAGCCGGAACCGACCCACTCGGCCGGGCCGTCGGCAGTCCGGCACCGGACATGGAGCGGCGCTGTACGACGACGGCAGGTGCCGGCCCCTGTACGGCGGCGGCGTCCCGGGGCGCGTGCGAAGCAGTACCGGAGGCCGTAGGGGCATCAGCGCCCGGACCCGGTCGGCTCCCGCCCACCGGCATCGGCTCGGCACCCCCGACGGCCCGCTGTACGCCCCGGTCCCCCGTCGTCCCACCCCCCGCTCGGTCGCCCTCGCCCGACGCCGTCACCGCACCCTCGGCTGCCGGCGCACTCGGCGCCGACGGCAGCGTCCGCCGTTGTACGGCCGTCGCCGACGTACTCGCCGGCGCATGCGTCAGCGCGCTGCGGCGAGGCCGGACCGGAGGTGCCGGTGCGACCCGCGGCCCGGTGACCGGAGCGGGAGCTGTCGGCGTCGGCTGCGGAGCCCAGGCCACCGGCACCGCCACCGGCACCGCCGCCGGTACCGAAGGGAGCGCGGAGGACACGCCCGCGCCCGAAGCCGCACCTGCACCCGCTCCCGAAGTCGCCCCCGGAGCAGCACTCGCCGACGCGGCCGATCTCTGGACAGCGGGCGCGGCCCGCCGTCCCTCCCCCTCCGCGGAGGGCACCGGCCCGGTGGCCGACGGGGTCTGCGGCAACGGCAGGCCGGCCCCGCTCCGCACCACCCCCGGCGTCCCCGCGGCCGTACCACCACGTGAGGCACCACCGTGCAAGGCACCACCGCGCGAAGCACCACTGCGCGGACCACCGCCGCGCGCGGCACCACCCCGCCCCGCCAACGGCACCCGCTGCACCGCCGGCGCCACCGAACTCGTAGGCCCTGCCGAACCCGTAGGACCGACGGAACCCGCCGACCCCGCCGATCCGCTCCCGACCGCCCGCAGCGGCACCACCGGAACCGTCGGGCCCCGGCCACCCGCCGTCGCCCCTGTCGACCCCGTCGGCGCCGCCAACGGCAGTGACCCCGCCGGGCGTTCGAGCCCCGGCGCAGCCCCCGCCCCGGTCATCCCTACGAGTCCGCGACCGGCCAGACCCGCGCTGGACTCGCCGTCCAGGACCGCGTGCGAGCGCATGCCCATGAACGACGGGTTCTGCCAGGTCGGCAGCCGTCCGCCGAACCCCGGGTCCGCGACCGGTCCGCCCGTCCCCAGCGCACGCTGGATCGGCGGCAGCCCAGGCCAGGCCGCCGCCACCACGGGACGCGGCGCCTCGGCGGCAACCTCGGCCGGAGGCACCGCGGAAACCTCGGCCGGAGCCGCCGCGGAGGCCTCGGCCCGACGTCCTCGTATCCGATCCCGCAAACCCACCGATCAGCCCTCCGACGCCCGGGTCACCAGGGAGGCGATCTCGGTCGTGAAGCGGCGGCGGTCCGCGTGCTCCAGATCCAGGATGTCCTCCAGGCCCCAGTGGAAGTGGTAGGCGACGTACGCGATCTCCTCGTGCAGCCGGTCGGTCGCGTACGTCACGATTCCCCCAGGCGGCTCCCGCCGAGTTCCACCTCGAAGGGTTCCGAGCAGTGCGGGCAGTTGACCGCGGCCCGGGTGTGGCCCTCCGCGTTGATCTGGCGGTAGAAGTCCTGCAGGAACGCCAGGTCGGAGGCGAACATGTTCTCCACGATCCCGTCGTGCATGAGGGGGAGCGTGCCGAGCCGGGTGATGACCCGGCCCAGCAGCACCACCGACAGGAACGCCGGGTTCTCCTGCACCCGGACGTCCCGGAGCGGGATCAGTTCGTCACGGGCCGTCGACAGGCGCATCACGCCGTCCCGGTGGACCGTGCCCTGCTCGTCGACGTACCCCCGGGGCAGCTGGAACGGGAACTCCGTGCGCAGCACCTCGCGGGGCGCCTCCGGTTGCGGGGAGACCGGGGGCGCCGCCACCTCAGCTGCGGTCGGCGCCCCCACGCTCCCGGCTCTGCCGGCCGAACGCCTCATTACTCGATGACCAGTTCTTCGAACGTGATGGTCACCGACTCGGTCAGCGCCGACGCCTCGCCCGCCTTGACCGTGCTGGTGTCGATCTTGCTGCACCAGGCGTTGCGCAGGTTGTAGCGCTTCACCGGGGTGTTCTGGAAGTCCATCATGATGATGGTGGCGTTCTTGCGGGCCGTGGCCATCTGGCCGTTGATCGACTCGTTGATCCACTGGGTGAACGAGGACGACTGGGTCATACCGCGTATGACCGTGCAGGTGCCGTTCTTCTTCACGCCCGGCAGGTTGCGGACGTGGTTCTTCCCGTCCGGCGTGTTCTGCTGGTAGGTGATGACGTCCTGTTCCATCGACAGGCCGCTGACCTCGGCGAGGTACTCGACCATCACGCCGTCGATCTGCAGACCGAAATTATGCGATGTGAGGGCGTCACCCGGCTGGAGACTCATCTCTGTTACTGCCCGTTCTTCTCAAAGTGCCTGGTAAACAAGGGGGTTGGGACCCGGGGGTCCGCTACTCCTGGAGTTCGCCGCTGCCGCTGGAGAACTGCGCCAGCCGGAAGATCACGAACTCGGCGGGCTTGACCGGCGCGATGCCGATCTCGCAGATCACGCGGCCGACGTCGACCGACTCCGGCGGGTTGGTCTCCTCGTCGCACTTGACGTAGTACGCCTCCTCGGGCCGCTGCCCGAACAGCGCGCCGCTGCGCCACTCGTTGACCAGGAACGCGGAGATGTTGCGCCGGATGCGGGCCCAGAGGTTGTGGTCGTTGGGCTCGAAGACCACCCACTGGGTGCCGATCAGGATCGACTCCTCCAGGTAGTTGAAGTACCGGCGGATGTTCAGGTAGCGCCAGGCCGGGTCGGAGGAGAGGGTGCGGGCGCCCCAGATGCGGATGCCGCGGCCGGGGAAGGCGCGGATGCAGTTCACGCCGATGGGGTTGAGCAGGTCCTGCTCGCCTCGCGTGATCTGCAGCTCCAGGTCGACCGCGCCGCGGATGACCTCGTTCGCGGGGGCCTTGTGGACACCGCGCTCGGCGTCGTTGCGGGCCCAGACGCCGGCCACGTGGCCGGACGGCGGGATCAGCCGGGAGGTGCCGGAGGCCGGGTCGAAGGTCTTGATCCAGGGGTAGTACAGGGCCGCGTACTTGGAGTCGTAGCCGGCCGTCTCCTGGCGCCAGACCCGGATCTGGCGGGCGTTGAGGCCCGGCGGCGGGTCGATGACCGCGACCCGGTCGCCCATCAGTTCGCAGTGCGCGATCAGGCCGAGCTGGACGGCCTTGACGGCCTCCAGGTCGATCGCGCCGCGCTGGTAGGCGGCCATCAGGTCGGGCACGGCCACCATGGACACCTCGTCGACGGCCTCCAGGCCGCCGAAGCCGGTGCGGTCGGCCGAGTCGCCGAGGTACTGGGCGGGGCCGGGGTGCGAGCCGGCGTCCGCGACGGGGGGCGCGGACGCCGGGGCAGGGGCGGGGGCCACGAGGGCCACCGTCTGGTTCTCCGGACGGGCCAGCTGCGCGGCGGGCGCGGCCTCGGTCACGGTGATGAGCTTGGAGCGCTCCTTGACCTGGGTGACGACGTAGTTGCGGCCACCCTTCTTCGCGGTCACGTCGAAGGTCTCGACGGGCTTGCCGCCGTCCTTGACGACCAGCTTGAAGCGTTCGGCGGGGCCCTCGCCCTCCGGGTCGGCGACCTCGACGCTCAGGTCGCCGGAGGCCATCGCGCTGACGGTGAAGGTGCCGAGCTGCTTGGCCTCGCCGGGCGGCAGCGCGGCCGGGGCGGCCGAGCTCCCCACGGCCGCCGGAGCGCCGGCAGCAGCCGCGCCCTCGTGCGAGCCGCCGACACGGACGACGTACGCCGCCGTGCCACCGTTGTTGAAGAAGCCGTAGACGGAGTGCGCGAGGTAGTACCCGTCGGTGAACTCACCGAAGGCCGCCACGTACTGCGTCCAGTTGGTCACCAGAGTCGGCTCGTTCAGCGGACCGGTCGGGGCCAGGCCCACGAAGGCCGCCACCGACGTACCCACCCCCTCGATGGGGCGCGAGCCGCTGGCCACCTCCTCGACGTAGACGCCGGGCGACAGGTAGGACGGCATGCTCTGCTCTCCTCGGGGTACGAGACAGGAACGTCTCCCACCCTCACGCGCGAGGCTCGTCCCCGAAACGTCCATCCGTTCCTGTTCGGGGGCAACTTTGGTGCCCGCAAGGGCAGTCGGTGTGCACGCGCCACCTCCCGCTGCCCGCAGGACTGCCCCGATGATCCTTCCCCGCCGCCGGTACGGCCGGGTAGGACGGGAGACCGGTTACCGAACGGGGCACACTCACATGCACGCACACCAGGACGACCGCGGGCCCGCCGACCGGGGTGCCGCCCGCGCCGCCGTGCGCCCGGCGGCGCCCTCCGCCGGCCGTCCGCCGTCCCTGGCCGCCCTGCAACGCACCGCCGGGAACGCCGCGACGACCCGGGCGATCCAGGCCGCCCGCCATCAGCACGGGCCCGACTGCGGACACCAGGAGCAGCCGGACCACGCGGACCAGGCGGTGCAGCGCCGTGCCGCCGATGTGCCCGCCGTCCAGCGCAGGTCCTCGGTGTTCGACGCGATCGGCTCGCCGGGCGAACCGCTGGCGCCGCGCATCCAGCACAAGGCGGAGCAGGCGTACGGCATGGGCTTCGGCCATGTGCGCGTCCACTCCGGCCCGGTGGCGCAGCAGTCGGCGAAGGAGTACGGCGCGCTCGCCTACACCACCGGCTCGGACATCGTCGTGAGCCGGAGTTCCCTGGACGACGAGACGATGTTCCACGAGATCGACCATGTCCACCAGCAGGCCATGGGGCCGGTGGCGGGATCGGCCGACGGCAGCGGCGTCAGCGTGTCCGACAAGGGTGACCGGTTCGAGCGCAGCTCGGCCGAGAACGGCCGCCGGATGGCCCAGGGCGGACTGCCCGACCTGGGGATGTACGGGACGGCGGGCGGCGCCGCGGCGGGTGCCGGTGCCGGCTCCGTGCAGCGCGCGGACGCGCCTCCCGTGACGGCGGAGGCCTCGGGCACGGCGGAGGCCTCGGCTACGGCGGCGGCCGCGCCGGAGGCCGCGCCCGCGGGAACGAGGTACCAGCTGCAGATCCAGGTCAGCAAGGCGGCCCGCAGCCATCAGCCCGGCTACCTGCTGGGCCGCGAGTTCGGGCATGCCTGGATCGCCGTCTACAAGCAGGTGGGCGGGGCCGAGAAGACGGTCAGTACGTTCGGCTTCTATCCGCAGGAGGGGGCCTTCGACCGCAGCGCGCCGCTCAAGACGGTGCCGGGGTACGTCAACATGGCGCAGGACTCGCCCGAGTACGCGAGCAGCAAGTTCACGGCGGATCTCGACGCCGAGCAGTACGGGCGGCTGAAGCAGTACATCAAGGACAACCAGAACCACGACTACAACCTGGCCACGTACAACTGCACCACCTTCGCGCGCGGCGCGTACACCGCCGCCACCGGGCAGAGCGCGCCGGGCCTCGGGCTCCCCGTTCTGGAGAACCCGAACCAGCTCCAGGACCGGATCAAGCGCCGGAACACCAAGAAGGGCCGGCCGCGCAAGGGCGAGGACATCGACGCCGTACGCACCGCCGGTTTCACCAGCGCCGAGGAGTCCGACGACGACGGAGCCGCCGGCCGGGGCTTCTACGAGGGGCTCGTGGAGATGGGGACCGGCGCGGCGCTCCCCGAGCGACAGGACGACGACCGTCCCCGGTTCACCATCGACTGAGCGGCCGGGCCCGGTCCGCGTGACCGGGCCCGCACCGGCCTGACGGTCAACCGGGTTGCTCCTTGGGGCACTTGGTGCTGCCCGACGGTCCACTGCGCCGGCCCCGCGCCCCGACTAGCGTCGTTGCGTGAGCCTGTGGACTTCCCTGGAACCCGCCTCCGCGACCGTCGATCCGGGCGCTTCGACGCGCGTACGCCTGAGGCTGCGCAACACCGGCGACGTCGTCGACGAGTACCGCTTCGAACCCGTGGGCCCCATCGCCCCCTGGACGACGGTCGAACCCCAGACGCTGCGCCTCTACCCGGGCACCACAGGCACGGTGGAGCTGACGTTCGCCCCACCCCGCACTCCCGATGCCACGGCCGGACCGAACCCCTACGCCGTGCGCATCACGCCGACGGAGCACCCCGAGGCGGTCACGGTCCCCGAGGGCAACCTGACCATCACGCCCTTCACCGAACTGCGCGCGGAACTCGTCCCGCCGACGGTCAAGGGCCGTTTCCGGGGCCGCCCCAAACTGGCGATCGACAACCTCGGCAACACCAAACTCACCGCCTCCGTCAGCGGCAACGACAACGGCGACCAGCTCTCGTACGACATCCACCCCAGCAACGTCCAGATCGAACCAGGCCGCGCCGCCTTCATCGACGCCACCCTCAAACCCCGCAAAATCATCTGGTTCGGGCCCAAGGAACAACGCCCCTACGCCCTCACCGTCCAACGCTCCGGCGTCAACCCCGAACCCGTCAACGGCACCTACATCCAACGCGGCTTCCTGCCCCGCTGGCTCGCCACCCTCTTCGGCACCCTCATGGCCCTCGCCATCACCTTCGCCCTCATCTGGATCTCCTACAAACCCCCCGTCAAAAGCTCCGCGACCGAACAGGTCCAGGAAGCAGGCGTCGCCTCACTCGCCCCCAGCCCGACCGTGACCCCGACCCCGCCGCCGGCTCCCAGCGAGACGCCCTCCAGCGCGCCCGCCGCCGACACCGGGAACAGTGGCAACGGCGGCGGAGGCGGCGGAGGCGGAGGCGGCGGCGCCACGGCCACCGTGACCGCCAAGCCCAAGCAGGACACGGCCGCGACCGCGGTGAACCGCCTCGCCGCCGACGACCCGAGCGGCCGGCACATCTGCTACCGCTCCTACGTCCAGGGCAGCGGCTGGCAGAAGCCCGTCTGCGACGGCACGATGTCCGGCACCGTCGGCAAGAACGTCCCGATCAAGGCCGTCAACCTCGCGGTGTACGGCGTCCAGGGCTCCGCCGCCAACTGGTTCGCCTACGACTCCCAGTCCACCGACGGCCAGGGCAAGTGGAACCCGGACTGGACGGCGATCACCGCCGACGGCAAGGACATCTACGTCGGCAGCACGAAGGCGTCCGACCCCTATATCGAGGGCTTCGCCTTCAACGTCGGCAGCGGCCATGGCTGCAACTACTCCAAGGTCCGTGACCACGACTGGGGCGACCAGTGGTGCCAGGGTTCCCGCAGTGACAACAACGCACTCGATTTCGTCGGGACCCTCGACAACACGCTGTGGCTGGAGGCCTTCAAGCTGACGGTGACCCCATGACCCTCTGGACCTCGCTGGAGCCCGCCTCCGCGACCGTGGACCCGGGCGCTTCGACGCGCGTACGCCTGAGGCTGCGCAACACCGGTGACATCGTCGACGAGTACCGCTTCGAACCGGTGGGCCCCATCGCCCCCTGGACGACGGTAGAGCCGCAGAGCCTGCGTCTCTATCCGGGGACGACGGGAACGGTGGAGCTGACGTTCGCTCCGCCCCGCACCCCGGACGCGACCGCGGGCCCCAACCCCTACGCCGTGCGCATCACGCCGACGGAGCACCCCGAGGCGGTCACGGTCCCCGAGGGCAACCTCACCATCACGCCCTTCACGGAGGTCAGGGCCGAGCTGGTCCCGCCGACGGTCAAGGGCCGTTTCCGGGGCCGCCCCAAACTGGCGATCGACAACCTCGGCAACACCAAACTCACCGCCTCCGTCAGCGGCAACGACAACGGCGACCAGCTCTCCTACGACATCCACCCCAGCAACGTCCAGATCGAACCCGGCCGCGCCGCCTTCATCGACGCCACCCTCAAACCCCGCAAAATCATCTGGTTCGGGCCCAAGGAACAACGCCCCTACGCCCTCACCGTCCAACGCTCCGGCGTCAACCCCGAACCCGTCAACGGCACCTACATCCAACGCGGCTTCCTGCCCCGCTGGCTCGCCACCCTCTTCGGCACCCTCATGGCCCTCGCCATCACCTTCGCCCTCATCTGGATCTCCTACAAACCCCCGGTCAAAAGCTCCGCGACCGAACAGGTCCAGGAAGCAGGCGTCGCCTCACTCGCCCCCAGCCCGACGGCCAGCGCACCGCTGGTCGCCGCGCCCGCGCCCTCGCCGTCACAGGCCGCGCAGCAGCCGGAGAACGACAACAACGGCGGGTCGGAGACCCAGCAGAGCGGAGGCGGCGACCAGCCGTCCCCCCAGGCGTCGAAGAAGAAGACCGTCAAACCGGTCGTACCGGCCATGAACATCCTGCTCCGCAACACGACGACGAAGAAGTGCGCGGACATCCCCGGCTACGGCGACGGAACCAGCAACGGCCCGGTGCGGGAGTTCACCTGCAACGAGACCACCGCCGACAACCAGCTGTGGAACCTCGAGGTGCGGTACCAGAAGGACGGCCCCGGCGGCGCGGCCCTCTTCCAGATCCGCAACGTCAAGGACCAGTTCTGCATGGACCTGCCCAACTACGGTTCGGCGGCCCTGTCCTCACCGATCACCGAGTACAAGTGCGACGGCACGAAGGCCGACAACCAGCTCTGGTGGATCGACAAGCAGCCCAGCGGCGCCTACTGGATCCGCAACTTCGCCAGCGACAACCTCTGCCTGGACGTGGCCGGCTTCAGCACCGGCGGCAACGACACCAACCTGACCCTGTACCACTGCTCCAACAGCGACGACCAGGAGTGGCAGATCGTGCATCCGTCGGGCGACTAGGGCACCCGAAGTCCGCCCGGGCGGCCATTCCGCGCGCCCGATCCTCCGTACGAGGCTGGAATCTTCCGTCGTCCACCGGAGGGGTTCATGCATGCGTGCCCATGAGCTGCCGCCCGAGCATTCGTCGCCCGGACGCCGCGCCCGGCCGGACGGCAGATCCACCGCGCGGAGGAACGACGCGGACCGGGCCGCCGAGCCCCTTGGCCACGCCGGCCTCCCCTCCGGGATCCTCGCCCTGCAACGCAGCGCGGGAAACGGCGCCGTGGCACGGGGCAAGCCCGAGAACCTGACCCCGCAGGTGGTCCTGCGGATGCCGGCCCAGTACAAGTCGATGACACAGGGCCGGCGGCAGAGCGGTGGCGCCGGCGGGCGCTTCCGCCTCAGGCCCGGGGTCACCTTCGATTCCGCCTTGAAGCGGCTCATGCAGATGTAGGCCGTGCCGGCCGGCGCCGCCACAGGTCTGCCCGCAGCACTGCCCCCATGGCCCTCCCGACACCGGTCCGCCCACTGGTACGAGGGTGAGGGCTCTTGTCGACCGATCAGGAATTCCGTATGCGTGCTCAGGAAGAGAACCGCGAGACAGCCACCGCCGACCGCACGAGCGGCCGCCCCCCGTCCCGCCCCCACGCCCCCGTCCCGCCACTGCTCGCCCTCCAGCGGGCCGCGGGGAACACCGCGGTGACCCGGGCGATCCAGCGGGCCCGGCACGAGGGCGAGCCCGAGGAGCGGAGCGTGCAGCGGCGGACCTCGGTCGCCGACGCCGTCGGCTCGCCCGGAGTGCCGCTGGAGCCCCGCATCCTGCAGCGGGCGGAGCAGGCGTACGGCATGGAGTTCGGCCATGTCCGCGTGCACAGCGGCCCCGTCGCCCAGCGCTCGGCCGAGGATCTCCAGGCCCAGGCCTACACCACCGGCCCGCACATCGTCCTCGGCGACAGCCGCGTCAGCGACGAGGTGATGTACGAAGAGGTGGACCACGTCCGCCAGCAGTTCCTCGGCCCCGTGCCCGGCACCGCCAACGGCAGGGGCGAGAAGGTCTCCCATCCCGACGACCCGTTCGAGCGGAGCGCCGGCTCGAACGGCCGGAAGCTCGCGCGGGGCGCCGCGCCCGACCTCGCCCTGCCCGGGGGCCCGACCGAGTCGGTACAGCGCGCCGTGGCCGAGGGCGTCCCCGTCCAGCGGGCGGGCGAGCCGGGGGCCGCGACCTCGCCGTCGCCGCCGGCCTCGCCGCCGGTCACCGCCGCCACCGTCACCGCGGCACTCCCCGCCACGGACCGGCTGGCCCGCCTCCTCGTCGGCGGCACCGCCGAGATCCGGAACAAGGACGTACGCAAAGCCCTCGCCACACGGCAACGCAGCGGTCCGAGTCTCAGCGCCGAGGAACTCCAGGCGATCAAGGACGCCGAGAGCGAGGATCCCGGCTGGCTGCGGACCGTGGGCCTGTGCACCCACGCCGAGGCCGAGAAGTACATCGAGGACGGCGACTTCAGCAGCTGGCTGGCGCAGCCGATGGGCAAACGCCTGCTCGTCGCCACCCTGCGGTGGCAGCAGGAGAGCACGGGGAAGGGAAAGGCGACGGCCACCGGTGCACGGCCGAAGCCGGACTACGAGCTCGGCCGGCACCACGCCATGCACGACGAGAAGAACACCCCGCAGGACGAGCGGAACCGGCTCACGGGGGAGCGGAACGAGCAGATCTTCCAGACCTTCGTCGCCACCCTGCTCCCTCCCGACATCCCCGAGAACGTGCCGAACCGCGACGAGCACCTGCGGCGCGTCGAACGCGGCACCGACATCCTGACCAAGATCTTCCTGATCATGCAGAAGGGGCTGAAGACCTTCAACGCGGAGAAAAACCTCCACGAGGACTTCAAGGACGACATCGCCCACGCCCTGGCCTACGGCGGCCGCGTCAACATCCGCATCCCGCAGCTCGCCGACGGCCAGCACGGCTACGAGCTGCCCCGGTGGCTGAACATCACCACGGAGAACCCGAAGTTCTACGAGCCCAACTCCAAGCCCAAGTCCCCGGTGTACCGGCGTCCGTACGCCACCCACCACATGGACATCACCGACAACAAGCCCGGAAAGGCGGGCACGTTCGAGGAGAAGGGCACCTGGAAGGCCAGTCTCCAGAACCTCGCGGACCCGCACAGCCACATGTACGGCCTGGCGGCGGCCCTGGGCGGCGCGGGAAACCAGGGCTACGACGGCGGGACCATCCTCCCGGACGAGTCGCGCGGGCACCTGTTCATGGGGTACAAGCCGCCGACCGACAAGCGCGACGGGGCACTCCAGGTCGGTATCGAGACCGCCGGTCCGGGCGGTACGACCCCCGAGGGCTACAAGCACAACTGGCGCAGCAGCGAGAAGACCGCCAACCCGTTCAGCAACCTCGGCGGCCACAAGGACGACAAGGTCGCCGGCGGCGCTCCCCTGGAGGCGAACCAGCGCCTCGTCGACCTGCGGGAGTTCGGCGACTGGCTGGCGACGCTGAAGCAGCTGGAGAAGGACTGGACGGCCGAGCTGGAGAAGGCGAAGACCACTGAGGAGAAGGCGGCTCTCTACCGGGACCTGATCGGCAAACGCCACTCCGCCTCGTGACCGGCTACCAGGTCCCCGGCACCAGCCGCCCCGCCTTGCGGTACTCGCGGCGGGCGCCTTCCAGGAGGTCCGCCGCGGTGACCGGGGCACCGCGGCCGGCGGCGAGATAGGCCGCGGTCACCACCGCGCTCCGGATCGAACCGCCCGCGAGCTCGAACTCCGCCGCCAGCGGCCGGAGTTCGACCGCCTCCTCGGTCGGTACGTGCACCAGCCCGTGCCGCCAGAGCGCGAGCCGCTGCTCCTCGTCCGGGAACGGGAAGTCGATCACCAGGTCGAGGCGGCGGGTGAAGGCCTCGTCGATGTTGGCGCGCAGGTTGGTGGTGAGCAGCGCGATGCCGTCGAAGGCCTCCAGGCGCTGGAGGAGGTAGGCCGACTCCAGGTTGGCGTACCGGTCGTGGGCGTCCTTGACCTCGGAGCGCTTGCCGAAGACGGCGTCGGCCTCGTCGAAGAGGAGCACGGCGTCGGTGCGGTCGGCCTCGGTGAAGATCCGTTCCAGGTTCTTCTCGGTCTCGCCGACGTACTTGTCCACGACGGAGGACAGCTGGACCACATACAGGTCGAGGCCGAGTTCGGCGGCCACGACCTCCGCCGACAGGGTCTTCCCCGTGCCCGACTCGCCGGCGAACAGGCCCAGCACCCCGCGGCCCCGGCCGCCGCCCGCGCTCAGCCGCCAGTCGCCGAGGACGCGGTCGCGGTGGCGGGCGCGCAGGGCCAGTTCGCGCAGTTCCGTGAGCGGGCGTTCGGGGAGCACCAGGTCCCGCCAGTCGACGGCGGGCCGGATGCGGCGGGCGTGCTGTTCGAGGCCGGAGGCCGACTGCTGGCGGGCGGCCAGCCGCAGGTGCGCGGCGGCCAGCGGGGTCCCGTCGAAGGCCGCGAGGTCCTGCGCCGCCCGGGCGGCCCGGACCAGACGGTCGCCGCCGAGGTGGTACGGGGCGACGGTGGCCGCGAGGTCGAAGCCGGGGGTGTCGGGCAGTGCGGCCGCCCAGGCGTCCAGGGCGGCGGCGCGGCGGGAGGGGACGTCCAGGACGAGGGGGTCGCGGCGGTCGCACCAGTCGGGGTCGTAGGGGCGGGGGCTCGCGATCACCACGGTGACGTCGTCGGCCGTGCTCAACGCCCGTACCAGTGGGCCGGGTTGCCCGCTGTCGACCAGTATCGCGTGCCCGCTGAGCCGGGCCTCCCGCAGCACCTTCGGGACCTGTTCCTCGGGTCCGGTGTAGTGCCAGGCCCGCCGGCCCGCCAGCCGCACCGCGGCCGTCGCCGACCCGAGTCCCTCCCCCTCCCGTCGCTCCCGCAGATAGGCGAGGAGCGGCCCGGCGGCGATCCGGGCGGCCAGCCGCCCCACGAACTCCTCGTCGGCTGCCTCGCCGCCGCCGGGCGACGGCGTGCGCAGGTGTCCCGCCAGTGCCGCGTCCGGGGTGTCGTCACCCAGGAGGTGGGCCAGGACCCGGTCCGGGACGCTCAACGAGCGGCTGAGGAAGGGGCGTTCGGGTTCCTCGACGGTGAGCAGGCCGAGCGCGGTGAGCGGGGCGGTGGGATGGAGCCGGGCGCGGGCCTCGGCGAGGTGGACGGGGACGCCGTACAGGTCGAGGGCGAGGCCGACGGTGGCGCGGCGGCGGCCGACGTCGTCGTTGAGGTAGCCGTAGAGGGGCTCGAAGGTGCGGTCGAGGTCCGGGGCGAGGGCGATGAGGAGGATCGCGGTGTCGAGCGGGGTGAGGGCGAGGCGGGCGGCGAGGGCGGCCAGACGGTCGGGGAAGTCCCCTTCCAGGGCGGGGAGTTCGGGTGCGGCCTGGTCCGGGCGCAGCAGGTGCCCGACGGCCTCCTCGGAGAGGTAGAGGCCGCGCAGGGGGTCGGTGGCCGTGGGGTCGTCGGCGGAGCGGTGCTCCACGAGGGCGGCGACCCGGTCGCGCAGCCCGGACAGCCGGGCCAGGAGCGGGGCGGCCGGCTCCAGGGAGAGGGTCACGCCCGGGGCCCCCGGGCGGCCTTGGCCTCGGCGATCTGACCGGGCCGGTGGGCCCGTTCCTCCAGGACCGGGGCGGTGTCGTCGAGTCCGCCGCGTACGCGGACGGCGGCGCCCTCGGTGACGGGCGGACCGGCGTCGTACTCGGGGTAGGCCGGGAAGGGCGCCGTGACCACGACGTCCAGGGAGGGCTTGAGCTCACCGCCGAGCGCCGACCAGATCTCGGCGAGGGAGCGGGCCTCGGTCTGGATGCCGGCGACCGAGAGGGGAACCGTCAGCCCCAACCGGCCCAGGGATCCCGGGAGTTCGGAATGATGGATCAGCTCTCTCGGGATGAGGGTCGCCAACACGGCGCTGATCAGCCGGTGTTCGTCCTCGGGCCGCTTGGTCCACGCCGTCACCAGGTACGACAGCCGGAACCACCGGGGCGGCTGGCGGCGCTTGACGACGACGTCCCGCTCGTCGCGGATGTCGATGTGCCCGCGCTGGCGCCGGTTCACGTCCTCCCGGATGTCGTACAGGTAGGTGTTGATCACCGGACCGTTGCGGCGGGCCGCCCAGTCGCGGGTCGGGGCGTCGAAGGAGACGTCGATGCCGGAACCGGCCAGCGCACCGCTGGTCAACAGGTCCCGCAGCACCTGGTCCACCTCGTGGATCACGCCGTACTCACCATCCCTTGCTCATCGTCATCCTGCCGCGCACCGCGCGCGCCCCGCAGGAACGGCCGGGCAGAACCCGCTGCCCCGCGACCGGTGTCCGCTGCCCTTCCGGTCAGATGTAGCCTTCCCGGAGGGCATGGGCCACGGCGTGGGCCCGGTTGCGCAGATGCAGTCGGGTCGTCAGCCCGTGCATGACGTTCTTGACGGTGCGCTCGGAGTAGGACAGCTTGCTGGCGATCTCACCGGTGTCGAGCCCCTCGGCCACCAGTCGCAGGACGTCCACCTCACGGGCGGACAGTCCGGAAGCCGGGGCGCCCGGACGTCCGGCGGCACTGCGGTGCAGGGTGCCGACCTGGTTGATGAGCCGGCCGAGGAGATCGGCGGGCAGGTCCCCGTCGCCCCGGGCGGCCGCCAACACGGCCTGCACAAGCCGGTGTTCGGTGGCCTCGTGCCGCCATACGATGGCCCCGACCCCGCACTCGATCACATCGAGCAACTCGGTCTCGCGCAGTGTCCCGATCACCAGCACGGCCTGCGCGCCCTCGCTGCGCACCACCCGGCGCAGCCGGGTCAGCTCCGGCTCGTCGAGGCTGTCGCTGATGAGCAGCGCCACGGTGCCGGGCCCGGTCTCGGACTCCTCGCGCAACTCGATCTCGGGGTGTCGCCGTAACTGGCTGAGGGCGCCTTCCCGGGATATCGGGTCCGGTGCGTACACGGTGACGGGCGTGCGGGCGCCCGAGGCGGAGGATGAGCTGTGGCTGAGCAAGCGCTACCCCTATGTCCACGTGCCCGTCACCCCTGAGGGAACGGTGACGGACGGGAGTAACCAGCCTGCTGTGACCAAAGGGGCAAGGACAATCGTGGACCACCACGACAGGGACCACGAGATGTTCGGGGGGGGCGTGGGGTTGTGGACGGCTGCGGGCCGTGCTGGTTGTCCATGTGGTCCCGCGCGCCCCTTTTCGGATGGGATCGCTGGACCCACATCCTTGGGGACGTGGGGTCGTGGGTCCGCTGCGGGTGCGTTGTGGCTGGTCGCGCAGTTCCCCGCGCCCCCAAGAAAGTGGGTCCACTGGTCCCACCTCAAAGGGGCGCGGGGAACTGCGCGAGCAACCCCCACCGGCCCGCGGCGATCCACGACCCCAGACCCCCACCCCCCACCCACCCAATTCCACGGCCCCGTATCAAATGTGCCGCCCCGGCAACAAACCTCGTCCCCACCCCCGCCATCCCTCAACCTCTCCCGTGCCCACCCCCTCTAACCCCCCGAACCCACCAGCGCACCGCGAGGAGCCAGGAATGACCCATCCGTCCCCTGAACTCGCCGACGCCATCCGCCTGTTGGCCGAGGAAGCCGAGCGCACGCGAACCGGCGGGCGGCTCGTGCTGCTGCGGGGCGCCACCGGGACCGGACGCACCACCGTCCTGGAGGCCGCCGCCGAGCACGCCGCGGCCCTCGGTCTGCGCACGCTCCGCGCCCGCTGCTCCCCCGCCGACACCCCCATCTCCTTCGCGACGGTCCTCCAACTCCTCGGCCCAGTACCGGAGTTCGCGGACCTCGCGGTGGACGGCGACGAGCGGGCCACCGCCGCCGGACTCTGGCGGGTGCTGCGCGCCTACGCCGACGCCTCCCCGCTCCTCGTCGCCGTGGACGACGTCCACCTCGCCGACGCCCCCTCGCACCGCTGGCTCGTGGAGGCCGCCCGCCACATAGACCGTTTACCGATCCTGCTGGTCGTCAGCGAACGCAGCCAGTACGACCTCGATCCGCCCACCCCCGGCTTCGCGCACACCCTGCCCCCGGCCCTGGTCCGCACCCACACCCTCGCCCCCCTCACCCCCGAGGCCGCGGCGGGCCGGGTCCGCGGCGCCTTCCCGGACGCGGACCGGAGCTGGGTCGACGCCTGTGTCAGGGCCGCCGCCGGCAGCCCGCTGCTGCTGCGCGCCCTCCTCGACGACCTCGACGAGACCCGGCACACCGCCGTGCCCACCACCACGGCCGCGCTGTACCCGGGCTCGTACCCGGCCGCCGTGCGGTGGTGGCTGGACAGTGCCGGCCCGGCCACCACCGAGGTCGCCCGGGCCCTCGCCGTGCTCGACGAGGACACCGGCACCGGCACCGGCCTGCCGGAGCACGACATCACCCCGCTCCTCGCCGAACTGGCCGACGCCGACCCCACCCGGGTGGCCGGCTGGCTCACCGCCATGACCAACCTCGGCCTGCTCACCCCGGGTCCCGACGGCCACGCCCACTACCCGCACCCGCTGCTGCGCGACGCGGTCCTCACCGGCGTCCCCTCCTCCCACCGCCGCACCGCGCACCGGGCGCTCGCGGAGGCGCTGCTGCGCCAGGACGCCCCCGCCGAGGCCGTGGCCCGCCAACTGCTCGCGTCCGGACCGGTGGACGCCCCCTGGGCGCCGCCCCTGCTCCAGGACGCGGCCGCGCTCGCCCTCCTCGACGAGCGGACCGAGGACGCGGTCACCTATCTGCGGCGCGCCCTGGAGGAGCCCCTGGCCGACGAGCACCGGCAGCGGCTGCTGACCGAGCTGGGCTCGCTGGAGTACGCGGTGCCCCGCTCCTCCGCCGCGATCCCCCGGCTCGCCGAGGCGGTCCGGCTGCCCGCGACCCCGCAGAACCGGGTGCGCGCGGCCGTCGCGCTGGGCACCGCGCTGACCGGCCGGGGCCGCACCCGCAAGGCCCTCGAAATGCTCCATTCCCTGCACGACGAGGTGACCGGCCGGCCCGATCTGACCCGCACCCTGCACACCGCCTCCGTCCTCCTCTCCGACCAGGACCAGGAGGTACGGCAGGAGGTCTACCGCCGGCTGACCGAGACCGCCGAACGCTCCCCGGAACTGCTCGGCAGCGCCTCCCAGGCCCTGCTCGTGCGGCACGCGGCCTCCGCGGGCCTCACCTCGGCCCGGGACGCCATGCGGCAGCTGCGCGCCCTGCTCGCCGAACCCGCCGACCCGCTCACCGAGCCGTTCCTCGTCGGCACGGCGGCCACCGTCGCCCAGTGGGCCGACGAACTCGACGAGGCCGACCGGCTGGTGGACCGCGGCCTGGCCGGGCAGCGCCCCGACCTGCTGCACCCCATGCACCAGGCCCTGATCAACAGCCGCGCCGACATCGTTGCCGCCCGCGCCGACTACACGCACCTGACCGGCTTCCCCGAGTCGGTCACGCCCACCAACGCCCATGCGCACACCCTCATCGCCCTGGTGGAGACGGGCCGCTGCGCACAGGCCGAGAGCCTGGTCGCCGGGATCGATCTGCGGGAGGCGCCGGACTCCTGGGAGCTGAACCGGTTCCTGTACGCGCGGGGCGTGGTGCGGGCCGCCGCCGGTGATCCGGCCGGGGCGCTGGACGACTTCCTGGAGTGCGGCCGCCGCCAGTCCGCCCGCGAGGTGGTCAGCCCGGTCGTCACCCCCTGGCGGACGGCCGCCGCGGAGTGCCGGCTGGCCCTCGGCCGGCCCCTGGAGGCCATCGCCCTGGCCGAGGAGGAGCTGCGGCTGGCCCGAGTCTGGGGCACTCCGCGCACGGTGGGCCGGGCGCTGCGCGTCCTCGGTACGGCGACGGGCGGCCATCGCGGCCTGGACCTCGCCGAGGAGGCCGTACGGCTGCTGCGGCAGGCCCCGGCCGCCGGTACCGAGCCGGCGGAGGCCCTGATCGCCCTGGGCGGCCGGCTGACCGCCGCCGGCGAGGCGGCCCGGGCCCGCGACTGTCTGCGGGAGGCCGCCGAGCACGCCGAACGGCTGGGCGCCGTACGGCTGATGGAGCTGGCCGAGCGGGTGCTGCGGCAGGGCGGGGCCCGCTCCCCCCGGCGCCGTACCGGCGCCGCCTCCCTCACCGGCAGCGAGCGCCGGATCGCCGAACTCGCCGCCGAGGGCCGCACCAACGTGGAGATCGCGGCCATGCTCCATCTGGCCCGCCGCACCGTGGAGACCCATCTCACCCACACCTACAAGAAGCTGGGCATCCGCCGGCGGACCGATCTGCGTCCCGCCCTGGACCAGGGCGGGACGCTCCCGTAGGGGCCGCGGTCAGGGGGCCAGCCAGTGGCCGGCCGCGGCCAGCAGGGCCCGTATGCCCGTCTCCAGCGTCGGCTCCGGGGCCGGGGCGAAGTGCGGGGAGTGGTTGGAGGGGATCTGCGGCGGGATGCCGTCGCGGACCAGGGCCTCCAGGTCGACGCCCTCGTAGAGCTTGTGGTCGGCGCCGCCGACGAACCAGTAGACGGAGGGCACCTTCAGGGCCGTACCGAAGGCGCCGAAGTCCTCGCTGTTGGGCACGGGGGACGTCAACTCGAAGGTGAGGCCGGGGAATTCGGCGGCCAGCGCGGCCTGGACGGCCTCGGTCTCCTCGGGGTCGTTACGGGTGACCGGGAAGGAGTCGATGGTGACGATCTCCGGTTCCCTCGGCGCGCCGGAGGCGGCGGCCTCGGCCCGGACGATCCGCTCGATCGCCGCGAGCACCCGGTCCCGGACGGCCGCCGTGGTGGACCGTACGTTGAGCTTCAGCTCCACGGTGTCCGGGATGATGTTCTCCTTGGTCCCGCCGTGGATCGAGCCGACCGTGACGACGGCCTGCTGGCCCGCGGCCACCTCCCGGGAGACGACCGTCTGCAGCCGCATCACCACGGCGGCCGCCAGCACCACCGGGTCCACGGTCGCCTCCGGCGTGGACCCGTGCCCGCCCCGCCCGAACAGCGTGACCCGCATGCTGTCCGCGCCCGCCATCAGCGCCCCGGCCCGGGTCCCGACCAGCCCCGCCGGAGCGGCCGCCACATGCTGGGCCAGGCACACGTCCGGCCGCGGGAACCGCTCGGCGAACCCGTCCGCGAGCATCTTCGGCGCCCCGCCGACCTCCTCGGCCGGCTGGAACACGGCCACCACCGTCCCGCGCCACCCGTCCCGGGCGCCGGCCAGCTGCCCGGTCGCCCCCAGCAGCCACGCCACATGCATGTCGTGCCCGCACGCGTGCATCACCCCGTCGTTCTCCGAGGCGTACGGCAGCCCGGTCTCCTCCGTGACCGGCAGCGCGTCCATGTCGGCCCGCAGCAGGACGACGGGCCCGTCCCCGTTGGCCAGTACCCCGACCACTCCGGTGCCGCCGACGCCCTCGGTGACCTCCCAGCCCTGCTCCCGCAGCCGCTCCGCGACCAGGGACGCGGTGCGCTCCTCCTGGAAGGACAGCTCCGGATGCGCGTGCAGGTCCTCGTACAGCGCCCGCAGTCCGGGGAGCTTCCCGCTCAGGCCGGTGAGGAGGGGGCTGGTGCTCATGGCGTCGTCTCCCGGGGGTGTCTTCGTCGTGTGCCTGCCGAGTCGAGGACCAACCTCTCACGCCCCGTCGGATGCCCCGGGCGCCGTCTTGCCATCGTCGGCCCCGACTGGCGACGATTCCGGCATGTTCGATGGAATCGATGGAATCGACGGACTCAAGAACCTGGCGGACAAGGCGAAGGACATCGCCGAGGAACACGGCGACGTCATCGGGACCGGTCTGGAGAAGGCCGGCGACCTGGTCGACGAACGGACCGACGGCAAGTACACCGAGCAGATCGACACGGGGGTCGCCAAGGCGCGGCAACTCGTGGAGCGCCTTGGCCGGCAGGCCGAGCCGCCGAAGGAGTCGTGAACCCTCAGCCCTCGCCCTCGTCCACGGTCTGACGGGTCACGCCCGACTCCGGCAGCTCCTCGCCCAGCCGGAGCCGGGCGTGCAGGGTGTCGCCGATGAACAGGTCGTAGACCAGCACCCCGATCACACCGCCGATCAGCGGACCGACGATCGGGATCCAGAAGTAGTTGCTGAACCACGCCCCGTTCCCCGGGAACGCGTAACTCCGCCACCCGGCGAACCAGGTGAGCAGCCGCGGTCCGAAGTCACGGGCGGGGTTGATGGCGTAGCCGGCGTTCGCACCGAAGGACATGCCGATGGCGGCGACGACGAGGCCGATGACGAACGGGCCGAGGTTGGACCCCACGGCCGTGTTGCGCAGGTCGATGACCGCGACGACGAACATGACGAGGAAGGCCGTACCGACGATCTGGTCGATCAGCGGCCCCCAGTTCCCGCCGTGGAAGTACGGCGCCGGGAACGTGGCGAAGATCGAGAAGGTCGCCTCGGTGTGCCCGCCGACCTTGGGCGGACCGGAGGCGGCGTCGAACGCGTTGATCGCGTCGTGGTAGACGAGGAAGACCAGCGCCGCCCCGGCGAGGGCGCCGAGCACCTGTGACATCCAGAAGGGCAGCACCTTCACCCACGGGAACTTGCGGCGCACGGCGAACGCCAGCGTCACGGCCGGGTTCAGATGGGCGCCGCTGACCCCGCCGGCCACGTAGATGCCGAAGGTCACGGCCAGGGCCCAGCCCCAGGTGATGAGAAGCCAGTCACCGGCGGCGAGGAAGATCGTCGTGGGCGTCGCCGCACGTCCGGACCCGGGCAGCGCCGCGACGGCCATCGCCACGACACCGCAGCCGAACGAGATGAGAACGAAGGTCCCGAGAAATTCTGCCAGGCACTCACCGAGCAGGCCTCCACGGCTTCTGAGCCGGGAGGGCTTGAGGAGCGGAGATATTTCCACGGCCATCGCTGGCCCCCTTCAGCCATCGCTGGCTCCCTTTGCGGAGCAATCAGGCCGAACACCATTTTCGCCCACAAATGATGTCCGCGCAGATCGGCCGGGCGGGGCTGAGGAGCGTGGAGCGTCGGCTCGCGGGACAGCGGCGGGTCAGCTCTCCAGGTCGTCGGCGTAGTGCCGGAAGCCGTGCCGGTCCCGGTGCATCCCCCACAGGGTGTCGGCGAGCACGACGGGGTCCTTCCGCGGGTGCCCGGCCACGATCTCCCCCGGAATGACCAGCTGCGCCACATGGATCCCCTCCGCCGCGAGCCGGTCGTGCAGCAGATGCCCGTACGCGCTCTCCGCGGCGAAGGCGATGGAGGTCCCGGCCCGGTCGGGATGGGGGATGACGGCGGTACCGCCGTTGACGAGCAGGATGGTCCCCCTGCCCAGCTCCCGCATCCCCGGCAGCACCTGCTGCACGGCGGCGACGGGCCCGTACACGGAGAACTCCACCGGCCCGAGCAGATCCGCGTAGGTGGTCTCCAGCACGGGCCGCATGAAGTCCCGGTGCGGTACGGGGCTGTACTGCAGGACCTCGATGGTCCCGAGTTCCTCGGCGGCCCGCCTCAGGGCCGCCGCGAGGGCGATCGGGTCCCGCACGTCGGCGGAGAACCCACGGACCCGGATGCCCTCCCGGGCGAGCTCGGCGGCGAGGGAGTCGAGCCGCTGCCCGTCCCGCGCGACGAGCGCCACGCCGTACCCCTCCCGCCCGAACCGCCGGGCGACGGCGGCTCCCAGCCCGGGTCCGGCCCCCACGATGGCGATAGTGCTCACGACGTGACTCCTGACGGCCGGGCGGCGAGGCTGCTCCTAGGGCGTACCGCGCCGCCCCGGACTTCACACGTGGGCGCCGGCCTCCGCGCGGACGAAGTCCTCGCCTTCCCGCTCCGTCTGCACCCGTGTGACGGCCCGCACGACCATCGCCCCCGCGACGGCGGCCCCGACGAGCGCGAGGTCGGACAGGACGAGCGGCCAGACGTTGTCGTAGGCGCGGGCGATGAGCTCGTCGGTGGAGTTGCGGTAGATGAGCCCGACCCCGCTGAACGTGCCGATCAGCCACAGCCCCCACCACACGTTGACGGCCCTGGGCAGCGGCCGCTCACCCGCGCTGTCCCGGTACGCGCCGGCGACGATCCCGCGCGGGATCCAGAGGTTCGCGACGGGGAGGACCCACCCGAGGAGAACCCAGAGCCCGGAGTAGCGGGGCGCCCGCCCGGAGAGGAGCCGCGCATTGCCCCGCACCCGCCCGAGCCACACCAGAAAGGCGATCGCGCACACGACGGTGATCACGCCCCCGGCGGAACTGACGAGGTGGTACCCGTTCTCCAGCGAGGTCAACGTCCGGTGCCGGCCGTCTCCTTGGTCCGGCGGCCCGCTCGCCGGCTCTCCCGCTCCGGCCAGCCGCACCTCCCATCCGGCCCGCACGGCCCAGGCGGCACCGGCGAGCAGCAGGCTGGAGGAGGCGACGAGCCCGGCGGTCCGGACGGGGCCCAGGGTGACTATGTGTTCGCTCACGGGCCGATCCTCGCGCACCGGCGACGACGGGAGCCATGCCTGTTACGGGCCTGGGACCCGCCCGTTGCGCTCTCAACTTTCCGCCAGTTGGACTAGGCCGAAAGAGTGACTAAAGTATGAATTAACCCATATGCGAACTTTACGAAGGGGGTTGTGATGCCCGCCTCGACCAGAACACGAGCCACGCTCCTGGGTTCGGCCTTCATCGCCGCGACCCTCGCTCTTGCCCCGGTCGGCCTTCAGCAGGCTTCCGCGGCCACACCGAGCGAGACCCACACAGGTACGACCGTCAGCGTCTCCAAGTCGAACCAGGACTACCGGGAGGGCTTCAAGGACGGCTTCAGGTCCGGGCTGCGCAGCGGCCAGCGGGACTGCAACCGGGGCAACATGCACAACCAGCGCAACGACCAGGGCAACAACCAGTCCCAGGAGCAGTCCTCCGCCCGTACCCACAAGGACTCGGGCGACGACTACCGGCACGGCTTCAAGGACGGCTTCAAAGCCGGATTCCGCCAGGCGCAGCGGTCCTGCTGACCCTGCCGTGGCCCCGTGAACGGGCCGGGCGGCCTCAGTCCTCGGGCGGCTGAGCCTCCATCAGGCGTTCCGCGATGTCGTCCGCCCAGGCCTGGGCCCACCGGCGTAGTTCGGTGACGGCCCGGTCGTCGAGTCCGCAGGCCGCGAACTCCCTGTCGTCGATCCGGTCGGCGCCGGTCAGGCGGGACTGGAGGTCGGCGAGGTCGAAGGTGTCGCGGGCGTGGCGGCGGCCGAGGTCCTCCAGGTCCGGGAGGGTCCAGCGGTCCGCGGCGGCGTGCACGACCAGGAGGTCGCGGGGCAGGCCGCGGTCGGTCAGCGTCCAGACCCGCATGCCCACCACGTCCTCGGGGGCGAGCGTCAGGCCGAGTTCCGTCCGGACCGGCGGGTACCAGAGGACTTCCTTGAGGATGTCGACCTCGCCCTCGTCCTCCGTGACCGCGTCGGTGACCACGAGCTGCGCCGAGAGGGGGTCCGTCTCGCGCGTCGCGACCTGCCAGCCGCGCTCGCGCAGACCCGTCGCGACCGTTCCGGCGACCATCCGCATCGGCGCCGCGTGCTGCGTGGCGACGTCCAGGGTCCGGCCGGGGCGGTCGAACAGGCCGTGCGCCTGGGCCGCGTAATCGCCGGTCAGGGCCAGCGGATAGACCGCGCCGACCGAGAGCACATCGGGCAGCAGACGGCGGTGCAGCTCGGTCAGGTTCACGCGGCGGCCGGTGTCCCGTCCGGGAGTCGGCGGGCCGAAGGGGATGCCATGGGCTCATTATCGCCGGTCGGGACGAGCCTGCCGGTGCGGACATCCGCCCGCACCCCACGCGACGCGTCCACAGGCGCCTGCGGCACACTCCGCCCATGGAGCCCACCCGTCCGCCGTCCGCCTGCTGCGCGCCCTCCGCCCCCGACGCCCTGCCGGTACGCCCCCTCGCCGCACCCGGCGACACCCCCGAGGGCACCCCCGACAGCACCGGCATGATCGCGCTCCCCGGCGGTGAGTTCCGTATGGGCGCCGAGGACGACGACGGGTTCCCGGCGGACGGCGAAGGGCCGGTCCGTACCGTCCGCGTGTCGCCGTTCCTCATCGACGCCTGCGCGGTGCGCAACGACGACTACGCCGCGTTCGTCGCCGACACCGGGTACGTCACCGACGCCGAACGGCTGGGCTGGTCGTACGTCTTCGCCGGGTTCCTGCCCGCCGCGCTGCGCCGGGGCGCGCCGCGACCGCCGGAGACACCCTGGTGGTGTGCGGTCGCGGGGGCCGTCTGGAACCGGCCGGCCGGGCCGGGCAGCGGGCTCGACGGGCTCGGTGACCATCCCGTCGTCCATGTCTCCTGGTACGACGCCGCCGCCTACGCCTCCTGGGCCGGCAAGCGGCTGCCCACCGAGGCGGAGTGGGAGTACGCGGCCCGGGGCGGTCTCGAACAGGCCCGTTATCCGTGGGGGGACGAACTGGACCCGGACGGGGAGTACCGGTGCAACATCTGGCGCGGCACCTTCCCCACCCGCAACACCGCCGCCGACGGGTACCGCGGCACCGCCCCCGTCGACGCCTTCGCGCCCAACGGGTACGGCCTGCACAACACGTCCGGCAACGTCTGGGAGTGGTGCGCCGACTGGTGGGCCACCGACCACCGCCGTACGGAGGCCGATCCCACCGGCCCGGCCCACGGCACCGCGCGCGTCATGCGCGGCGGCTCCCATCTCTGCCACGCCTCCTACTGCAACCGCTACCGGGTCGCCGCCCGCACCGCCAACACCCCCGACAGCTCCACCGGTCACACCGGCTTCCGCTGCGTGCGCGACGCGGCGTGAAGCATGGGGCCGGCGGCCCGCGGTTACTTGCCGACCGGGCCGACGTAGGTGCCCGGGTGGGTCGCGCCGTCCTGGAGCACGATGGGGCCGCCCTGCCACGGGATGTCATAGGAGGTGCGCTGGTTCGGCGCGGTGATGACCACCGTGGACGGCCTGAACGCGGTGCCGGCGTCGTCCGACTTCAGGTAGGTGATCACGAAGTGGGCGGCGGCGCCGTTGGCGAGGGTGACCCGCTGCGGGGTGGCGTTGGTGCGCTGGAGCGACCACTGCGTACCGCTGTTGACCAGGTCGACGCCCGGGAAGCCGTACATCGTGCAGGTGTGGCCGCTCTTGTTGGTGAGCGCGATGGCGACGGACTGCTGCTGACCCGCGGACGGGTCGCCGACGGGCCAGGAGTAGTCGAGATCGCCGGCCTTGCAGGCGGGCACCGAGCTGCCCGCGGCGGTGCCGCCGGAGGAGGAACCGCCCGAGGAGGAACCCCCGGAGGTGGACGAGCCCGACGTGTTCCCGCTCCCGTTGCTCCCGCTGCTCCCCGAGCCGGTGCCCCCGTTCGACGGGGCCGCAGAGCCGGTGGAGCCGGACCCGCCGGTCGAGTCGCCGGCGGCCGGGGCGGCCGTACCGCCGTCGGTGGTGGTGACGGAGCCGGTCGCGGTGCCGTTGCACGCGGTGAGCAGGGCCATCAGCGCGGCGGCACCGGCCAGGGCGGCGGCGGACTTGCGGACGTGGGTGCGACGGCGGTTCGACATGGGGTCCCCCAGCGGTGGTGATCTCCCCGGCTCTCTGCCGGACACCCCTTTCGATGCGGCCCCGGGACGAGAAGTTCGGAGATCGCCGTCACGGGCCCGTCGTGGTCGTGTCACGCCCGCCGTTACAAACGGCGCCCGCTCACGCCATCCAGAAGAACACCGCCGTCATCCGCTTCTCCTCCAGCGTCCTGCCCGCGTAACCGGTCGCGCTGTGCACGAGGTTGGCGTTGTAGAGGAGCAGCCGGTTGTACTTGTGCGGGACGCGCACGTCCTCCTCGAAGTGGTCGGCCGGGACGAACCGCGTTCCCAGCGCCTCGACGAGGTTGTTGTGCGGGGCCTGGACGATGTTGCCGCCGAGCCGGCCGCCGGGCAGCGACTGGCGGTAGAACGCCGTGCCGCAGTCCTTGGCGACCCCGGGGTTCAGATACAGCACCGCCGCGTACCGGCACAGCGCCCGCGAGTCCGTGTGCGGGCGCGGCTCGCTCTCGCCCTCGCCGACGACCTGGACGCAGTTGTGGTTGAGGGTGCCGCCGCCGGGCGCCTGCTGCACCCACAGCTTCCCGGCGCCGGTCGCCTGCTTCACCAGCCCTTCCACGACGGCGAGTTCGGCGGGCTCCAGGCCGGGCATGGTGCGCAGTCCGGGCCAGGTCTCCGAGGTGTACGGGTATCCCTGGACCCAGTCGTCCTTGGCCAGACAGCGTTCCCGTACGGCGTCCACGTCCGGGAGGACGTCGTCGAACACCCAGTAGTCACGGCCCTTGGTGGGCTTGCGGTAGGGCAGCACGGGGAGCGCGGCGGGACCCCGGGGAGCCGCTCCGCCTGGCAGACGCGGGACGCGGGGGGATGAGTGTGGGGGCATGGGGCGAAGCTAGTCCGCGTCTTTGTCATGACCACTCCTAGCAGGGGAAATCATCACCACCCCCTGGGCAAGACATGGGGAGACAGTCACCCCGACAGGGCAAGGCCTCACAAGTTCTTTGCCAAACCAAAAGGTTTCGAGCGCATCCCTGTCCGTACTTCTCTGCGTCCGACCCCCGCCGCGCGCGGGACCCCCGACCCTGGCCGGAGGCACCGATGCCCTTTTCGCGTAACGCGACAGGCACTCTCTTCGTGGGAGGAGCTCTGAGCCTGACCCTCGCGGCGCTCGCCTATCCGAGCATGCTGGGTGTGACCACCACGTCCAGCGCGACCACCAGAGTCATCGCCAACACACAGTGGGGGCCGCTGACCGAGGGCGACCGCGACTTCGTGGTGAAGGTGCGCGCGGCCGGGCTCTGGGAGTACCCGGTGGGCCAGCTCGGCCTGAAGAAGGGCACGACCCCGGCGGTCATCACCGCGAGCAAGCACCTGATCGACGGTCACGCGGCGCTGGACACCAGCTGCCGCAAGATCAGCCAGATGCTCAACATCGCCATCCCGAACGTGGCCTCCCCGCAGCAGCAGGGGTTCGTCAGCACGCTGACCGCCGACAGCGGGAAGAAGTTCGACACCGACTTCGCCAACATCCTGCGCGTGACGCACGGTTCGATCTTCAACACCATCGCGAAGATTCGTTCCACCACCGAGAACACGCTGGTGCGCACGCTCGCCGACCAGGCCAACGCCACGGTCCTCGACCACATCACGGTGATGGAGCAGACCGGCCTGGTCGACTTCCCGTCGGTCCTCTTCCAGGAGACGACCGCGCCGAAGCTGCCCGCCGTCGACCTGACCCCGCCGCCGCCGGACCCGGGCCAGCCACAGGTCGTGCTCACCCCGCCGGTCAACAGCACGACCAGTCCGCCGGCACTGCCGGGTGAGGCGGGCTTCACGGGCAGCGGCGCCGGTGTCGGCAACGGCGGGACCCCCAGTCCCACCGCCGGCTGAGTCAGACGCCCAGCCACACCGTGGTGTCGGGCGGCAGCGTGCCGTCAAGCGGCAACGGCACGCTGGCGAGCAGCACTTCGCCCGGCGGCAGCGGAACCGGCGCGTGCGACACGTTCGTGACGCACCGCCAGCCCTCCGACCGGGCGAAGTGCAGCACCCCCTCGGGCGCCTCGGCCCAGGTCAGCGTCTCGCCCTCCAGCAGCTTGCGGCGCAGCCGCAGCGCGGTGCGGTAGAGCTCCAGCGTGGAGCCCTCCGTACCGGCCTGCGCCTCGACGGCGTACGACGCGAACCACTCCGGCTGCGGCAGCCAGGCACCGCCGGACCCGAAGCCGTACGACGGACCGCCCGCCGTCCACGGCAGCGGCACCCGGCAGCCGTCGCGGCCCTTGCGGACATGGCCCGTCTGTTCCCAGATCGGGTCCTGGAGGACCGGGAGGGGCAGGTCGGCGACCTCGGGCAGGCCGAGTTCCTCGCCCTGGTAGACGTACGACGATCCGGGCAGCGCCAGCATCAGGAGAGTGGCGGCCCGGGCGCGGCGCAGGCCCGCGCTCCCGTCGATCTCCGGGTCCCGTCCGCCGGACAGCAGCCAGGCGTTCTCGTCCGTGCCCGGCGGCAGCACCAGCCGGGAGGCGTGCCGTACGACGTCGTGGTTGGAGAGCACCCAGGTGGCCGAGGCGCCGGCGGCGCGGGCGGTGGCGAGGGAGCCGGTGATGACCTCGCGGAGCGCGGCCGCGTCCCAAGGGGTCTGCAGATACTCGAAGTTGAAGGCCTGGCCGAGTTCGTCCGGGCGGGCGTACAGGGCGCGGCGGGCGTCCGGGACCCAGGCCTCGGCGACCGCCGTGCGGGGCGGGCTGTAGGCGTCGAAGATCTTGCGCCAGTCCCGGTAGATCTCGTGCACCTCGTCGCGGTCCCAGTAGGGGTGGGTGCCCGGCGGTACCCGCTCCAGCGCCTCCTCGCCGGTCGCGCCGAACTCCGCCACGTCGCGCAGCGGCTCGGCGAGGTCCTTCACCAGGGCGTGGGCCACGTCGATCCGGAAGCCGTCGACTCCCCGGTCGGACCAGAAGCGCAGGGTGGTGCGGAAGTCGGCGCGGACGTCGGCGTGCTCCCAGTTCAGGTCGGGCTGTTCGGGAGCGAAGAGGTGCAGGTACCACTCGCCGTCCGGCACCCGGCGCCAGGCGCTGCCGCCGAACACGGACTGCCAGTCGGAGGGCGGGAGTTCGCCGTGCTCGCCACGCCCCGGACGGAAGACGTAGCGCTCGCGGGCCGCGGACCCGGGGCCCGCCCGCAACGCCTCCTGGAACCAGGGGTGGAGGTGCGAGGTGTGGTTCGGGACGATGTCGGCGATCACCTTCAGGCCCAGCCGGTGTGCCTCGGCGGCCATCGCGTCGAAGTCGTCCAGGGTGCCGAGGCGGGGGTCGACGTCCCGGTGGTCGGCGACGTCGTAGCCGCCGTCGGCGAGTTCGGACGGATAGAAGGGGCTGAGCCACAGGGCGTCCACGCCGAGCGCGGCCAGATGGGAGAGCCGCTCGGTGAGTCCCCTGAGGTCACCGAGTCCGTCGCCGTCCGCGTCGGCGAAGCTGCGCGGATACACCTGGTAGATCACGGCCTGACGCCACCAGTCGGGGTTCCTGGACGAGAGGTCGACCACGCGTGCTCCTTCCGGGCGGAGAACAACAAGGGGAAGTCTGTCCAGAATGCCGCGAAGGCGAACCTTCACACCTCACGGAGTGGATCATTCCCCGTGTGATGAAGTTGTGATGACCAGCGAACTCCCCTGGTGTCACCGCAAGTTGACATGGTTCGGCGGCCCCGATCACGATGGGCCCACGCCGTGGCACATGTGACCAGTGAGCCCGGTGTTTTCTGACCTCCGCAGACCTCTGCTGCTCGTCGCGAGCATCCACGATGGGATATCCATGTCCATAGCCAGACATGTCACCGCGCGCCGCCTGCTGGGGACGGGCGTCGCGTCGTTCGCGCTGTGTGCCGTCTCCGTCGCCGGGGCGTCCGGCGCCTGGGCGCACGACACCTCCGGCGGTGACGGCTGGAAGTCCGGCGGCCACTACAGCCCCGGCACGGGAGCGGGCACGGAGACCGGCACGGACAAGTGCCAGTTCTCGATCGACGGTTCGAACTTCTACGACTCGGTGAAGGTCGACGACCAGAACCTGAAGGTCACCGGCGACGGCAAGGTCCACCTCAAGGTCCGTGCCGCGGGTGACGCCGCCAGCTGCACCGCCTCGCTCGCCTCCTACCTCGCCCACGGCGCCACCTTCGCCACCTCCGGGCAGCAGATCTTCGTCGACTTCGACTCGGTGACGGTCAAGCAGGGCCAGACCGACTCCCTCGACATCGCGGTCCCGGACGCCGGCTGCTTCGCGCAGATCGACCTCTACCGGGGCGCCGTCAAGTTCGACGGGAAGAAGGACGCGGGCGACGGCTTCGAGCACGGTGACCTGCCGGCCGGCCCCGACCACGCGGTCATCAAGGACAAGCTGATCGCGTCCTGGAACGGCGGTACGAAGGACTGCTCGACGACCGAGTCGTCGTCCTCGCCGTCCCCGACCCCCTCGGCCTCCCCTTCGGAGTCCACCCCGGCCGAGGGGACCACCACCCCGGCGCCCTCGGAGAGCTCGGAGACCGGTACGCCCAGCGCGACCCCGTCCCCGTCATCCTCCTCCTCGTCCTCGTCGACGCCCACCCCGGCGTCGGTCCCGAGCACCGACTCCGGCAACGGCGGCGACCTCGCCCACACCGGCGCGAGCTCCAGCACCGGCTACCTCGCGGGCGGCGCGGCCGTGCTCCTGGCCGGCGGCGCGGCGATCGTCGTCGCCACGCGGCGGCGGAAGACGACCCGAGCGTAGGCGCTCCGCTGGTTGTGCCGATATGCGGCTCCGCCGCGGGGCCGCGAGAGGCCGTCGGTCGTCTGCGGCGCCGTCGTGGCTGGTCGCGCAGTTCCCCGCGCCCCTTCGGGGGCGCGGCAGCCCGGGCCCTGCTACCGCCCCCCGACGGTCTCCAGGTACAGCTTCACGTACCGCGCCACGTCCACGTCCAACCCCACGTCCACCATGGCCTGTTCGCGGCCGCCGCCGTGGATCTCTGACTCGCCGGGGCGGGGGCGGCGGTCGACGATCGTCTGGCCCCGGGTCGGGCCCGGGGCCAGGGAGACCTCGACGGGCAGCAGCCGGGTGGTCAGACCGGCCGGGTCGGCCACGGCACACACCGCGCCCGCGTCACCGAGGCCGCCGGCATCCTGGTCACCGGCGTCCGGGTCCGGGGTGGCCGGCCGGTGGGCGAGCAGTTCACCGGCGAGCCGGGCGCCCGGTTCCGCGCTCGCGCGCAGCCGTCGTACCTCCGCGCCCGGGACCAGGACCCGCTGGAAGACGTCCAGGCCGTACATGGTGATCGGAACTCCGGCGGTGAGCAGGACCGCGGCGGCCTCGGGGTCGTGCCAGACGTTGAACTCGGCGACCGGCGTGGCGTTCCCGGTGGCGACGGCGCCGCCCATGAACACGATCCGCTCGATGTTCCGCGTCACCTCCGGGTGGGTGCGCAGCAGCAGGGCGATGTTGGTGAGCGGTGCGGTGGGGACGAGGGTGACCGGGCGGGGCGAGGCGAGGATCTCGCGGCGGAGCAGGGTGACGGCGTCGACGTCGACGGGGCGGCGGGCCGGCGCGGGCAGCCCCAGGTCGCCCATCCCGTCCGCCCCGTGCACATGCCGGGCCGACCGGGCCGCCTCTATCAACGGCCGCTCGGCACCCCGGGCGACGGGAACGTCCCCGGCACCGGCCCGCTCCAGCACGGTCAGGGTGTTCCGGACCACCCCGTCGACATCGGTGTTCCCGGCGACACAGGTCACGGCCCGCAGGTCGAGCCCGGGATGCCGTACGGCGAAGAGGAGGGCGAGGGCGTCGTCGACACCGGTGTCACAGTCGATGATCACGGGAATGGGCTGACCGGCCACGGGAGGCTCCTTCCGTCAGCCACGACCCTAAGGGCCCGACCGCACCTCCGTCCTCCTCGACCTCCGTCAGTCGGTCCAGAGCGCGGTCCCGCGGCCCGCCACCCGTTCGCCGATCCGCCGGACCAGGTCCGCCGGCGGCAACGCGCCGGGCTGTCGTCCGTCCCGCAGCCGTACGGCCACCACCCCCGCCTCGGCCTCCCGCGCACCGATCACCGCCTGGTACGGCACGAGCCGGCCGGCTCGCACCCGGGCGCCCAGACTCCCCTCCTCGGGCCCGGCGACCTCGGCACGCAACCCGCCCGCGACCGCGGCCGCGACCAGCGCCTCCGCCCGGGCCAGCTGCTCCTCGCCGACCGGCAGGACGAGCAGCTGCACCGGCGCCAGCCAGGCCGGAAAGGCCCCGCCGTGCACCTCGACGAGATGCGCGACGGCCCGCTCGACGCTCCCGATGACGCTCCGGTGCACCATCACCGGCCGGTGTTTGCGGCCGTCCGCGCCGACGTACCGCAGATCGAACCGCTCCGGCTGGTGGAAGTCGATCTGCACGGTGGACAAGGTCGACTCCCGCCCGGCGGAGTCCGCGATCTGCACATCGATCTTCGGCCCGTAGAACGCGGCCTCCCCCTCGGCCTCCTCGTAAACCACCCCTGCCCCGTCCAGCACCTCGCGCAGCAGCGCGGTGGCCCGCCGCCACAGCTCCGGGTCGGCGACGTACTTCCCGCCCTCGCCGGGCAGCGAGAGCCGGTGCCGTACGGCGCTGATCCCGAGGTCGGCGTAGGCGCGGCCGATCAGCTCCAGGGCGGTGCGGGCCTCTTGGACCACCTGCTCCAGGGTGCAGAAGACATGCGCGTCGTTGAGCTGGATGGCCCGCACGCGGGTGAGTCCGCCCAGCACACCGGACAGCTCGGACCGGTACATGGTCCCCACCTCGGCGATCCGCAACGGCAGTTCGCGATAGCTGCGCGCACGGGACCGGTAGATCAGCGCGTGATGCGGACACAGGCTCGGCCGCAGCACGACCTCCTCCGCGCCCACCCGCATCGCCGGGTACATGTCCTCCCTGTAGTGCGCCCAGTGCCCGGAGAGCTCGTACAGCTCCCGCTTGCCGAGCACGGGCGAGTACACATGCCGGTACCCGGCCCGGCGTTCCGCGTCCCGGACGTACTCCTCCAGGGCGTGCCGTACGACCGCCCCGTCGGGCAGCCAGTACGGCAGGCCGGCGCCCATCAGCGGGTCGGTGTCGAACAGACCGAGTTCACGGCCGAGTCGGCGGTGGTCGTGCATGGCGGGTCTCCTCCCTCAAGAAGGCGAACGACCCGCGACACGACGAAGCCCCGGGACGTTCACCCCGGGGCTTCGGACTGGTCAGGTGTCAGCGCGCCGGGACGGTCTCCGACGTCGTCGTGCAGAACGGACACGGCAGGGCACGCTTCATGCCAACGACGGTAGCAACGGCCGGAGCGGGACACGAACGAATTTCGAGGCGGCTCCGTCCCCCGCGCACTGCGCGTTCAGTCAACTGATGTCAGAGATGGGGTACGTCGCGGCTGGGGCGGTCGGGCGCATACTGGGTCGGGCCGTCTGAGCGAGGGGGCTGATGTCCATAGACGTCATGACCGCAGTGGCCGGTGCGGTCGGAACACTGCTTGCGGGCATGGCAACGGCTTGGGTGGCAATCAAGTCGGCCAACGTGACCGTGGCGGACAAGCTGTTACAGGCGATGAAGGAAGAGGCTGCTCTGCTTTCTCAGCTGCCGGAAACCTCCTCGGCGCACCGCCGGCTTCAGACTCATCTGGACTGGATGACTCAGAGGTACATCCCCGAGCGATCTGCGCAGGTAGATCGGAAGGTCCATTGGCCCACCATCACGGGCGTTCTGATCGCCGGAGCAGTGGAGATGGGCCTCACCATCTGGGTCGCGCTCCTTGGAGGCTGGGCCTTGCTCTGGCTGGCGGTGCTTGTGCCGATGCTGCTCGTCTGGGTCTACGGCTTCTTCTATGAGATCGGCGGCGGCGATGCTCGCGCCCTCAGGAGGAGGCAGCGCTGACCACTCGCCAGAAACCTGGGCCGCCACCGGGCCGTGCCACTCGCGTGCCAGAACGCTCGGGGACTCACGGGGCAGGCTGTTCGGCAGGAGTGTCCATGAAGCGCCGGCCGCTTGTCCCGCGGAGGATGAGGGGGGTGGGGATCCACGGCATGCAACATAGTCCCGAGGTGGCTCCCGGGGACCTTTGTGCCCACCCCCCTTGACCGCGGACCTCGAAGGTTCTCTGACCGGTCTCACTCCACTGGGCAAACTAGCAAGCAGCACTGACAACGACCTGGCGCCTCAACGGCTTTCAAGACCGCTCCCTCTCAGGCCGCTCGGGCAAGCCACTTCCATGTCGTCCCTGCCGTCAGGGTTGTCGTCGGCTTGGAAGGCGGTGGTCGTCACCCGGCGACGCCCCACCACACCGCCCACGGTATGAAGCCGAGCGTGGCCAGTCCGGCCGGGGCGAGGCGCAGCCAGGCCGCGTGGTTCGGTGTCAGGCGTCGGCGTCGGAGGGCGGCTGCCGAGACGCAGGCGGATGCCACCACGGCGACGGCGAGCGCCTGGACCACCAGCCACAGAGCCGGACGGCCCCACACGACGGGCGCCGCTGCGCCGGTGCCCGCCGCGAAGACGGCGAGCGGGCAGGCCACCGTCGTCACGACCGCCAGCAGGCCGAGTCCGGCCAGCCATCGCACGGGGCGCAGGACCGGGCCCCGGCGCGCGAGAGCGCTCATCGGGTAGGCGGCGAAGCCGAGGAGCAGCAGCGCGGGGGCGAGCCAGGCGTACCAGGCGTGGTCCGGTACGGGGGTGGTGGCGAAGGCCTGCCCGGGTGCGGGGGCGGCGGTCGAGGCCGGTGGGTGGCCGGCGGCGACGGCCCGCACCCATGAGGTCATGGTCTGCGCATAGCGCGGGGCCAGTTCCCCCAGCTTCTTGCCGTGGAAGAGCGGGCCACCGATCCGGTCGAACCCGTCCGACGTGCGGTGGCCGTTGTGCGCGCCGCCGGCGACGAAGCCGATGACGGCATGCCGGTTGCCCGCACGGGCCAGGGCCTCGCGGAAGATCCGTGCGCTCTCCTGGGGCGGCACCTGGGTGTCGTGATCGCCCCACAGGGCCAGCACCGGAGTTCGGTGGAGCCGCTCCAGCACCGGCACGGGGTCATAGCCGGCCTCGGGGAACAGACCGGTCGAGGCCATGAACCGGGCGGCGGGGCCGGCCACGGTGCGGCGGAACGGTCCGCCCACCCCCTGATGGCGCAGATGCGTGGCGAGGTTCCAGGCCTGGGTACGCAGCGGGTCGTAGCCGGGTCCGCCGATGGTGACGACGAACGCGACGTCGGTCGAGCGCGACGCGGCCAGCGGCGCCACCCAGCCCCCCTCGCTGAACCCCCACAGCCCGACCTGGCGTGCGTTCACCCCGTTCCTGGACTGCAACAACCGCACTCCGGCGAGCGCGTCGTCGGCCAGCAGGCCGAAGTCCACATGGAGCCTGGAGTATCCGACGGTCCGCTTGTCGTAGACGAGCGTGGTGATCCCGGCGCGGGCGAACGCCTCGGCCTCCTGCCGGTATTCCTCCCGGGGGCCGGCGCCCGAGCCGCCGACGAGGACGATGCCGGGTGCCGGGCCGGGTGCTCCGTTCCTGCTGAGGACGGTGCCGTGCAGGACGAGCCCGCCACCGCCCCGGAAGGTGACCTCCCGGCGGACCAGCCCGTCCCCGCCGGCGTACGCCATGGGCGCGGCCAGCAGGAGGAGGGCGCCTGCCAACGCCCCGGATAAGAAGGCCAGTACGGCACGTATCGGTGGTGCGGACGTAGTCGAGTGCGGCACGGCGTGCGTCCCCCTTCGCTGTCGGTCGGGCCGCGCGGTCAGTCGGTCTCGGGAATTCCGAGCAGCCGGACGAACACGGTCCGCGCCTCGGACGCGTCCCCCCGTTCCGGGGCCGAGTACCGGTAGAGGAGCGCGATGTACTCCTCGAAGAACGCACGGAGTTGGCCGGGGTCGACCCAGAGCGTGGCACGCGAGAAGAGCGCCGCGTCGGCCCAGGGCCCGAGCGTGTCGCGTGCCTCCTCGAACCGCCGGGCGGAGTCGATCAGTTCGGCGAGGTTGAGCCGGTGCATCTCGGTCAGCGCCTCGCGCATCTCCGGTGTCTGCCGGCTGTACGGCGGGAACCGCCGGTCTCCCGGCACCGCCCGCCACCACCGCTCCCGCCCCTTCGCCAGCTCCGGGACCTCCTCGACGAGGCCGTGCTTGGCCAACTGCCGCAGGTGGTAGCTGACCAGCCCCGTGCTCTCGCCCAACTCGCGTGCCAGCACAGCGGAGTTGGCCGGTCCTCGGCGCAGGTGTTGTTCGATCTTCTGCCGCATCGGGTGCGCGAAGGCGCGCAGCGCCTCGACATCGGTGATCTCCTGCGCGGGCGGTTGTTCGGCCATACCGGAAGGCTACGAGTTGCAAAGAGGGTTTGCAAGGACTCCTTTCAACTCTCGCATGGGTCGCCCGCGTGGCGGCCGTCCCTCACCCGGACGGACCGGAGCGGTGGTGGACGGGCGCCGGGGGTGATGGCGTGTGAGCACGCGTCCGCTGCTCCTTTTCCCGGGGAGACCCCGTCATGAGAGTCATCGCCTCCGGTCTTGCCGTGGCCGGCCTGCTCGCCGCCTCCGCCTGTACGGCCGTCGTGCCGCCGGAGGCATCCGCTCCCGGCTCCTCCCCGACCGCCGCCGAGCGCCCCGCCCCGGCCAGCCCCGGCACCTCCCCCGGCTCCCCCGGCACCCCGGCGCTCACCGCCGAGCAGGCGCAGTCCGCGCTGATCAGCGAGGCCGACCTAG
The DNA here is from genome assembly GCF_040652235.1 of Streptomyces sp. NPDC048277. Taxonomy (NCBI): domain Bacteria; kingdom Bacillati; phylum Actinomycetota; class Actinomycetes; order Kitasatosporales; family Streptomycetaceae; genus Streptomyces; species Streptomyces sp. NPDC048277. Next base: position 137,582 of record NZ_JBEZLQ010000014.1, read on the forward strand.
GGGTGCCGTGGACGTTGAGCGGCGGTACGGCGACCTGGCACGACGGCCTGCTCAAGGCGGCCACCGGGCTGCCCGACTGCCAGAACCTCCTCGACGCCCTGTACGCCGACGAACTGCTGGAACCGGCCGGCCCGCACGCCGTCGCCGCCCTCGACGACGGCGACGACGAGGCCCAGCTCCGCTACCACGTCATCGCGAGCCACTCCGCCGACATCGACCGGACGCTGGCCTGGCTGCGCGCGATGCCCGGCACCTGCGGGCAGTTCACGGCCCGGACGACCCGGTCCGGGACCGAGACCGTCCAGGTCGCCGACGCCGGGCTGACCGCCCTCGGCGACGCACGGCAGGGCCTGCGGGTCACCCTCACCGGGGAGAGCCCCGAGAACGGCGACGCCCCCACCACCCTCACCCTCGACGTCGCCGTCGTCCGCGTCGGCGACGACGCGATCGTCCTCACCGACGGCGCCCTCGGCACCCTCCCGGCCCACACCACCGAACAGGCCCTCGACCTCGGCGTACGCCGACTCGCCCAGGTACGCGAACTGGGACGGGCGCAGGCCTAGGGCCGCGTTTCGTAGGGGTCCGACGGCTGCTTCACCGTCTTCAGCGACCCCGCGTCCAGCACCGGCGGCCACGCCGCGTCCGAGCCCAGCGCGCCCTTGGGGTGCCAGGTGCCGGTGACGGTGACCCAGGTGTCGGTGGGCGGCGCGTCCTCGCCCCTGATCTCGACCTTGCTGGTGGTCGCGTCGGCGGCGCAGCAGGTGACCATCAGCCGGGTGAGGTACCAGGTGCCGGCGTCCGCTCCGTGCGTGACGAAGCCCGTCATCCGGACCGTACGGCCCGTCAGCGAGCGCCCGCTGTCGTAGATCGCCCGTGAGCCGAACTCCGCGAGGGTCAGCTCCACCGGGTTCCCGGCCGGCAGCGCCGGGAAGGTCCCGACCCCCTGTTCCGCCCGCTGCGCCGCCTCGCGCTCCGCGCTGTACGAACCCAGGGCGGGCGGCGGGAAGAGGAGCAGGGCGAGAGCGGGGAGGACGAGCAGCCAGGCGATCCGGGGGCCGTGACGGTGACTGTGATCGTGGTGGTGGTCGTGGTGGTGGTCGTGGTGGTGGTCGTGGTCCGCGGCGTCTTCCGACGTACGGCCCCTCAGTACCGCCGTCGTGATGCCCAGGAGGATCAGGGTCGCCCCTGCGACGATCAGGTACGGGCGCAGGGACGCCTGCACGTAGCGCAGATACAGGTCGCTGAAGAGCGTGATCCGCAGGGCCGCCGCGCCGACGAGGCAGAGCAGGACCGGGCCGCCGTACCGGCTCACAGCAGCCACCAGCCCACCAGGACACTGGCCGACAGCGCCACCAGCCAGGTCGCCGAGGAGAAACGGACCGCGAAGCCCCGGCCGAAGGTGCCCGCCTGGAGGGCGATCAGTTTCAGGTCGACCATCGGGCCCACCACCATGAACGCGAGCCTCGCCGTAGCCGGGAACGCGCTGAGCGAGGCCGCCACGAACGCGTCGGCCTCGCTGCACACGCACAGCACGACGGCGAGCAGCGCGAGCAGGGGGACGGCGGTCCACGCCGACCCCGTGAAGACGTCGAGGACCGACCTCGGTACGGCGATGTTGAAGGTCGCCGCGGCCGCCGCGCCCAGCACGAGGAAGCCGCCGGCGTGCAGGAAGTCGTGCTGGAGGCCGGTGACGAAGGCGCGGGCGCCGGTGGTGTGGGGCTCCCGGGCGGGGCCGGGCCGCCGTAGCCACTCGTCGCGGCCGAACCGCGCCCACAGCCAGCCCATCACCACCGCCGTGCCGAGGGAGGCGAGCAGCCGGGCCAGGACCATCTCCGGCCGGCCGGGGAACGCGATCGAGGTCGCGACCAGCACGACCGGGTTGATCGCGGGGGCGGAGAGGAGGAAGGCGAGGGCCGCGGCCGGGGCGACCCCGCGCCGCATCAGGCTGCCGGCGACCGGGACGGAGGCGCACTCGCAGCCCGGCAGCACCACGCCGGCGGCCCCCGCCACGGGGACGGCGAGGGCCTGGTTGCGGGGGAGGAGGCGGGTGAAGACCCGTTCCGGGACGAAGGCGCCGATCGCCGCGGAGACGACGGTGCCGAGGAGGAGGAAGGGGACGCCCTGGACGGCGACCGCGGTGAACACGGTCCACCAGGCGGCGACCGGTGGGGTGTAGAGGTCGAGGGCGAGGGTGGGGCCGAGGACGGATACGACGGTGGCTATGGCGAGGAGGGCGGTGCCGCCGAGGACCACGTGGACGACGGCCCGAGTCAGAAGACGCAGGCCGTCGGCTACTGTCCGTTGGTTTTGCACCTCGGGGACGGTAACGAAGGGAGCTGTTGCCCGGCACAGAGAAGGCTGTGTGTCGGGTGCGGGTCCGGTGGGGGCTTGTCGCGCAGTTCCCCGCGCCCCCAAGGGGGCGCTACAGGGGAGGTTGGGCAGGAGCTGGCCCCAAGGTCGTCGTACCCGGGGCCGTACGGTGCCCCAGGCCCGTGCGGTAGGCGTCCAGTGCCGCTTCCACCCTTCCCGTGCGGCGCAGCAGGTCGCCCAGCAGGCGGCACAGGTCGGCCAGGTCGCCGGCCGCGCCCGCCCGTTCCAGCAGGCTCAGTGCCCGTACGTAGTGTTCCTCGGCCGCCTCGGTGTCCCGGGCGTCCTCGGCGATGATGCCGAGGAGGCGGTGCGCGGCGGCCGCGTGGACGGCGCCGCGCTCGGAGGAGAAGTCGCCGAGGACCTCGTGGAGGAGTACGGCGGCCTCGTCGGACTTGCCCAGGCGGTGCAGTACGTCGGCCAGTTCCACGGCCGCCTGGCTGCGGTACAGGGCGGCGCGGGTCTCGGAGAGCATCGCGAGGGCTTCCCGCAACTCGCTCTCCGCGCGCTCCAGTTCGCCGTTCTGGGCGTAGACGTAGCCGCGCATCCAGTGGCAGTTGGCGAGTTCGGTGCGGAGCTGGAGCTGGCGGTAGAGCTCGGCGGCCTTGGCCAGGGAGGCGTCGGCCTCGGCGACCCGGCCCTCGGCGAGCAGGGTGCGGGCGACGGAGCGGTGCATCCGGGCGATCAGCGCCGGGTCGCCGGCCTGCGGCGCGAGGGCGAGGGCGAGTTCGGCGGCCTGGGCGGCGCGGGCGTGGGCGCCCATGTCCATGTAGGGGCCGATGGCGGAGGCGTAGAGGAGCAGGAGGGCGTCGGGGTCGTGCAGTCCGCTGCGGTTCAGCTCGTCGAGCGTGGTCTCCAGGAGGTAGACGGCGTAGCGGAGTTCGCCCGCGAGGTAGTGGCTGACCGCCCGGCCGCGGATCGCCGGGACGCGCACCGGCAGCGGCTCGTCGGCCGTCCACAGCTCGGCCCGCTCGAAGAACTCCCGGGCCTGCCCCAACTCCCCTGTCTCCATGGCGCATTCGCCGAGGCCGAGCAGCGCGGTGGCCTGCTCCACGGCGAGCCCGTGCGCCTCGGCCTCCTCGAACAGCGCCGTGTACTGGGCGGCGGCCTCCTCGGCCGCGCCGGTGGCCAGGGTGCGCTGCGCCTCGGTGAGCCGCAGCCTGAGGTCGGTGGCGAGATGGGCGGGGTGCCCGCTGGCCAGTTCCTCGAAGCCGACGCCGAGCCGCCCGGCGATGTGCCGCAGCGCCTCGTCGGAGGCCCGCACCCGCCCCGCCTCCAGGGTGGAGATGTAGGCGGGTGTGTAGGCCGGTTCGGCCAATTGCCGCTGGGTCAGCCCCCGTTCCGTGCGCAGTTGCTGCACGCGCCGTCCGATGGTCTCCGGATCGTCCCGCTCCCGCATTTCGCCATTCCCCCCAACTCCCCCTGAACCTCTTGCCGTTGAGCTCTGACTACCCCTAGGTTAAACCGCGAATTAAACGTGGTTAACCCGCCCCTGTCGTTGCGAGGTCGCCGTGCTCGGACGCACATCCGCACGCCCCACCGCACGTTACGTCCGGAGTCTCGCCGCCGCCGTGCTCGCGGTGGCCGCGCTCATCATCGCCGCCAACGCCGGACCGGCCAGAGCGACGGACGATTCCCCCGCCTCACCGGCTCCGGCCATGGCCCAGCACGCCACCGCCCGCTAGAGGGTCTCGGGGGGCGGCGCTCAGAACTCCGCCGCAGGTCAGGTCATCCGCACACCGCCCGATACGCCACATCCGGCAGATACGTCCGCCACAGCTCCCGTGTGGGCCCGCTGCCGCCCGCCCGGCTGCAGACCGTGCGTTCCGCGTGCCCGGGATCGATGTCGTACCGCTGGAGCGGGACATGGGCGCTGCCCGCGTACACCGTCGTGCCGTCCGCGGCGAAGGCGACGGAGTCGATGGCCTCGCCGGGGGTGGTGAGGGGGCTGCCGAGGGGCTGCCGGGTGGCCACGTCCCACAGTTGCAGGCCGCCCGCCGCGCCGCCGACCGCCAGGGTGCCGCCGTCGGGGCTGAGGGCGAGCGCGGTCACGCCCTCCGGGGTGGTGTCGAGCGGGGCCTGGAACGTGTTGCGCAGCACGCCCTCGCGCGCTCCCGGATCCCCTTCCCACAGGGCGACCCGGCCGGTCTGGTCGCCGGCCGCCAGCACGGAGCCGTCGCCCGCGAAGGCGAGCGCGCCGAGCTCGTCGCCCTGGACCAGGTCCTGTCCGCGTGCTCTCCCCGAGGGCAGCCGGGCCACCCGGCCGTCGCCGACCAGCAGGGAGCCGTCGGGGCGGATCGCCATATGGGCCGCGGTCACCCCGGTCAGGGTCGTCGTACGGCGGCCGCGGGCCGTGTCCCAGACCTCGTCCGCCACGGCGCCGATGGCCGTGGAGCGGGCGGCGGCCAGGGTGCGGCCGCCGGGGCCGAGGGCGAGTTGCAGGACCGCGGAGCCGGGGAGGTTCAGCGTGGCCGCGGCCTTCCCGTGCCGCACGTCCCAGACGGTGAACGGCTGGGACTCCGTCTCCCGGCCCGGCGCCGAGACGCCGTACACGAGCCGGCCGCCGTCCGGGCTGAACGCCAGCAGCGGCAGGGTGTCGGCGGGGACGGTCGGAAGGGCCGGGTCGCTGGAGACGGGGACGGGGACCGGGGGAAGGGTGCGCAGGAGGCGGCCGTCCGCGGTCGCGTGGAGCCGGAACAGGTAGGCGGAGCCGGTGCGTTCGACCGTCGCGTAGGTACGGCCGCCGGGGTCGTAGCGCACGTCCGCGAGCGGGGCGGAGCGCCAGGCCGGGGTGACGGCCGCGCCGAGGTCGAGGGTGTGGACCGTGCCGCCCTCCAGATAGCGCAGGGTGCGGCCGTCGCGGTCCCAGACCAGGCCGCCGTAGAGGTGCTGGTTGTTGAGGGCCTGGCGGAGGACGGGGGCGCCGGGGTCGGTGAGGCGCCAGAGGCGGATCTCGCCGGCGTCGGCGGTCGCCAGGAAGGCGCCGTCGGGGCTGAAGGAGGCGTACTGCACGCCGCTGTCGTGGATGTCGGCGGTTCTGCGGCCGCTCTCCGTGTCCCAGACGCGCATGCCGGTGCCGGTGGCGGCGGCGAGGCGGCCGGTGCCGAGGGCGAGCAGCCCGGTGTACTCGTCGCAGACCCGGTCCCGCTGCCAGTCGCCGGCCAGGGCTCGGCGGGTGGCGGTGTCGTACACCTGCGGGGTCCGCCCGGACGGGCAGACGGCCGCGCGCCGGCCGTCCGCGCTCACCTCGGCGATCCCCGAGTCCGGTGCCGCCGTCCCGAACAGCACCCGCCCGTCGGTGACCGAGCGCAGCCGCAGCCGGTCCCCCTCGGTGGTGAGGACGGAGCGGCCGTCGGCGGTGAAACGCACGTCACCGACGTCCGCGAGGGGTCCGGTGGTCCAGCGGCCCGCCGCCGTGTCCCACAGGCGTACGGCGTTGTCGGTGCCGGTGACCGCGAGGATCCTCCCGTCCGGGCCGGACTCCGTCACCGTGCCCCGCGGCACCCGGCCGGCGGCGGTCCCGCGGTGGGTGGGCACGTCCCAGGTGCGCCAGCCGGCGCCGGTGGCGCTGAGCAGGGTGCGGCCGCCGTCGGTGAGCATCCGGACGGGGCCGTCGCCGGGGGCGGGGTCGGTGAAGGTGTCGGTCTCCGGCTGGGCGAGGGAGCCGAGCAGGGCGCGGCGGGTCTCGGGCAGTTCGGCGGTGTTCCAGGCGGCGGCACCGAGCAGCAGGGCGGTGCGCGGGTCGGTGGTGCGCAGGGCGTCGGCGACCTCGGCGACCCGGCGGGCCGCGTTCTGGGTGCGCTGGCGCTGGTTGTCGCTGTGCTCGCGGTAGACGGCGAACGCCGTCAGCAGGGCCACCGCGAGGACGGCCGAGAGGGAGCCGGTGAGGAGCCGGTGCCGGCGCACGGTCCGGGCGGCGGTGCGGCGCTCCGTCTCCCGGGCCTCCAGGGCAGCGGTGAGGAAGGCGCGCTCGGGTCCGGTGAGCGCGGGGTCGCCCGCGTGGTCCGGGAAGAGTTCCTCGGCGCGGGCCAGCCGGGTGCCCCGGTAGAGGGCGCCGGGGTCGCGGTCGTGCTCGGCCCAGGTGGCGACGGCGTCGGTGAGCAGCCGGTGGTGGCGCAGCCGTTCGCGGTCCGCCTCGACCCAGCCGTGCAGCCGGGGCCAGCAGGTGAGCAGGGCCTCGTGGGTGAGCTGGACGCCGTCCTCGTCGGCGGTGAGGAGGCGGGCCCGGGTCAGCCGTTCCACCACGGCCCCGGCCCCGGGGTCGGCCCAGGCGTCGAGGTCGGCGCGGGTGAGGGGGCGGCGGGTGTCGGGGGTGCCCTGGCCCGGTTCGACCATCCGCAGCAGCACCTGGCGGGCGGTGCGGGCCCGGGCCGGGGTCAGGGCGCCGTACACCTCCTCGGCGGTGGCCGCGATCGCGCCGCGCACCCCGCCCGCCGCCTCGTACCCGGCGAGGGAGAGCAGCCGGCCCTTGCGGCGGCGCCAGGTCTCCAGGAGGACGTGGGAGAGCATCGGCAGCCCGCCCGGCTCGTCGAGGACCTCCTCCACCAGGCGGGCGGTCAGGGTCCGTTCGACGATGAGTCCGGCGGCCCGGGCCGGGCCGACCACCGCCTCCCGCAGTTCCTCCGCCGTCATCGGCCCGAGCAGCAGCCCGGCGCCGCGCAGCGCGTCGGCCAGGTCCCGGTGCTCGGCGCAGCGGGCGTAGAAGTCGGCGCGTACGGCGACCAGCACGCGCAGTCTGCTCGCCGGGTCGCGGGAGGCGAGCAGGAGGTCGAGGAAGCGGGAGCGCTCCCGGGGGTCGCGGCAGAGGGTGAAGACCTCCTCGAACTGGTCCACGACCACCCAGCTCTCCGGCTCCCCCGCGGCCGGGGCGAGCAGCCGGGCGTAGCTGGTGGCGGGCGTCGGGCCGGGGGTGAGGATGCGCAGCCGGGCCGGGCAGCCGCGCGCCGCGATCTCCTCGCGCAGGCGGGGGATCAGCCCGGCGCGCAGCAGCGAGGACTTGCCGCTGCCGGAGGGGCCGAACAGCACGGCGAACCGGTGCTCGCACACCAGCTCGTTGACCTCGGCGACGACCCGGTCCCGGCCGAAGAACAGGTGCCGGTCGTCCGGCTCGAACCGGGCGAGCCCGCGGTACGGCGCCGGGGCGGCCTCCTCGGCCTCCTCGGCGGGGGCCCGGCTCGCCTCGGCGTCGGCCTCCTTCCATCTGCGCGCCCAGTCGTCGGGATCGCCGCCGCAGGCGCGGGCGTATCCCTGGACGACGGCGAGGGACGGCAGCCGCTCGCCCGCGGCGGCCTGGGACAGCGTGGTCGCGGAGAACCCGGCCGCCTTCGCCATCGTCCGGTACGACGGACCGCCCGCGGTCCGGCGCAGCTCACGCAACTCGTGCGCGAGCCACTGGACGGGACCGGCCTCCGGGTCCACCGGTCTCTCGGGACGCCCCATGCTCGCGCACCTCCGTACACCTGGCGAAAGCGACATCGGGAGCGACGACCATACGGGTCGGCGGGAAACGGGTGCATTGACCGCAGGTGACGCCCGGGTGACACCGGTCCGATGTGCTGTCGCGCTCCAGCTCCTACCGCACCCATGGAAGGGACGCGCCCGCTTCCTGTGAACGCACCTTGATCAGTTCGGCGAAATGCCGCCCCCTGTTTGGCAGAAAGCCCTTCCTTTGAACTCTCAACTTGCCAGTCTTTCCTCCTACCCGGGTGTCATGTCCGGGACGAACAGCGGACCGCACCACCGCACGCACCACCGCACGCACCACCGCACCTTGGACCGTCGACTGGAGCCCCCGATGTCCCGAACCAGGACCCACCGCCTCGGCCGAGCCGCCGCCGTCGTGGGCAGCGCCGCCGCGCTCACCCTCGCCCTCCCCTCCAGCGCCTTCGCGGGAGTGCTGCAGAACCTCCCGGAGAACGCGACCGCGTACGAGAAGAACTTCGAGCCGCTGTACGACTACGACACGGACAGCTGCTACCCGGCCGCCGCCATCGACCCCGACGGCAACCTCAACGGCGGCCTGAAGCCGACCGGTTCCGTCACCGGCAGCTGCCGCACCGGCCACCTCGACCACGCGAACACCTACTCGCGGACCAAGTGCAACAACGGCTGGTGCGGGACCATCTACGCCAGCTACTTCGAGAAGGACGAGGCGTCCCCCGGCATCGGCCACCGCCATGACTGGGAGTGCATCGTCGTCTGGGTCAAGCAGGGCGACTCCACCCCGTCGTACCTGTCCGCCTCCCAGCACGGCGACTTCGAGACCGAGGCCGTCGCCGACGTCCCGATGAGCAGCCAGCGCGTCCAGGTCGTCTACCACAAGGACGGCCTGAGCACCCACGACTTCCGGTTCGCCAAGTGGGGCGAGACCCCGGAGAACGACGACGCCGCCTGGCACCAGGAGAACCTGCTCACCTGGGAGAACATGGCGTCCAACCTGCGGGACATCCTGAACGCCTCCGACTGGGGCAGCGCGAACTTCCCGCTCCAGGACTCCAAGTTCGACGACCACCTCAACAAGGCGAAGCCGAGCGCGATCACGTTCGACCCGTACGCCTGAGCCGGCCGGCACCCGGCAGCGGCGGCCGCCGACGCACCCCGGCGTCGGCGGCCGGTTCGCACACCCCCCGGGAATCCCGGGTGCCGATTGTCAGTGGCATGACCTAGTCTTCAACACATCCGCCACACACGGCCCACAGCGAACACACATCCGTGGGCCGCCTTCCGTGGCGTCCACTTCATTCGATCCGGGGGGTTCGAATCAGCGTGCGTATGCGCACCGTCACGGCCGCCACCACCCTGGCGGTCCTCTTCAGCTCCGCCGCCCTGGCCGCCACTCCGGCCTTCGCGGACACCAGCGGGCTGCTGCCGATCAAGTCGTCCGGTGACATCGTCGTCGACGGCGCTCACCAGCAGGTCTTCATCAGCGACCCGAGCAACGGCAAGATCGTCGTCACCGACTACTCGGGCCGTGTGCTCAAGCAGCTCAGCACCGATCTGTCCGGGGTCACCGGCCTCGAACTGTCCGCCGACTCCGGCACGCTCTACGCGGCCGTGCGGGACATGGACGCCATCGCCGTCATCGACACCGCGACGGACACCGAGACCACCCGCTACACGGTCGGCGACCAGCCGCTGAGCGTCGCTCTCGCGGGCGGCAGGCTGTGGTTCGGCTACGGCGCGGCCGGGGCCGGCCGCATCGGCTCGGTCGACCTGACGAGCGACCAGCACGAGGTCACCCTCGACCAGGCCGGCTCCTACTCGGCGCCGATCCTGGACGCGGCGCCCGGCTCCGGCACCCTGGTCGCGGGCCAGCCCGGCCAGAGCCCGGCCACGATCACGTCGTACGACGTCTCCTCGGGCACCCCCACCAGGCTGGCGGGCGCCGACGCGGGCAGCAACCTGCGCGATCTCCAGGTCACCCCCGACGGCAAGGACGTCGTGGTGGCCAGCGGGGCGCCGTACTACCACCAGGTGTTCAAGACCGCCGACCTGACCGAGGACGGCAAGTACACCAGCACCGCCTACCCGAACGCGGTCGCCATCGCGCCCGACGGCACGGTCGCGGGCGGCAGCGACGCCTGGTACGACCCGGACGTCTACATCTTCCACCCGGGCAGCAGCGAGGCCGTCCACACGTACGACTTCCCGAACACGGGCAGCACCAGCGGCTCCGACGAACTCGCCGACTCCGCCCTCGCCTGGGCGCCCGACGCCTCCCGGCTGTTCGCGGTGTCGTACAACAGCAACGGCGTCTACTCCCTGCGCGAGTTCGACGACCCGGCCAAGGCGGCCACCACCCTCACCGTGAACGCCCCGGCGTCGGCGACGCGCGCCAAGCAGCTCACCGTCACCGGCAAGCTCTCCTCGACGGTCGCGGTCCCGGCCGGCGCGCGGCTCACGGTCACCCGCACCGACCTGGACTCGCCGAACGGCAAGGCGCTCGCCGCCGTGACGACCAAGGCCGACGGCACGTTCTCCTTCACCGACACCCCGCCGGCCGGCGGCAAGGTGACGTACAAGGTCTCCTACGCGGGCGACGCCGACCACGCGGCCGCCGCCGGCAAGGACACCGTCGATGTCTCCCGCGCGAAGCCGACGCTGTCGATCAACAACAACGGCAAGGTGTACTCGTACGGGAAGGACGTGAAGTTCACGGCCCATCTCGGGACGACGTACAAGAACCGCACGGTGGAGATCTGGGCCGACCCGTTCGGCTCGGACAAGCCCAACAAGCTGGTGAAGTCCGGCAAGGTCGACTCGCACGGCAACCTGTCCGTCGTCCTCGACCTCAAGCGCGACACCAAGGTCACCGCGAAGTTCTCGGGCGACGCCCGCTGGCAGCCGCGCTCGGTGTCCAGCACCGTGGGTGCCAAGGTCAGCGTCTCGATGACGGCCAGCCGCCAGTACAAGACGAAGAAGGCCTGGGGCCAGACCTACGCCTTCTTCCACAAGAACAAGAACCCGCTGTTCACGACCAAGATGCCGTACTACACCGGCCGTGCCCAGCGCTTCGACTTCCAGGTCTACTACCAGGGCAAGTGGTACGCGGGCGACTCCGAGTACTTCGGGCTCGCCGGCAGCGGCCTCTCCTCGGTCGAGATCACCGGCAACCACGCGGAGGACGTCGGCTGGCGCTTCCGGGTGCGCTCCGACTACATCAACGGCTCGTCCGGCGACACCGTCAACTCCACGACGTACGGCGCCTGGAAGTACTTCACCTTCACGAGCTAACGGCTCAACTGGCCTGAAGCTGCCGGAGGTGCTGCTGGACGTGGTCCAGGGCACCCTCCCGGCGGCCCGGCACCCTGAGTCTCAACTCCGCGAGCGCGGGCCCCAGTTCACGGGCCCGCGCCGCGTCCTTGATGGCGCCCCACTGGTGGTGGGCACGGTCCACGGCGGCCTCGACCTGCGGCGCGTCGGCGGGCTGCCCCGCGCCCAGCCGGGCCTTCGCCACCGTCAGCCAGGTACGGCAGCTGCGCGCCGCGTCCCCCGCGAACATCGCGAGATCGGCCCGCACCTCGGACCAGTGCAACGCGTCCTCCGACGCCGGCCCGTGCGCCCGCGCGGCGGCCTGCTCCCACCGCGCCGCGAGCTCGTCGGCCTCGGCATAACGCCCGTCCCGCACCGCCGCGCTGATGGCGTCGTGCGGATCCCCGCTGTCGGCGGTGTGCGTGCTGAACAGCACGTTGGTGGCGGCCTCCGCCCCGATCCGGGCCAGCACCTGCTGGTGCAACTGCTCCATCGGCGGCCGGTGCCCACTGCGCAACACGGTCGCCACGGCCTTCATGTACGACGGCACGGCGACCTCCCGCCGGGCGGGCGGGGGCGCGATACGCCCGTGCACGGCGTTGTTCCGCCCGGAGTCGAGGGGAACGGTACGCAGCCGCTCCCAGGCTTCGTGCTCCGCGTGCAGATCGAGGACGAGGGTCGTGGCCCCGGCGGGCCGCAGCCTCAGCTCCTCCCGGATCCAGTGCCAGGGGAGCCCGGTGTAGCGGACGGTGGCCGGCGTGGTCCGGGCGAGCGCGAGATGCGGCAGACGCTGCTTGCGGTCCAGGTGCAGCTGCCCGGTGACGAACACGGTCAGCGGACCGGGGGCGGCCGCGGCGGCCCGCAGCCGGGTGAGCACGGCCTGCGGCTCCAGCGGGTCGGCGAGTTCGACGACGTTGGCGGTGTCGGTGCCGGAGAGTATCGCCGGGGGCACGGCCGCGAGCACGGGGAGCACGGAGGCCGCGTCCACCAGACGCGCTTTGCCTGTCGGCGAGGCCGCGATCAGCAGCACGGTTCCGGGCATCGGGCCCTCCCCTTTGTTCCCCGGGTTCACTTACGTCAGCACGTTAACCGCTGCGCTTGCAAAGCGGGGGGCACGGGAGGGGTTTGGGACGGGATGGGGGTGTTGCGGGGTACGCCCACAACCCCGCGCCCCTAACGCGGCGTTGCGGCCCGCCGTACCGCGAAGACCGTGGTGTCGTCCGACAGGCGGCCCTGGCTGTGGCGCAGTACGCCGTCGCGGATGCCGGCGACCAGGCGGGCCGGGTCGGCCGTGGCCGCGCGGGACGCCTGGGCGGGCAGGTCGTAGAACTCGCCGTCGCCGTTCCTCGCCTCCGTCACACCGTCCGTCGTGATCAGGAGGGTCTCGCCCGGAGCGAGAGCGATCGTGCGGGTGGGCGGCGGGCCGGAACCGGTCGCCAACTCGCGCATGCCCAGCGGGAGTCCGTCGCCCGGCGGCAGCGAGCGGACCCCTGCCGGGCCCACCGCCAGCGGGGGCTCGTGGCCGAAGTTGACGACCTCCACCACGTCGGGGGCGCCCGGCGGGAAGCCCAGGAGGACCGCGGTCGCGAAGCGGTCGCCGTCGTCGCGGCCCAGTGCCACCGTGTGGTTCCGGTGGCGGATCATGCGGGTCTCCAGACGGTCGGCCACCGTCGCCAGGTCCTTCTCGTGGTAGCCGGCCTCCCGGAAGGTGCCGAGCAGCGCCGCCGCCGTCTCCACCGCGCCCAGGCCCTTCCCCTGGACGTCCCCCACCAGCACCCGCGTCCCGTGCGGGCCCGGCTGGATGTCGTAGAAGTCGCCGCCCACCCGGGCCTCCGTGTCGGCGGCGAGATAGACCGCCGCGTGCTCGAGGCCGGCCCACCCCGGCGGCAGCGGACGCAGCACGGTGCGCCGGGTCGTCTCGGCGATGTCCCGCATGTGCAGCATCCGCCGTTCGCCGTCCAGCCGGACCGCGCACGCGAGGGCGGCCAGCAGACCGGCGAGGGCGACCAGGAGGAAGTCGGGCAGCGCGGCCTGGTACCGGTGGGGCCACAGGGCGTTCACGGTGGCGTAGTCGAGGAGCGACAGCACCGCGAAGGCCGCCGTCGTCCAGACCCCGCAGATCGCCGCCGCGATGCCGGGGACCAGCACGATCCAGGAGATGATCCGGAACCGCTCCGTGGTGTTCAGGTCGACCAGTGTGATCCCGGCCAGCAGCAGGAGCGGCGGCACCCAGGCGATGCTCCTGCCCCGGACCCGCAGCAGATCCCGCCGCCGCCACGGGGCCTGGTGGTCGCTCACGAGAGACTCACGAGAGACAGGGAAACACGCGCCGGGGCGGGGCGCATGTCGTACGGAGTCGTACGGAATCGTGAGACCGACTTGCCACGGGGTACCCGCAGGTGTGCTCTGGAGGGTGGGGGCGAGGAGAGAGGAGCACTCTCATGGCTCAAGCGGCACCCACGACCGGCAGCAGGCCCCGGGGCGGCGGTACGCCCGACATCTTCAGCGCCCGGACCCATACGAGGGCGCGGGTGGCCATCTCCGTCGTGACCGGGCTGATCTACGGCGACTGGGTCGCCGCCAACCGCCGCAGCGGCGGTCCCATCACCGGCTGGAACCTGCTGACCGGCTTCGTGAGCGCGATCGTGTTCGCGGTCGTGCTGTGGGCGGTCATGACCTACGCCCCGCGGCTGCGGCGCGAGCTGCACGCGGTGGTGTGGGCGGCCTTCGCCGGGATCGCGTTCGGCTTCCTGTACAGCTCGACCGGCGAGGCGGTCATCCGGTCCATCGGCATGGCCCTGTCCGTCGCGGCCGTCACCCTGATCATCACGTTCTACCGCTTCTACACGCACGAGGACGCGGCCGGACACCGCATCCGGTAGCCGCTCCGACGCATGGGCCCCGGCATGCCACGGCCGGGGCCCACGCATTCCCCTTTTCCCCTCACCAGTCGTCGACGCCACTCGGGGGGGGGCTCGACGACGTCCCTGCGAAGCCGCTCCGGTCGTTCCTGCGGGAAGGAGATCTCCGGAGATCTCCTCGAGACCAGGAAACACCCGTTCGGGTGAACCCTCCACCGGAGCGCGGTGCCCCAAGGATTCCGGCGCGGGTTCGCGGCGCGCGTTTGCCGCGCCCCGGGCCGCCGTACCGTCCGTTCGCGTACCGTCCGTTCGGCTCGACTTGTGGCCCGGCATGCCCCGAATGGAGTCACACCGCTCGCCTGACCGGCCCTCAGGGGCTTGCCTGGAAGCGTGCCCTCAGTGCCCCCAGCGCCCCCCGGGCCCGCGGGGCCTCCCCGGTCTCCCCGGCCCGCCCGGCCCACCCGGTCCGCGCCTCTGCGCCGCGCCCTGTCGGCGCTGCTGATCGCGCTGTCCTGCCTGCTGCTGCCGTTCGGCGCGCTGGCGGCCTGGGCGGCGTACGGGCTGGCGGACACCGGACAGTACGTCACCACGATGGCGCCGCTGGCCGAGGACCCGGACGTCCGGGACGCCGTGGCGGACACGGTCGGCGACGGCATCATGCGCGAGGTGGACGTCGGCCTGCCGATGCGCGGCACGGTGGCGCCGTTCGTGCGCGAGGCGGTCCGCTCGTTCACCCAGACGCGGGCGTTCCGGCTGGCCTGGGACGCGGGCAACCGGGCCACCCACGACGCCGTGCTGCGCGCGCTGGAGGACGGGCGCGAGGAGACCGTGACCGTCGACCTCGCCCCGGTCACCGCCCAGGTCAGAGACCAGCTCACCCAGGACCATGTGCCGTTCGCGGCCCGTATCCCGGTCCAGCACACGGCCGTCGCGGTCCTCCCGGCGCCGGAACTGGACCGGCTCCGGAAGGGGTTCCACGTGCTCGAAGTCGCCGGCTTCTGGCTTCCCGTCGCGGCCGTCGTCTTCGCGGTCGGCGGTATCGCCCTCGCCGTCCACCGCCGCCGTGCCGTGATGGCGACCGCGCTGGGCACGGCCGTGGGCGGCGCCCTGCTCGGCCTGGCCCTCGCCGTCGGCCGCCGGCTCACGCTGGCCGACCTGCCGTCCGACGTCTCGCACCCGGCCGCGGGCGCCGTCTACGACGCCCTGACGTCCACCCTGCGCACGGTCTCCTGGCTGCTGCTGGGCGTCGGCCTGACGGTGGCCGCGCTGGCCTGGATCGCCGGACTCGTCCGCCGGTCCGGCCGGGACGAGACGCAGGAACCGAACTCCGACACGCCCAATTCCCCTTCTCTCAGAGCGGATTCACAGTCTCCTGACCAGAACATGCCAGTCACGTAACCGTCCGCTCCGCCAGGTGTCACACGGTGGGCGCCCCGGCCGAGCACTGTGGCGCAACGACGGCCGCCGGTACGGAACACCGGGGGCCGACGTGAGCTGAGGAGCCCCCACCCGATGAACCGTCTCACCGCGCGCCGTGCCGCCGTTGTCGTGACCGCCGGCCTCGCCCTGTCGCTCGCCGCCGCCCTGCCCGCCCAGGCCGCCGACTCGACCGTCACCGAGGCCCAGTGGCTGTCCGACGTCGCCGCCGTGACGGGCCCCGCGCAGACCTACATCGACTCCCGCGTCGCCGGCAACACCTCCGGTGCCAAGCTGGCGATCGTCCTCGACATCGACAACACCGCGCTGGAGAGCTACTTCGAGGGCGTCGGCACCAGCACCCCCGCCACCCCGCCGGTGCTCGCGCTCGCCCAGGACGCGCACGCCAAGGGTGTCAGCGTGTTCTTCGTCAGCGCCCGCAGCAACCTGTTCAACGCGATCACCAAGTCCAACCTGACGTCGGTCGGTTACACGGTCGACGGCCTCTACGCGCGCACGGTCGCGCAGCTGCTGACCGAGTCCGTCGCCGACTTCAAGACCTCCTCGCGCAAGACGATCGAGGCCAACGGCTACGACATCGTCGCCAACATCGGCAACAACACCACGGACCTGACCGGCGGTTACGCCGACACCACCTACAAGCTGCCGGACTACGACGGCCTGCTGGACTGACCGTCCGGGTGGGGGTGCCGCGGACCGCGCGCCGCGAGCGCGGCCAGCGTCCGCAGCGCCCCCACCAGTTCCGGCTCGCCCGCCGAGGCGAGCCCGATCCGCACCGCGTCCGGCGTCCGCCTCGGGTCGACGCGGAAGGCGGTGCCGGGCGTGATCGCGATCCCGTGCGCCGCCGCGGCCGCCGTGAAGCCGTCCGCCCGCCAGGGCGCCGGCAGCTCCCACCAGGCGAAGTACCCGCACGGATCCGCCCGTACGGCGAACCCGTCGAGCAGCTCGCGGACCAGCTCCTGGCGCCGCCCGGCCTGCTGCCGCTTGGCCTCGACGAGCCGCGCCACGGTCCCGTCCCCGATCCACCGCACCGCCGCCTCCAGCGCGAACGCCCCCGCGTTCCACCCCCCGGACCGCACGGCGGCCGCCACCGCGTCCACCCGGTCCTCCCGGCCTTCCCGGCCTTCCCGGTCCTCCCGACCCTCCGGTACGACGACGAACCCGACGGTGAGCCCGGGCGCGACCCGCTTGGAGAGCGAGTCGACGACATGCACGAGGCCGGGCGCGAGCGCGGCGAGCGGCGGCTCGGCACCGGAGCGCAGAAACGCCCACACCCGGTCCTCCACGACGGGCAGCGCCATGTCGCCCACCGCGCGCGCCAGTTGAAGGCGCCGTCCGGTCGTGACGGTCACCGACGTCGGGTTGTGCAGGGTCGGCTGGAGGTAGAGGGCGGAGAGCGGGGCGGACCGGTGGGCGGCGCGGACGGACTCGACGACGGGCCCTTCCGCGTCCGACTCGACGGGCACGAGCGTCACGGAGAGTCGCGCGGCGATCTCCTTGACCAGCGGATACGTCAGCGCCTCGACCCCGAGCCGGCCGCCCGGCCGCACCAGGGAGGCCAGCGCGGCGGCGAGGGCCTGCCGGGCGTTGCCGGTGAAGAGGATGCGGCCGGGGTCGGGCCGCCAGTCGCCGGTGGCGAGCAGTGCGGAGACGGCCTCGCGGGCGTGCGGGGTGCCGTCGGCGGGGGCGGGGCGCAGGGCGTCGGTGAGCGCGTCGGGCCGCAGCAGGGGAGCGAGGGCGGGGGCCAGGAGCTCCGACTGCCCCGGCACCGAAGGGTAGTTGAGCTCCAGGTTCACCGGCGCGGGGCCCGTCTCGACGAGCGCCCGCCCCTGCGGCGAGGCCTCCGCCGCCCGGACGAAGGTCCCCCGCCCGACCTCGCCCACCACCAGCCCGCGCCGCACGAGTTCGGTGTACACGCGTCCGGCGGTGGACGCGGCGATCCCGTGCCGCCGCGCGAACGCCCGCTGCGGAGGCAGCCGTTGCCCGGCCCGCAACCGCCCCCGCGCGATGTCCAGCGCGATCCGGTCGGCGATCCCCCGGAAGTCGTCCACGGCCCCTCCCCATTGCACCGAGAGCAAAGATCTTATTGCACCGAGGAGTTGGGCAACCCTAGGGTCGATCACATGCCCCCCTTCCTCGCATACGACGACAACACCGCGCAAACCACCCGTACCCCCCTGCTCCTCGTCCACGGCCACCCCTTCGACCGCACGATGTGGCACCCCCAGCGGACCGCGTTCGCCCCCGACCGCCGGGTCGTCGCCCCCGACCTGCGCGGCTACGGCGCCTCCCCGGTCGCCCCCGGCATCACCCCGCTCTCCCGCTTCGCGGCGGACCTGGAGGAACTCCTCGACGAACTCGGCGTGGAGACCTGCGTCCTGGCGGGCCTCTCCATGGGCGGCCAGATCGCCATGGAGTGCTACGACCGCCTCGGCGCCGGGCGGATCCGCGGCCTGGTCCTGGCGGACACGTTCCCCGCCCCGGAGACACCGGAGGGCAGACGGTCCCGGAACGCCATGGCCGACCGCCTCCTCCGCGAGGGCATGGGCGGCTACGCCGACGAGGTCCTGGAGAAGATGGTCGCCCCCTACGCCCACCCGGACGTGAAGGCCCACGTCCACCGCATGATGACGGCCACCGATCCCGAGGGCGCCGCGGCGGCCCTGCGCGGCCGCGCCGAACGCCCCGACTACCGCCCCCTGCTGACCAGGGTCACCGTCCCCGCACTGGTCGTGGTCGGCAGGGACGACGCGTACACCCCCGTCTTCGACGCCGAGGCCATGCACGCGGCGCTGCCCCACTCGACGCTGCGGATCATCGAGGGGGCGGCACACCTGCCGAACCTGGAACGCCCGGCGGACTTCAACCGGGTGCTGGGGGAGTTCCTGGCACGGGTGGACGAAGGATCGTAGTCAATCGGCGCAAGGCCCGATAATGGGCGCATGTCCCGCGAGTTCCCCATCGGCCTCACCCCTCCCGACTGGCTGGTAAGGAACCTCCGGCCCCAGCAGGCCCCGCCCCTCAGCTGGGCCGCCCTCGCCCGCGCCGCCCTCGGTATGGCCCTCCCGCTCGCCGTCGGACTCGCGGCCGGACAGCCCGCGTACGGGGCGCTCGCCTCGATGGGCGCCCTGTCCGGGGTCATCGGCGACACCGCCGACGCCTACCGCATGCGGATCCTCAACATCGCGGTACCCCAGCTCTTCGGCGCCGTCGGCGTCACCCTCGGCTCCCTCGCCTACGGCCAGGGATGGGTCACCGTCGCCACCGTCACCGGCATCGCGCTGGTCTCCGGGATGATCTCGACGATCGGCGCGGTGTCCTCCGTCTCCGGACTCCTCCTGCTGCTCAACTCCGTGATCGGCGCGGGCCTGCCGCTGCCCGGCGCCTGGTGGCTCACCCCCGTGCTGATGACCGGCGGCGGGCTGTGGGTCCTGCTGCTCGCCCTGCTGGCCTGGCCGCTGCGCTCGGGCGTACCGGAACGCTCGGCGGTCGCCGACACCTACCGCACCGTCGCCGACCTGCTCGCCGCGACCGGCGCGGGCCACGAGGGGGACTCGGAGGCCAAGGACGCCTACGACAGCGCCCGGCACACCGTCACCCAGTCGCTGAACCAGTCGTACGACCTGATCCTCGCCCGGCGCGCCCGGTTCCACGGCCGCAACCGCGAACTGACCCGCATGCTGGCCCAGCTGAACGCGATCACCCCGGTCGTCGAGGCCGCCCCCGCCATCCACCTGAGCGGAAAGCCGCTCCCGGACGAGTTCCCGGCGGCGGTACGGCACATCGCCGACGCCATCGAGACCGGCTACACCGGCCCGATAGGGCTGCACCTGCCCGAGCCCCGCAACGAGACCGGCCGGGCCGCCGACCACGCCCTGCGCCACGCCGCCGAGGTCGCCACCTCCCCCGACGTCGACCCCCGGGGCATCGACGACCGCCTGGGCCGCCCCGCCGCCCTCGGCATCCGCACCGCCCGCGCCGCCCGCAACGTCGTGCTGTCCGCCAACTCCTGGCGCTACGGCATCCGGCTGGCCCTGTGCATCGGCATCGCCCAGGCCCTGGTCTCCCTCGTCCCGGTGCCGCGCTCCTACTGGGTCGCCCTGACCATCACGTTCGTCCTCAAGCCCGACTTCGGCTCGGTGTTCTCCCGCGCCCTGCTGCGCGCGCTGGGCACGGTGGCCGGCCTGGTGCTGGCGGCGACGGTCCTGACCGTGGTCCCGCGCGGCTGGTGGGACGTGGCGGTGATGCTGGTCCTGGCCCCGCTGATCCCCGCCCTCACGCCCCGCGGCTACGGCTTCCAGACCGCGGCCATCACGCCGGTGATCCTCCTCCTCTCCGACGTCCTGAACCACCAGGGCACGGGCCTGCTCCTCCCGCGTCTCCTCGACTCGCTCATGGGCTGCGCGATCGCGCTGATCGCCGGCTATCTGCTCTGGCCGGAGAGCTGGCGCACCCGGGTCGGCGACCGCCTGGCCGACGCGGTGGCGGACACGGCGGCGTACGTGGAGCTGGCGTTCGAGGAGCCGGCGTACGAGAAGGGCGCGGACCCGGCCGCCCGCGCCCGGCTGCGCCGCCGCCTCTACCGCGACCTGTCCGTCATCCGCACGGAGTTCCAGCGCGCCCTGACCGAACCCCCGCCCACCGGCCGCCGGGCCGCCGCCTGGTGGCCCCTGGTCGTCGCCGTGGAACGCATCGTCGACGCGACGACGGCGGCCCGGGTCCGGGTACGGCACGGAGCACCGCCCCCGGCCCGGGCCGAGGTGGACCAGGTCGCCCTGCAACTGCGCGAGCTGGCCGAGGGCGTCCGCCGCTCGGAGACCCTGATCTCGGTCCGCACGGACCTCACGGGCCCGCCGGACAGCGTCCTGGAACCCCTGCGCCAGGAGGTGGCGGCGGCCAGGGCGATCGCGTCCCCGCACTGAACGCGTCCGCGTCACACGCCGATGTCGCACCCGTCCTTGCGCCACACGGCGACGACGGCCGGCCGCACGATCTTCCCGGGACCGTCGGGCCAGGTGCTCGCCGGGCTCTCCACACTCGCCCCCGCGATCTCACCGGGATGCTGCACGGCCACCAGCACCCGCCGGTCCTGCACCAGCGGACCGCAGGTCTCGGCACCGGTCGGCACGGTCAGGAACTGCTTCAGCTCACCGCGCCGGGCACCCGTCGTCGCGACGCCGAGCAGGCCATCGTGCGAGCCGAGCTGGTTGCCGTCGGTGGAGATCCACAGGTTGCCGTGCGGGTCGAAGGCCACGTTGTCCGGGCAGGAGATCGGGCTGACGTCGTCCTTCGGGAACCCGGCGAAGTAGGTCGCGGGGTCCTCGGGATCACCGGCGACGAGGAACAGCAGCCATCCGAAGCGCGTGCTCTCGGGCCGGTTCCGGTGCTCGGTCAGCTCCAGGATGTGCCCGTGCTTGTTGGCGTTGCGCGGGTTGGCCTCGTCGGCGGCGGCGTTCGCGCCGACACCCCGGTTGGTGTTGTTGGTGAGCGCGACGTACACCTTGCCGGTACGGGGGCTGGGCTCGATGTCCTCGGGCCGGTCCATCTTGGTGGCCCCGACCTTGTCACCGGCGAGCCGGGTGAAGACGTACACCTCCTCGGCGGTCATCCCCTCGACATGCGAGACGGCGCCCTTCGCGGTGGCGGTGGCCAGCGGGATCCACTCCCCGCTCCCGTCGAACTCCCCGTCGGCGGGCAGCTTCCCGGTGCCGTCGATCTCGATGGCGGGCGAGTCCCCGGTCAGCCGGGCGACGTACAGGGTCCCCTCGTCGAGCAGCGTGGCGTTGTGCTCGCGAGCGGCCCTGCCGCTGCCGCCCTTCATCCTCTTGCTGCCGACGAACTTGTAGAAGTAGTCGAACCGTTCGTCGTCACCGGAGTAGACGACGGGCCGCCCGTCATCCGTGAGCCGGACGGTCGCCCCTTCGTGCTTGAACCGCCCGAGCGCGGTCCGCTTGCGCGGAACGGACTCCGGGTCGTAGGGATCCAGCTCCACGACATACCCGAACCGGTGCGACTCGTTGGGCTCCTGGGCGACATCGAAGCGCTTGTCGAACCGCTCCCACTTCCGCTCGGTGGCCCCGGTGCCGACCCCGTACCGCTTGTCGATGGTCCGCGTCCCGTTGGCGAAGTACTGGTTGAAGTTCTCCTCGCCGTGCAGGGTGGTGCCCCACGGGGTGGTCCCGCCGGAGCAGTTGTTCAAGGTCCCGAGCACCTTGCGCCCGGTCGGGTCGGCGGAGGTCCTGAGCAGCTCGGACCCGGCGGCCGGGCCGGTCAGCCGGAACTCGGTGGTGGCGGTGACCCGCCGGTTGAGCGGATGCCGCGGTACGACGCTCAGCGCGCCCGTCCTGCGGTCCTCCTCCACGACCACCACACCCAGCCCGTGCGCGGCCCAGGCCACCTCCACCTGCTGACGCGTCGGGTTCGCGGCGTCGTAGCCGCGGAACATCAGCACCTCGTCGGTGTACTCGTGGTTGGCCACGAGGATCTGCCGGCGGTGCTCGCCGGGCAGCGGCAGCAGCGCCAGGAAGTCGTTGTTGTAGCCGAACTGCCCGGCCTGGGCGGCGCCGGTCTGGTTCTCCGGGTCGAACGCGGGCGCGCCCCGCAGGATGGGCTCGCCCCAGCGGATCACCACGTTCTGGCCGTAGCCCTCGGGCACGGTGACGGTGTCGGCGGTGTTGGGAGCGACCGGGGCGAACCGGAGCCCGCGGGCACCGCCGGCGGGTTTGGAAGCGGCGGAGGCCGGGGCGGCGGCAGCGGGCAGGGTCCCCCCGACGCCCACACCCCCCGCGGCGACGGCGACCACGGCAGCGGCCTTCACCACACCACGGCGGCTCAGCGCACCGGCGATCACGTCACCGACGTAGGCGTTCGAGCTGGTGTTGGGCACCTCGTGGAAACAGGCGTCACCGCACCGGAACCGACAGGTGAGGGCGGACCGCCCGCCCGGATGCGGCTGGGCGGACGTGCCGACGATGGGCAGCAGCTTGCGCACTTTACTCTCCCCTTGCGATCTCTTGGCGTGAACGTGACGCTAAGGGCGCGACTGTGCACAAGAGGGGCAGCCAAATGAACGAAAGATGAACTGACTGGAACCGGGGGGAAGTTGAGAGTGGGCCCGGACTCGACCGCCGTACGCCCGACAGGAGTCATCGACCCTCCCCAAGATCGCAACCTGGGGCCGCTAACCTTACGTGTCCGTCCTGGCCAGCGATTGACGGGTATCAACTCACGCGAAGGGTTGCGCACATGGGCATTCTCACTCTCCTGCGGAACGCATTCGGCAGGTCGCGAAAGCCGCGCCCTGCCGAGGCAGAGGGTGCGGACCAGCTCCCTTCGCAGTCGAAGCAGGAAGCGCCGACACCGACACCGGAGACGCCGACGGGGGTCCCGGAACCCCGCCCGGCGACGAACGACGAGCACGACCTGGTGTCGGCGGCGTTCGACAACGTGACGGTACCGAAGCAGGCGACCCGAACAACCGAACCGGAACTCGCCCTCCAAACCGAGCCGGTGGCGGAAGCCGCCCCGAAGCCAAAGGCCGAGCCCGAGCCCGCGGCAGAAGCCGAGGCCGAGCCGACGCCTGAGGCAGCGACCGAGGCCAAGCCGGAGGCAGAAGCGAAGGCTGAGGCGCCGACCGAGCCCGAGCCCGCGGCGAAAGCCGAGGCGGAGGCCGAGACCGAGCCCGTGACGGAAGCCGAGGCCGAGGTGACGGTCGAGGCGGAGCCGGTGGCCGAGGCCGAGGTGACGGCTGAGGCCGTGGCTGAGCCTGAGGTGGAAGCCGAACCCGAGGCGACCGCTGAGGCCGAGACCGAGCCGGAGGCCGACGTCGAGGCGACGACGGAGGCGGGGGCTGAGCCCGTCGCTGAGGTCGAGGCCGAGCCGGTCGCTGAGGTCGAGCCGGTGACCGAGGCTGAGGCGAAGCCCAAGGCCGAGCCGATCGCTGT